>DASWOH010000161.1:0-2856 GCA_036398815.1 Rhizobium sp. | reverse complement strand
GTTATCGCGGCCATCGCCTATTGGCTGCGCCGGAGCATTCCGGTGGCGGCTCTGACCTTGATCGGCCTACTGATCACCATCAACCAGGGCTATTGGAAGGAAACGACCGAGACGCTGGCGCTGGTGCTGGCCTCGACCTTCGTCAGCATGCTGGTCGGCGTTCCCCTCGGCATCGCCGCTGCCCGCCGCCCCTGGCTCTATGCGTTCATGCGGCCGATCCTCGACCTGATGCAGACCATCCCGACTTTCGTCTATCTGGTGCCGGCGATGATCCTGCTCGGCCTCGGCATGGTGCCGGGCCTGGTCGCCACTGTCGTCTTCGCCATTCCCGCGCCGATCCGCATGACCCGCCTCGGCATCATCTCGACGCCGCCATCCCTCGTCGAAGCGGCTGAATCCTTCGGCGCGACGCCGCGGCAGGTATTGCGCAAGGTCGAGCTGCCCTTCGCCACGCCGCAGATCATGGCCGGCCTGACGCAGACGATCATGCTGTCGCTCTCGATGGTGTCCATCGCCGCCCTCGTCGGCGCACCTGGCCTCGGCGTGCCGGTGCTGCGCGCGCTGAACAGCGTCAACGTCGCCAAGAGCTTCGATTCCGGCGCCTGCATCGTCATTCTCGCGATCATTCTCGACCGCATGTTCCGTGCCCCCGGCGAAGGAGACCGCTCATGACCACCGCCGTCGGCTTCAAAAATGTCAGCATCATCTTCGGCGACCGTCCCGAGGCAGCCCTCAAGCTTGCGGACGAAGGAAAGACCCGCGACGAGATCGGCAAGGCGACCGGCCTGGTCCTTGGCGTCGCCAACGCCTCGCTGGAGATCGAGGAAGGCGAAATACTCGTGCTCATGGGCCTGTCCGGCTCCGGCAAATCGACGCTGCTGCGCGCCGTCAACGGCCTGGCGCCGGTCGTACGCGGCGATGTCGTCGTCAATACCAAGACCGGCCCGGTCGACCCCTATGACTGTAGCCCCAAGGCGCTGCGCGACCTGCGCATGCACACCGTCTCCATGGTGTTCCAGCAGTTCGCGCTGCTGCCTTGGCGCACGGTCGCCGACAATGTCGGCTTCGGCCTGGAACTAGCCGGCGTGCCGGAGCCTGAGCGCAAGAAGCGCGTCGATGAACAGCTGGAACTCGTCAACCTGACGCAGTGGGCCAACCGCAGGGTCAACGAACTCTCCGGCGGTATGCAGCAGCGTGTCGGCCTCGCCCGCGCCTTTGCCACCGGCGCGCCGATCCTGCTCATGGACGAGCCGTTCTCGGCGCTCGACCCACTGATCCGTACTCGCCTTCAGGACGAGCTTCTGGAGTTCCAGCGCCGCCTGAAGCGGACGATCCTCTTCGTCAGCCACGATCTCGACGAAGCCTTCCGCATCGGCAACCGCATCGCCATCATGGAGAGCGGCCATATCATCCAGTGCGGCACCCCCCAGGATATCGTCAAGAACCCCGCCGATCAGTATGTCGCCGACTTCGTGCAGCACATGAACCCGATCAGCATGCTGACGGCGCGCGATGTCATGCAGCAGGGTCTCGGTCATCCCCCTGTCGGCGGCGCCGTCACCGGCACAGCCACGGCGACAACGCCGCTCATCGACATTCTCGACGCGCTGACGCGCCAGCCGGGCAATATCGGCGTCGTTGACAACGGCGTGGTTATCGGGACGATCTCCGCCCAGGATGTCGTGGCCGGACTCACCAGCCACCGGCGGAAGGAGTAGTCCACACGGACTGCTCTTCCCGTCCTGCGGGAGAGAGACGATGAACGACAAGCCGTCCGTGCTGCGGGAAACCGACGATGAGGCGCGCAAGCAGGCACGTATCCTGTTGCGCTCGGCCCGCCACGCGGCACTTGCCGTCATCGATCCCGAGACTGGCTTTCCCTCCGTCAGCCGCGCGCTGACCGGCACCGATGTCGATGGCGTGCCGGTCATCCTCGTGTCCGGCCTTTCTGCCCATACGAAGGCGCTGTCGAAGGACCCACGCGCCTCGGTCCTCTTCGGCGAGCCCGGCAAGGGCGATCCCCTCGCCCATCCACGCCTCAGCGTCCAATGCAATGCCGAGCGCGTCGAACGCGAAAATCCGCTGCATGAGCGCATTCGCGCGCGTTTTCTCGCCCGCCATCCCAAGGCGAAGCTCTATGTCGATTTTCCGGATTTCCGCTTTTTCCGCCTCGTCCCGCTTGCAGCCAGCCTGAATGGCGGCTTCGGCAAGGCCTATATTTTGCCGGGCGCCGATCTGATGATTCTTTCGGCGGCTAACGAAATGCTCGCGAAAGATGCAGATGCGGTAGTGCGAGAATTAGTAGCCCGCCGCCCTGACATAGTCTCGGCTATTGTCGGCAGGTCAGGTGGCGGCGAGGGCGAAGATTGGCGGATTTATGGCCTGGATATGGCGGGAATCGACCTAATTCGGGGAAATAAGACCTTAAGATGGGAATTCGACCCACCTTTGGAGGAGTTAAGCAACGCTACTACATACATATCTAAAATAGCATACTCGATACCTTAAATTTAGGTATATACAATCTTTCACCCATCTTGGTATTGTAGCTTATCGGGTTAGCTCCCCGGTTTAGAAATTACGCAATTTCTGATGTACGCTCGCATTAGGAAGATCAAAAGATGAAAACAAGAGATTTAGCCGACCATTCCAACGTGGCGGCAGCATTACTATCTGCAATGGCGAACCCCAAGCGCCTCATGATTCTTTGCAGCTTGGTCAAGGGTGAAGTCCCGGTCGGCGTATTGGCCAACCAAGTGGGGCTTAGCCAATCTGCGCTTTCCCAACATCTTTCGAAGCTCCGCGCCCAGAAGTTGGTAAAGACCCGCCGCGACGCTCAAACCATTTACTACTCCA
>DASWOH010000160.1:0-2152 GCA_036398815.1 Rhizobium sp. | reverse complement strand
AAGGTCAGCGATCTGGCCAGATTTCCACAGTTTCCAACCGGTTTATACCCTTTTGTGCGCTTTCGACGGGCCAGTTCAAGGAAATACACCGCTGCGTCCTTTTCCGAAGCGAAGACCTCCGACTTCTCGCCGCCGCGCTTTCCAATCCGTCCCCAACAGCGCACGACGGCAGCTTCGCCAAATAAGGTCGGTTGGATGGAAAGCGCGTAATAGCGCGCCATGTTTTGAGTGCGGTCGATCCGCTGGCAGTAAAGCCGAAAACTGTAGAGTGCCATGATCGTAGGATGGCCATGACTTTATCCCGCCGTCCAACGAGAGTTTTGAATCGGTCGGTCCCAATCGATTCATGACGGTGATGCATTGTCGTACCGGCAGATTGATCCGGGCGAGCCGCCTGCGGCGGACGGTGCTAATCGCTGCCGCTCACCGAACCCCTTGCGGGTTTCGTCCCATTCGGATGGCGCCGCGCTCTCGCGGCTGCCCCATCGTCAATGGGATCATCCGGCGGCAGGATGGCGGAGAGGTCGAGAGACCGGCTGGACGCCGGAAACGGACACGGCGCCCCTGGCGCCGTGGTTCTATCTCTCTTCTCTAATCGGCGTGTTGAGGTCAAGCACTTCATAGTTTCAAGTATTGAGGCGTTCGACGTCTTTTCGCGGCCCGCGCTTCTCTCCGGGATCGGCCCCTAAGCCCTCCCACCATGGGACCAGAAGAATGGTGCGGTCCAAGCTCTGACGCAACCTGATGATGCACGGCATCACCGGAGTAAGAGAGAAAGCGAACTCACATCATCCATCGTCCGCGAAGGACGTCTTCCGCCGTCAGGCAGAACTTTTTATTGCGGTATATCTACTATGCAGCGGGCAACGTTTCCCGTGTCCAACGGAAATCAGATTCATCGCACCACATCCGATGCAAGATCACTCCGAGCCTTCGGGCCAGCGCAACGATGGCTTTCCTGGCGCCACGTCGTTTGGCGACGTTCATCGCCCACGCTTTCAGCCATGACCACTTCTCTACGCGTGTCAGAAGGACCTGCGCAGCCTCATAAAGAAGCCCGCGCATCATTGCATCACCGCATCTTGAGACGTGGCCTATTCGGTGGCTTTCTCCTGACTGATTGAGAACCGGCGTCAGTCCCAATACGGCTCCGACCGAACGCGAGTTTCGAAATCGAGCTGGAATGTCGATCGTTGACGTATAAGCCAGCGCAACGATGGGACCGACGCCGGGGACCGTCATCAGCCTTTTGCAAACTGGATCATACTTGGCTTCTTTCAGAACCTGGCGATCCAGCTTTGCGAACTCTTCCCGCAGCTTTTTCCTTCCGGCCAGCAACGGTTCCATAATGGCAACCAGATCGGGCGCATCGTTGATAAGCTCACGGATACGCTCCTCGAATTTGACTGTACCAATCGGCCCAACCTTGAGCCCGAAGTTGCGCAGAAGGCCACGAATATCGTTCTCAATGGCGATGGCTTTTTCCTGGAGCATCTTGCGCGCGGTCAGCATCGCACGGCGCTTCTGACTGGTCAGCGTTTTCACATGCACAGGGCGGAATAGATTGACGCGCATCATCTGCGCGATGCCTCGTGCATCGTTGCGATCGCTCTTGTTCGGCGTATGGGCCTTGAGAAACGCCTTGGTGTGTCGTGTCTCGATGCAGATCACGGGTAGCCCGGCCTTAGCCATCCCCTCGTACAGCCATTGAGATAGCGGCCCTGCTTCAAGGCCAACCCGCTCAAGATGCAACTGCGGATCACTCAGAAGTGCCACGAGGTCGGCGGGATGGCTCACCGTCTTACGTTCCCTGACAATTGTCCCTCGTTCGTCAACAATACAAACAGAAGTCTCCTTTACGGAAACATCGAGACCGGCATAATATTTCATGCTGCGCTTCCTTTCCTGATGCTTGTGGCTGGTGGTTCAGACCACGTTTTATCATCAGCTCGAAGCGCAGCACCTTCTTTCGCTGGAGCTGAGGTTCTAAGCCGATTACCCCATCTCTGACTGCCAAGTGTACACCCGCCGCTCCGGCGTCAAGGACTGCGCGGCCCCTCCAATTTTCAGCCGCCGTCCTTTTGGACGCCGCCAGAAAATCGGTTCCTCCACTTGCCGCCGCTGGCGGTCGCCATGCGATCCTTGACCCCTC
>DASWOH010000159.1:0-3381 GCA_036398815.1 Rhizobium sp. | reverse complement strand
ACCTGAGCGCGGCGATGGCAAGAGCCGGCTGGTCGGCGATGTCGCCTTTGCCGAGGCCAGCGATGTTGCCGATGTCATCACGCCGGTTCCGGGCGGTGTCGGGCCGATGACCATCGCCATGCTGATGGCCAATACCGTCATCGCCGCCTATCGCGCCGCGGGCAAGACGGCGCCGAAGTTCTGAATTCGACTTAATCGGCCGGCGCCACGCCGGTCGAGGCGCGAACGATCAACTCGGCCTTCCAAAGCTCCTGTTCGGGCAATGTCTCCGTATGCTTGATCTCGGCGATCAGCCGTTCGGCGATGCGCACGCCGGCGGCGCGCAGCGACGAGCGCGTGGTCGTCAGCGGCACGGTGAAATTCTCCGGCTTCAGGAGCGTCAGCACGTCGTCATGGGCAATCAGCGAGATATCTTCGCCGAGCTTCAGTTTCGCCTGGTTGATGGCGCGCACCGCGCCCAGCGCCAGCACGGTGCTGGAGCAAAGAATGGCGGTCGGCGGCTTGTCGAGTTGCAGAATGCGCTCCATGACGAGCAGGCCTTGCTCATCGGTCATTGCCGTATGGCTGACGCAGGCTTCGTCCAGCATCAGCCCGCGCTCGGCAAGGGCGGCGTCCACACCGTTTTTCCGCCGGATCGCAAAATCGAGATACATGGGGCCGTTCAGCAGTGCGAAACGCTTGTGGCCAAGCTGCAGCAGCAATTTGGTGGCGTCGTAGAAAGCCGCTTCGTTGTCGATGTCGAGAAAGGGATAGTCCGGCTCCGAGCCGATGGATCGCCCATGCACGAGAAAGGGCATGGATAGCGATTTCAGCATGTCGAGACGAGGGTCATGGCCGCGCATATAGTTGACGAACAAGGCGTCGACATTGCCGCTGGCAGCAAGCCGCTTCAGAGCGCCGACCTCATCGTTCGGATCGGCCGGTGTCAGAACGAAATGGAAATCGTGCCGCAGCGCTTCCTCGCCGAGCCCGGTCAGGAATTCGCTGAAATGCACGTCGGAAGAATTGCCGGGCGATGTCGGCATGACCAGCCCGATCGAGCCGGCCTTGCCGGTCGCAAGCCGTTGCGCCGCCTTGTTGGGCCGATAGCCCGTTTCCCGAACGGCTTTGAGCACGCGCTCCCGGGTCTCGCGGTTGACCTCCGGATAACCGTTCAATGCGCGGCTGACTGTCGTTTGCGACAGCCCAAGCATTTGCGATAGCTGCTTCAGATTCACTTGGTTTGGCTCCTCAATCTCCCCGCCGCTATGACATAAAAACCCCTCCTGTCGCACGGCTGGCTTCCAAAGCGCTTTTAACTATGTAGCAGGAGAGGCAGTCGAAACAAGATAAATAGCGAAATATTGCCATCCATTTCATGTTGCAACGCGAGATATGGTGCGCGCGGCGGCCAAATTCGGAAAATCGCTTGACTCCGTGTCGCCTGCAATGGGATGAGTGGGTAGCCAAAGCGCTTTGAGGAAATGGGCGCGCTGCACACGGGATGTGCTCAGGCTCGTGGGATTGTATTTGGGAGGACAACCACATGAACAAGTTGTTTTTGATGACTGTTGCCGCCGCCGTCCTGGCGGCCGGAACGGCGATGTCGGCCGATTTGAAATTCCAGCCCGGCCAGGATTCCAAGTTCAACTGGAAGAGTTATGACGATTTCAAGTCCGCCCATGCGGACCTGAAGGGCGAGACGCTGACCATCTTCGGTCCGTGGCGTGGCGAGGACGAGGCGCTCTTTACCAGCGTTCTCGGCTATTTCATCGAAGCGACCGGCGCGAACGTCAAATATTCGTCCTCGGAAAACTATGAGCAGCAGATCGTCATCGACACCCAGGCCGGTTCGCCGCCGAACGTCGCGATCCTGCCGCAGCCGGGGCTGCTCGCCAACCTCGCCAGCAAGGGCTATCTGACGCCGCTCGGCGACGATCTGGCCTCCTGGATCAAGACGAACTACGGCGCCGGCGATAGCTGGGTCGGATACGGCACCTATAAGGGCAAGGACGGCAAGGACGCCTTCTACGCCTTCCCGTACAAGGCCGACCTGAAGTCGCTCGTCTGGTACGTGCCGGAAAACTTCGAGGAAGCCGGTTACAAGGTCCCCACCACCATGGAAGACCTGTTCAAGCTCTCCGACCAGATCGTCAAGGACGGCGGCACCCCCTGGTGCATTGGCCTCGGTTCGGGCGGCGCCACCGGCTGGCCGGCGACCGACTGGGTCGAAGACCTGATGCTGCGCACCGTATCGCCGCAGAATTATGACGGCTGGGTCGACAACAGCCTGAAGTTCAATGATCCCAAAGTCGTCAACGCCATCGACGAATTCGGCAAGTTCGCCAAGAATGCCAAATACGTCAACGGCGGCGTCGCAGCTGTCGCCTCGACCGATTTCCGCGACAGCCCGAAGGGCCTCTTCGCGGTTCCGCCGAAGTGCTATCTGCACAAGCAGGCCTCCTTCATCCCGTCCTTCTTCCCGGAAGGCACGAAGCTCGGCCAGGACGCCGACTTCTTCTACTTCCCGCCCTATGCAGCGCATCCGGAACTCGGCAAGCCGGTTCTCGGTGCCGGTACGCTGGCGGCGATCACCAAGGACTCGAAGGCCGCGCGCGCCTTCATCCAGTTCCTGCAGACGCCGATCGCCCAGGAAGTCTGGATGGCGCAGTCCGGCTTCCTGACCCCGTACAAGGGCGTCAACACGGCCACCTACGCCAATGACACGCTGAAGAAGGAAGGCGAGATCCTGACGACCGCGACGACTTTCCGCTTCGACGGCTCTGACCTGATGCCGGGCAAGATCGGTGCGGGCGCATTCTGGACCGGCATGGTGGACTTCGTCGGCGGCAAGTCGGCGCAGGACTCCGCCGACGAGATCCAGAAGGCTTGGGACGGCATCAAGTAGTCTGACATCGCGGAAAGGCGTCGCCGGTATCTCCCGGCGACGCCGATCTGCCCTGCCGCGGTCGGTGCCTCGGAGAGCACCGCCGATGCCGGACGGGTGGCTTCGAACAAGCAAAAAAATCGGGAGGGAAAGATGATTTCGCAGATCCTGTCGGCGGTCGGAGCCATGATATTCGGCGTTGCCGTCTGTGCCGCGTATTTTCTGTTTTCCAACAAGTTGCTGGACCTGATTTTCCCGGCAAAAGAGGGCGACGATGTTCACCGGGTCGCAGTCAATCTGCGTCGTCGCGGACTGATCCGTCCCTGGCTTTTCCTCGGGCCGGCACTCCTATTGCTTGCCGTCTACCTGGTCTATCCGGTGGTCGCGACGTTCATCCTGTCTTTTTACGGTCCTGACGGCAGCAAATTCGTTGGCGGCGCCAACTATGTCTGGGCCTTCAACGACACGGAATTCCGCCAGTCGATCTTCAACAATATTCTCTGGCTGGCGGTCGT
>DASWOH010000158.1:0-5145 GCA_036398815.1 Rhizobium sp. | reverse complement strand
GAATTTTCGCGGGATGGTGAGTGCGATGCGAGCGGCGGACGCTGTAAGAGTTGTTGCACGGGAAGAACTTTGCCGGGAACTGGCAGCACCTCAACAACAGGCGCTATCTCGACAATCACCTGAAGATTCTCTTCAATCGCTCTCTGGCGCGTGGCCGGCCGCTCTCGATCCTGATCACCGACATCGACCGCTTCAAGCTGGTGAACGATACTTACGGCCATGACGCCGGCGACGAAGTGCTGAAGGAATTTGCCGCTCGTATCCGCTCCACCGTTCGCGGTGCCGACCTGGCCTGTCGCTATGGCGGCGAGGAATTCGTCGTGGTGATGCCGGATACGCCTCCCGAGGTGGCCGCCGCCGTTGCCGAGCGTCTGCGCGCTACGGTGGAAACCGTGCCCGTCACGCTACGGGAAACGGGCGCTGCGCTCAACATCACCGCCTCGTTCGGCATTTCGTCCCGCCTGGAATCCATAGAGACGCCCGAGCAGTTGATGAAGCAAGCCGATCTTGCCCTTTATGAAGCCAAGAAGGCAGGCCGCAATCGGGTGGTTGCGGCGGCCGCCTGATCCAGGATGATGCCGTTCCGGAGTCCGGTTCCCCTTCGATATTCATGGGCATTTCGGAGTTTTGAACAGCGATCAAAAAATTTAACTCATGGTTCCACAACTATGTGCGAGCCGATTCCTGTCGCAGAATAAACGTTATAATTGTTGTATAATCCAACGAAAATGCTTTTCTGTCGGCAATGATCCAATGCCCGATAACGTATTGTGCGCGATATTCTTGGAGGCTTTGAAATTGAATCGGTGAAAAACTATGAGCGCGCTGCTCATAATATGCTTGTCACCATAGTATGGAATTATACATCAGTATCTCTCGTTCGAATTTGCTATGTATACGCTAATTATCTCTTCGTTTTTAAGATGTACTCGCTTGGGGATTGCTATCTTTTCTAGGGGCGGAACCGGGTAAAAGCGGGAATTTTAACCATTCGCTCAGACAGCAATTTTTTATCATTAAGAATTTGTTGATTTTCTTTCGATTTCGCGCAAATTTAGTCCCATATAGAGATAGCCCGAGAGGGCTGGAGAATACCCCATGATGCTCAGGTCCGCCGCATCTCCTGGGTCGTGGGGTCGGTCGGCTGGCAGGCAATTTCAAACGGTTCCTCGTGCCGTTTTGCAGGCTAGCCGGCCCCCAATTAAAACGCCGCTCTTCCTTTGGAAGACGGCGTTTTTCTTTGGTCCTGAATATCAGTGGGATGCGCTTTAGATTTTCCTGATTATCGGCATCTTTGCAAAGTCTTGCATAGGAAAGAAGGCCCAAAAAGAAAAAGGCGCCAACCTTGCGGTTGCGCCTTTTTTGTAACCAGAAGTTTAGGAAACTTACTTGATCTTCGTTTCCTTGAACTCGACGTGCTTCTTAGCAATCGGGTCGTACTTCGTCTTCGTCATCTTGTCCGTCATCGTACGGCTGTTCTTCGTCGTGACGTAGAAGAAACCGGTGTCGGCCGTCGACAGCAGCTTGATCTTGATGGTGGTAGCCTTGGCCATAGTCGTCCTGCCTTTAAGAAAAATGAAAGCCGTGGACGGCCGGTGCGGAGGTCCACGGCAAATTCTGGCGCGAAACTACAAATCGCGCCCGAAAAGTCAACCCCTGTTGCCCATGAAAAGCAGCCGTATCCCCGAAAGCACCACATAAAGGCCGAAGAAAAAGGCGATCGCCCAGGCGAAACCACTGGGGTTGGCGATATCCATGGCGGTGCCGACGGTCGGCGGGCCGAGGACCATGCCAACCGCGTAACAGAAAACGAAGGCGGCATTGGCTGCCACCAGATCGGAGCCCGTCAGCCGCGTTCCGAGGTGGCTCAGGCCCACCGTATACATGCCGGAGACGCAGCCGCCCCAGAACAACAGGATGACCGCCAGAAGTATCCAATTCCAGGCGAGAGAGGGCAGCAGCAACGCGCCAATGAGCCCGACGGCGGCCATGATCGATAGCAGCGGCCGCTTGTCGTGCAATCGGTCGGCAAGCAGCCCGAGGGGGATCTGGAAGATGAAGTTGCCGATGCCCATCACGGTCAGCAGCAGGGCGGCCTGCGATTCGTTGAAGCCCAACCGAGTGGCATAGCTGGTGAACAACGACCCGCCGCCGACGGTCACCGCGCCGAACACGAAGACGGCGGCCGTTGCTGTCGGCACCAGGAAGACGTAGCGGATGAAGTGCAGTTCCGGCTTTTCGTCGACGATCGGGCTCTCCTTGCGGGCAATGAAGATCGGTATGGCCGCGGCGAGAATGATGCAGGCGCCGATGGCGAACGGCATCAGCCCGTCGCTGCCGACCAGCGAGAACAGCAGGGGGCCGGCGGCAAAGCCGAGAGAGAAAACCGTGGAATAGAGGCCGAGCACGAAGCCGCGCTTGGAGGGCGGCGAGGCGGCGTTGATCCAGAATTCCGACAGGATGAACAGGGTCGTCGTCGAGCCGTGAAAGATCAGGCGTAGCGGAAACCAGAGCGCCAGGCTTTCGGCGTAATAGAAGCCCAGGGAACTCAGCGCGGAGAGCACGACGGCCCATATCATCGTCTGCACGACACCGAAGCGGTGGGCGAGCTTCGTGGTGATCAGGGCCGCTATCATCGCGGCGACCCCCATCATCGCCGTGTTCAGCCCGATCAGGCTCGAGGGAATGCCGCGTTTTTCCAGGATGATGCTGAGAAGCGGAAGACCGAGGCCGATGGCGATGCCGACGGCGGAAACGGACGAAATGGCGGCGAAGAGCGAAGGCCAATGAATTTCTTCGACATGGCCGGCCTTGCCGTTCGTCGATTCAGTCATGAATTGATCCTTAGAGCATATGGCGAACGAATCATTCGCGACGCGGGGGGATAGAAAGGCACGGCACGGCCAAATCCAGGTGACGGGTCGGCTTTCATGGGATCGATCGCACCCTCCAGAATGATCCTTTCGACGCCCGGCATGTTCAGACAAGAAACGCTGCCGATGTCAAGCCGTTGGAGCTCGGGCAATTCCCGCGAATCACCGATATGCGGTGATTCGATATCGGTCATGGGCAAAGGGCGTAACGGCACATGCCGACGCGGCCCGGCCTGCAAGGCTGGCGATATCCGTTCGTGCACGGTGTTCAAGAGCGCCCGTTCCCCTGATCCCACTCATCCGGGCTGTCGTCATGGCCGCCGAAGCCATGCATCCTGAGCGCCCATTGCAGGCCGATGACGCCACCCTTGATCGGCTGGATCACGGCGAGCGCGGTGATCACCGTGATCGGCGCCCAGATGGCGAGATGCGCCCAGATCGGCAGGTGAAAGGCCATGTCCGTCATCATGTAGCCGCCGACCACGACATGGCCGAGCACGAGGATCACCAGATAGGGCGGCAGGTCGTCGGCGCGCTGGTGGAACATCTCCTCGCCGCAGGCGGCGCAGCGGTCGACCGGTTTCAGGAAGGCACGGAAGAGCTTGCCCGTGCCGCAGCGTGGACAGCGGTTCATCGCGCCGCGCATGATCGAGCGCCCCAGCGGCCGTTCAGCCTCGTCTGGGCCGCCATAGCGGATCGTGGAGTCGGACGGGCTGCTCGTCATGAATGTTTCCTTCCTGCCGGCAGCCGGCATTCATCGGCGGCCGCGCGGTGGCCTCGTTCCCGGCGCCTTGCGCGCCGGGCTCTTGTTGCGGCGCGCCGCCTTGTGGAAGGAGCGCACCGCTGTCGGCATGGCGCGACCGTCGCTCAGCATTTCGAAGCGCAGGGCACCGGCAAGCGGGATCGCTTCCACCAGCCGCACCGTCACGCTGTCGCCGAGGCGAAAGCCGAGCCCGGTCTTCTCACCCGTCAGCGCCTGATGCGCCTCGTCATAGATGAAATAGTCGGAGCCGAGCGTGGATATAGGAATGAAACCATCGGCGCCATAGTCGGGCAGGGTGACAAAAAGTCCCGATTTGGTCACACCGCCGACGCGGGCCTCGAATTCCTCGCCGACGCGCCCGGCAAGATGGTGGGCGATCAGCCGATCGACCGTCTCGCGCTCGGCCGCCATGGCGCGGCGTTCGAAGGTGGAAATCTCGGCGGCGATATCGTCGAGCGCTGCCTCTTCATCCGGCGTGATACCGCCTTCGCCGAAGCCCAGCGAGCCGACGAGGGCGCGATGCACGATCAGATCCGCATAGCGGCGGATCGGCGAGGTGAAATGCGCGTACTTCATCAGGTTCAGGCCGAAATGCCCGATATTGTCGGGGCTGTAAATCGCCTGGCTCTGCGAACGCAGCACCATCTCGTTGACCATGGTCTGGTGCGCTGTGCCCTCGGCCTTCGCCAGGATGCCGTTGAAGCTGTTGGCGCGGACATTGCCGCCCTTGGCAAGCGAGATGTCGAGCGTCGCGAGGAATTCACGCAGCACTTCCTGCTTGGCAAGCGTCGGGCCGTCATGGATGCGATAAATCAGCGCCTGCCGCTTCTTTTCCAGCGTTTCGGCGGCGGCGACATTCGCCTGGATCATCATCTCTTCGATGAGCTTGTGAGCGTCGAGACGCGGCGGCACGATAACACGATCGACCGTGCCGTCCGGCTTCAGCTGAATCTTGCGCTCGGGCATGTCGAGTTCGAGCGGCTGGCGCCGTTCGCGGCCACGCTGCATGATCTTGTAGGCGTGCCAGAGCGGCTTCAGGATAGGCTCCAGCATCGGCCCGGTCTTGTCGTCCGGCTGGCCGTCGATCGCCGCCTGTGCCTGCTGGTAGGAGAGTTTGGCGGCACTCTTCATCATAATGCGATGGAAGGTGTGACCCGCCTTGCGGCCTTCCTTGGAAAAGATCATCCGCACGGCAAGGGCAGGGCGGTCGACACCCTCCTTGAGGGAGCAGAGATCGTTGGAGATGCGCTCGGGCAGCATCGGCACCACGCGGTCCGGGAAATAGACCGAGTTGCCGCGCTTCAGGGCCTCGCGGTCCAGCGCGGAGCCGGGGCGGACATACCAGGAGACGTCGGCGATGGCGACGGTGACGATCACGCCGTCCGGATTGTCGGGCGAAGGGTCCATTTCGGCATAGACGGCGTCGTCGTGGTCCTTGGCGTCGGCCGGATCGATAGTGATCAGCGGCAGGCTGCGCCAGTCCTCGCGGTGCGACATGGTGGCGGGCTT
>DASWOH010000157.1:0-81572 GCA_036398815.1 Rhizobium sp. | reverse complement strand
AAGGCGATCACCGACCCACAGGCGATCCGCCGCCTGGGCGAACCGGAGGAAGTCGGCGCGGCGGCGGCCTTCCTGCTGTCGGACAAAGCCTCGTTCGTTACCGGGGTCAGCCTGCCAGTGGATGGCGGCTATCTGGCGACGAACTGACTCGACAGTCGCCGCTGTATGGATTTGCGCGACCGCATGAGTGTCGATCAGCCCAAGCCACTAGCTTGAGGAAGAATGATCTATGCTCGGCTTATCGAAATTGGCTAGCGCCTCATTTAGCATCGACGGATATTCGCATTAAGATCTGCAATGATGAAGGTGCGACGGCATTATCCTTTTACAATGCACATGACGGCCGTAGTGACCTCGCACACCACCTGATCATGGGGTGCCGTCAGCACACAGGCGCGAATGCGGCACGCTACGCGCCGCAGATGCCCCTCCATGCTTCGCCTAATTCCGGGGTCTTTAACGCCCCGGAATCCACCAGCGAAACACGGAGGTTACCATGTGCGCAGAGCGCCGCCGCGCCCAACGAGGCCGCCCAAGACAGCCGGCCCCTGGAACGCTCCCTGAGGACCTCTACGACTATGATGACGATCCTAAGCCGCGCATCAGCCCGTCGCGCGGCACTCCGCCTCATGTCTTCGACGTGGAGAAGCTGCCTGTCATTGATGACTGGCCCGACGATGTGCCGATCACCGAGGCCGAGATTCAGGTGTTCGAGCGCTGGTTCGCCGATGTTTTCGACGAGATGTTCGGTTCGCTCCATCTGCCGGAAGGCTTGAAAAAGTTATCGCTGTATGATAATGAAAAGCCATAACTAATGATCGAGCCGCGCCATGACGATACTCAAAGTCGGGATCGCCGAACCCGACGAAATGAAGGCCCGCACCATGCGGATCGCCAGAGGCGAGGAAAAGCCAGCGCCCGGCGATCCGACCGTCTGGTTCGCGTCCACCATGTCCTTTGCCAAGTTCCTCTCGCCCAGCAATTGCGAATTGCTCCGCGTCATCCACGAGCAGGAACCGGAGTCACTGGAGGAGCTGGCGCAGATCACCGGCCGCGCAAAATCCAACCTGTCCCGGACCCTCAAGGCCATGGCCGGCTACGGCCTTGTCCGCATGGAGAAGGGCAAGGGCCTCAAACTGGTCCCCAAGGTCATGCATGACCGCGTGGAACTGGTCTTGCCCCTGATCGAGCAGCGCAAGTCGAAAGGAACCCGCAAGTGAACGCACAATCCCCCAACGTCGCCCTGCGGGCTGCCCTCTATCTACGCGTTTCGACCGCCCGGCAGGCCGAGCATGACGTGTCGATCCCCGACCAGCGCAAGCAGGGCGAGGCGTATTGCGCGGCGCGCGGCTATCAGCTTGTCGAAATCTTCGTGGAACCGGGCAACACCGCCACCAACGATCGCCGTCCCGAGTTTCAGCGGATGATCGAGGCGGGCACGTCGAAGCCCGCGCCCTTCGACGTGGTGTTGGTTCACAGCTTCTCGCGCTTCTTCCGCGACGCTTTCGACATGGAATACTACTATCGGAAGCTCGCCAAGAATGACGTGCGGCTCATTTCCATCACGCAGGAACTGGGGGACGACCCGATCCACGACATGATGCGGCGGATCATGTCATTGTTCGACGAATACCAGTCGAAGGAGAACGGCAAGCACGTCACGCGCGCCTTGAAGGAGAACGCCCGGCAAGGCTTCTGGAACGGCTCGCTGCCGCCCATCGGCTATCGGATCGCCGCCGCCGAGCAACGTGGGGCAAAGACCAAGAAAAAGCTGGAAATCGACCCGTTGCACGCCGACACGATCCGGCTGATCTATCGGCTCGCTCTGGAGGGTCAGGGCGACAGCGGCCAGATGGGCGTCAAGGCGATCGTCAAGCATCTCAACGCAAAGGGCATCTTCACCCGCGACGGCGGTCGTTGGGGCATCGGTCAGGTCCATCGCGTCCTGACCCGCCGCACCTACATTGGCGAGCACGAATGGGGGAAGCGCAGCAAGCACAACGATCCGCGCTCTCCCGGCGAAATCGTCATCGTCCCGGTGCCCGTCATCATTGAGCGTGAGACCTTCGACGCCGTTCAGTCTCTTTTGCAGGCTCGAAACCCCAAAACGGAACTGCCCGCTCGAGTCGTGATCGGGCCGACCTTGCTGACCGGCATCTGCTACTGCGGCAACTGCGGCGGCGCCATGACCATCCGCACCGGCAAGAGCGGGCGCTACCGCTACTATGCCTGCTCAATCAAGGCGAGGCAGGGCGAGACCGGCTGAAAAGGCCGTGCGATCCCTATGGACAAGCTGGATAAGATGGTCGTCAGCCATATCGAGGAACGCTTGCTCGATCCCGCCCGTCTGGAGAAGCTGCTTGGCAGCATCCTCGGCCGCCGCGAGGATCAGGCCGAGCGCCGCCGCGAACACATCGCCTCTTTGCAGCGGCAGGCGACAGAATCGGAATCGCGCCTCAAGCGGCTCTATGACGCCATCGAGTCGGGCGTGGCCGATCTGGACGACCCGGCACTCAAGGAGCGTATCGCCGGCCTCAAGGTTCTCCGCGATCAGGCCAGGGCTGACTCCGACCGGGCGCAGGCATTGCTCGAAAGCCCCGGCCACAGCGCCCTCAGTCCCGCAATGATCGAAGGGTTCGCTCGCCGCGCGCGGGAGCGCATTCGCGGCCACGAGGGCGGCTATCGGCGGGATCACCTGCGCGCTTTGGCGCAGCGCGTCGAGGTCGCAGATGACGCAATTCGCATCATGGGATCGAAAACGGAGCTGATAAAGACGCTTATTGCCGGTCAAGGGCGGCAATCGGCGGTGATTGGCGTGCCCAGAGGCGGACTGAAATGGCGGGACGAGAGGGATTCGAACTTGTCTGGGGTGCAGTTACCCTTAGCATATAGCGATGGTATCAATTGCCCCATCGCGACGGAATCTCGATATCGCCGCAGCGCGCCCGGAGAAGCTCGGGCCAACGGTTGACACCCACCTTCTTCGCATCCGCGGCAATGTCGGGATTGTATTTCGCCTGCTGCGTGCTGCGCGGCTGGCAAGGGACAAGGCTGCAACGGCCGCCATGCCCCCAAGAACGGCGCGACGTGTCACGCCGCGAGGCAGTATTTCATCGCGCATCCATATCTCCCCCATTTGACGCCGTCGCGACTTTGCCTGAGCCGGCGCGACAAGCTCCCACCCGTCGCAAGGCCGTGGAAGACCATGGACATCTTCGCAGATAATTACAAAAGTTGACATATATTAACAGATTTAGTAGCCCTGTCGCCTGGGAAGCAGGTTGAACCTCGTCGCTTGGCGGGAAAGCAAAGGACAATGAAATTGTCGGCCGTCATCGAATCGGACGGGCGCGCAACGCGCTTCGGCGATATCATCTACGAGAAGATCGTGGGGATGATCGCGGGCGGAAATTTCCCGGTGAACGAGAGGTTGCCGTCGGAGGAAAAGCTTGCCGTCATGTTCGGGGCGTCGAGGCCGGTCATTCGCGAGGCGCTGGAGCGCCTGAGGGGCGACGGGCTGATCGTTTCGCGCAAGGGGTCGGGCTCCTATGTGCGGCAACGGCCGGATTCGTCCGTGCTGAAGATGGTTCCGGTCGGCTCCCTTGCCGATGTGCAGCGGTTTTTCGAGTTCCGCGCCGGCCTTGAGGCGGAAGCGGCCGAACTTGCCGCGCGCAACTGGCAGCCGGCGGACAAGGAGCGGATCACCGCTGCCCTTCTCAACATCGAGCAATGCCTGCGCGACGGCAAGCTCGGTGCCGAGGAGGATCAGGCGCTGCATGACGCGATCGCCGTAGCGAGCGGAAACCAGTTTCATATCAATGTTCGCGAATGGTTCAGGCCGCATTTCGCCATCGGGCATTCCGTCACGCGAAGCCTGAGCCTCAAGCGGACGGCCGAGCAGATACGCAGCGTCCAGGACGAGCATGCGGTGATCGTGAAGGCGATCCTCGCGCGGCGGGAGACCGAGGCCCATGACGCGATGAAGCGACATATACTGAACGCCCGCGCCCGCATGTTCCAGGGCGTCTGAGCGGCAATGGAAGGAAGGGACGAGGCAGCGACCGGCTTTGCCGTTACTGCCTCCCTTCCGTTTCGATCATCGGTGGAGAGGTAACAGGGGAAGAAGATGAGCATCGCAACCATGCGCCAGGCGCTGAAAGGCGTGTCGGGTGTTCCCGTGACGGCTTATGATGACAAGGGCGAGGTCGAGCCCCGGATCACGGCAAAGGTCTATGATCGGGTCGCGGCGGCTGGCATCCACAATATCGTCGCGGCGGGAAATACCGGCGAGTTCTACGCTCTGACGCCCGAGGAGATCCGCCATGTCCACGAGGCGGCGGTTACAGGCGTCGACGGCAAGGCGCCGGTGACAGCGGCGATCGGCAGGTCGCTGCGCGAGGCGATCCGCATGGCGAAGGACGCCGCCGCCATCGGCGCATCCGCGGTCATGTCGCATCAGCCCGTCGATCCCTTTGCCGCGCCTGCGGCCCAGATCGACTACTTCTGCGATCTTGCGGAAGCCTCCCCCTTGCCGCTGGTCGCCTATGTGCGGGCCGATGGTTTCAGCGTCGACGACATGGTCCGTCTTGCTGGCCACGCCAACATTGCCGGCATCAAGTTCGCGACGACCGACCTGATGCTTCTCTCCAGGGCTATCGCAGCCTCCGACCCGGCCGGCGCGCTCTTCGTCTGCGGTCTTGCCGAGAGCTGGGCGCCGACCTTCACCGCTGCCGGCGCGCGCGGCTTCACCTCCGGTCTGGTCAATGTCGCGCCGCAATTGTCGCTCGCCGTCCTCGATGCGCTGGACAACGGCGATTTCGCCGCCGCGCGCGCGATCGTCAATCGGCTTGAGCCGTTCGAACGCATGCGCACGAAATTCCGCAATGGCGCCAATGTCACGGTGGTGAAGGAGGCGGTGACCTATTCCGGCCTTAACGTCGGGCCCGTGCGCGCGCCGGGATTGCCGCAGCTCGATGGGAAGGACCGCGAGGAGCTGCATCGTCTGCTGAAGGACTGGGAGGGGGCGACGCGCTATTGCCGTTGAAACCCAGGCATTTCCTATAGCGGCGCTGGCGTGCGTGCCGCCGGAGCGGGCTCGGTGATTTCCTTGTTGCGGTCGATGCCGATGACGGCAGGTTTCGTATCCTCCCCATCCGCCTGTTCCATCTCATGGTCGGGGTAGTCGGACGTTAGGCCGAACGAAGTGAGCCATCCGGGGAATGGCGACGAAAAAGGACGGCAGGCTTGGGGTGGAGGCCCCAACATCTCTTGCCCAAGTTGCCGGCCTTTTCACATAGTCGGAGACGAACGATTGTCGTCGCCGTCCGTTAGAGGGCGAGCAACTCGTCTGTCGTATCGACCTGCTCGTTCGAGGCATATAGGCTGCCAAAGTCTAAGGGCTGTGGCTGTTGCGCCTTCATGGCCGTCTCGAACTGGCTTTGCGTCAGCGATCCCGAACTGGACGTGTCGAGGTCTTCGAACAAGGAGGTTGCCTGTTCCTCACTCACATCGGACGGGCGCGCGGCGACGAATTCCGTTTCGCTGACATTACCGTCGCCATCCGTATCCATTGAGGAGAACATGCTGGAAAGCTGGTCGCTGCTCGGCGGTCCGCCAGCCGGAGGTACCGGCGGCTGCTGGCCGGACTGCGTGGCGCTTGCCAGCTGCGATTCCGTGAGCGATCCCGTATTCTCAGTATCGAAGCTTGCAAACAGATTTGTTGCCTGTTCCTCGCTCACGTCGGATGGACGAGCCGCGACGAACTCCGCTTCGCTGATGCTGCCGTCGCCATTCGTATCCATCGCCTTGATCATATCGGTCTGATCGCCGGTGCTGGAAGCAGCTTGCGTGCTCGATGTGCTGCTGGTGGTGGACGCGGTATCCGAGCTTGAGTTCGAATCGTCGTCGCTGCTGCCAGACTGCAGATTGAGCATCATCGACATCAGCTGCGCAGCCAACTGTTGTGCCGTCGCCGCCAGAGACTGATCGTCGGACGACGAAGACGAATCCTTGCTGGACGATCCACCGCTCAGGACGGAAGAGAGGGCATCTTCTGTTGACGATGCTGCAGAACGCGATCGCAGGGATTGATAGTAACTATTTGAACTAATTGAGGTAATGCTCGTCATGGGGGCCTCCGGATGCGAGCGTTGAGATGACTCCGGTTTCTTACGCTTACTCGTTATGAACATATTGCCATCGCGTCGGGCCGCCTGTTCTGCGGCAGCACGATCTTTGATGCCGATATGAGCGGATGGATTTGCCGAATGCTGTAAACCCAGCATTCTTCGCGTTCCCGCTTTGATGCTCACGCGTGCCCCCGCAACGCATGAGTTCAAGATTGAACACGACAGATTATCGCCATCATGGCGCTATCGGCATCCGTACATTTTCGACCTAGCAATTCCCAACGAGCCACTGATGCACAAGCAAACTTGCGCGTGGCTTATAGGAGCCGGGCGCACGCTCTCGGGCGCAGTTTCTTCTGTGGATTGTTCAATCGGCTACAAGCCATTGGGAGGCGATAGCAGCTGGCGCGGAATTCCGCGGCTCCGGCAAGCATCGACATGTCTATCGATGGCAGTCTTAAAGAGGCGCTGACTACTCTCGGCGCATTACATCAAACCTGCGGGCGACAGGTCGCCCGCAGGTTTGTCGGATCAAAGGCTGGGGTTCAGCGATACGAAATAGCCCGAGCGGTACGCGACCGGCAGGAAGCGTTCATGCAATTCCTTGAACGTCGCTTCCGGATCGAGATCCTTGAACAGGTCCGGATGCAGCCACTTGGCGATCTGCTGGATGGCGACGAACTGATAGGGATTGTTGTAGAACTGATGCCAGATGGCGTGGACGTTGCCGGTCTTGACCGCGGCGATGTCGGTAAAGGCCGGGCGCCGCATCAGCTTTTCCAGCTTCGAGGTGGCCAGGGCCTTGTCCGCGCCGGGACCGACGCCGATCCAGTCGCCGCCGGGAACGTAGAGCTCCCAGTTCGCGCCGGTAACAATCACCTGGTCCGGGTTGGACGCAATGATTTGCTCCGGATTGACGGTGCCGAACGTGCCGGGAATGATGTCCTTGGCGAGATTGATGCCACCGGCGATTTCTACCATCCGGCCGAAATTCTCGTTGCCGAAGGACATGCAGCAATCGTCGCTGTAGCCGCCGGCGCGTTCGATGAAGACCACCGGCTTCTTGATGTTGCCGGCCTTGGCAAGCACGTCGGTGACGCGAGCCAGTTGCTCGTCATGGAATTTCACGAATTCCTCGGCGCGCTCCTCCTTGCCGAACAGCTTGCCGATCAGCCGCATGGACGGCGTGGTGTTCTCCATCGCCTTTTCGCGGAAGTCGACATAGACGAGCGGAATGCCCACCTTCGCAAGCTTTTCGATATAACCGCTTTCTTCCGTTGCGGACTTGGCATCGATGTTCATGATGATGACGTCGGGCTTGAGCGTCACCGCCTGTTCGATATCGAAGGTGCCGTCCTTCATGCCGCCGAAGGTCGGGATCTTCTTCATCTCCGGATATTTTTCGAGATAGGCGTTGTAGCCGTCGAGATCGGCCTTCTCGAAGTCGTCCCGCCAGCCGACGATGCGCTTGAACGGCGTCTCGGTGTCGAGAGCCGCGGTGAAGTAGATCTGGCGGCCTTCGCCGAGAATGACGCGCTCCACCGGAACGCTGACCTGGACGTCGCGGCCGGTAATGTCCTTGACGGTGATCTTCTCAGCGGCCATAGCCATGCCGGAAAAAAGGGCGAGCACGAGCATGGCGACCGAGGCCACCTTGTTGAAGTTGAACACTTGCGTCTCCTGAGCGATAAATTCGGACGCGATTTATGTTTTTATGACTTTTATAGTCAAGAATTATCTTTTAGAAGCCTTCTATTGCTGGTTGTCCTCTTGGAAAGAAATAGGAAATGCAGACACTTAACCTGCGCAGCAATCACGATTTGCGCGACGAGATAAAAGCCTATTGGTCGATCCGGGCCGAGACCTTCGATAGCCAGCCGGGACATGAGATCTTTTCGGAGGAGGAGCGTGCGGCATGGCATGCGCTGCTTCGGCGCCATGTCGGCGAGGGCGGGGGACGGGCGGCCCTTGATCTTGCTTGCGGCACGGCGGTGGTCTCCCACCTGCTCGACGACCTCGGCTACAGGGTGACCGGGATGGACTGGGCGGAGCCGATGCTGGAGCGGGCGCGCGCCAAGGCGAAGGCCCGTGGCCGATCGATCCGTTTCCTGATGGGCGACGCCGAGAGCACGATGGAGCCGGATGGCGTCTATGACGTGGTCATCAACCGGCATCTGGTCTGGACCCTGGTCGATCCGTTGGCCGCCTTCAGGGAATGGCATCGCGTGCTGAAGCCGGGCGGAAAGCTGCTGATCATCGATGGCGACTTCGTCAATACGACCCTTGTCGCGAAGATCACCGGTAAGCTGGCGGCCTTTCTCGCACGTCTCGACGGGCGAAATACCCGGCAGCAGAACGGGCCGGGCGTAGCGCTTGCCGAAACCCACCGCAGCATTCTTTCCCGCGTCTATTTTTCCGACGGCGCGCGTGCCGAAACGGTGGCCGATCTTCTGAGGGCCGCGGGCTTTTCGTCCGTGGTCATCGATACTGACATGAATGCCATCCATCGGACACAGCGCAAGAACTTCGATTTTTTGAAAGGGCTGGAGCGCGCCGCGCAGCATCGCTACGCCATCTGCGCCGGCAAATAGGATGGTTTGACTTCGAAACCCAAGTTTGAACCGCCGCGGCAGATGGTCCTCTGCCGCTCACGGTATTCGCTGTCGGATTATTCAGCGATTATCCGTTCCCGGCCTTCTTGTTGATGAAGCTGAAGGCGAGCACGGCGAAGATCAGCACGCCGGTGCCGACCTGCTGCCAGTAGAAATTCAGGCCTGTCAGAAGCAGGCCGTTGGCGACGATGCTGAGCAGTAGCACGCCGAGCACGGTTCCAGCGACATTCGGCCGGCCGAGCGGCGAAAGCGTCGTGCCGATGAAGGTCGCGCCGATGGCGTTCAGCAGAAAGGCGTTGCCCGAGAACGGAATATAGACCGTTACCGTCGCCGTCAGGATCAGGCCGGCGATGGCAGCGATCAGGCCAACGAGGATGAAGGTCACGGCAACATGGCTGCGAAGCCCGATGCCGGAATAGCGCACGACGCTTGGCTGGATTCCGATCGACAGCACTACCCGGCCGAAGCGCATGCGGGCAAAAAGCGTGGCGGCGGCAGCAATGATGACGATCGCGATGACCAGCGGCACGGGAACGCCGGCAATCGCGCCATGACCGAGAAACCGGAAGGCTTCCGGCACGCCGGTTGGCGGCAGATAGACCGGATTGCCGCCATTGGTCAGCAGTTGCTGGAGGCTGCGGCCGATGAAAAGCGTGCCGAGGGTTGCGAGGAACGGCGATACGCCGATCCCCGAGATCAGGACGGCGTTGAAGGCGCCGACTGCTGCACCGGCTGCCAGGCCTGCCAACACCGCGAGCGCCACCGGCTGGCCGGCAAGAACCAGTGAGACGAAGGCGAAGCTTGCGAAATCCACCGCCGTTCCAACGGAAAGATCGATCCCGCCGGAAGAGACGGCGAAGGTCATGGCGATCGAGACGATGGCAAGCAGGGTGAAATTGTTGACGAGAATGCTTTGCAGATTGCCGGGCGTCAGGAAGGTCGGGGTCGCGGCCGAGAAGATCGCGAAGACGAAGAGAAGCGCCAGGATCAAGCCGTATCGCGCCAGCACGGCGACCGCGCGACGCGGCCATGCCTGCGATGGGGCGGTGGAATTCGAAAGCGACATGGTCAGATTTCCCGTCTACGCAACAAGGTCGTTGCCGAAACGACGATCAGGATGAGAAGGCCCTGAATGCCGTTGACCAGCGTGCTTGGCAGATTCAACAGCTGAAAGCCGTTGACGAGGAAGCCGACGAGCAGGGTGGAGAGCAGCGCGCCGCCAATCGTCGGAACGAGCCGCCGCGAAAAGACCGAGCCGAGCAGGGCGGCGGCAACGACAGGCAACAGCATTTCGCCGGAGCCGGTGGTGCTGCCGCTTAGATAAGAGACCGACAGGATACCGGCGATGCCGCCGCAGAGGCCGCTGGCGAGGAAGGCGCCGGCAAGCAGGCGCTTGAGTGGCAGGCCGGCGGCGCGTGCCGCGTCTGGAAACTCTCCCACCGCATAAAGCCTGAGGCCGAGCGGCGTATATTGCACGATCGCTGCCACGATTGCCGTAAAGCCGAGGAGCGCATAGGCAAGGACCGGAATGCCGAAACTGTCGGATGCCGACAGCAGCGTCAGGAAATCGGTGGAGGCCGGCAGCACGGTATTCTGTGTCAGTACCAATTCCAGACCGGCGACGATATTCATCACGGCCAGCGTGGCGAGCAGCGGCACGATGCCGGCGAGCACGACGGCCGCGGCATTGACCGCACCGATCGCAAGGCCGGTCAGCAGCGTGGCGGCAATTGCCACGGCATCGCCATGGCCGAGCTGTGTCAGCGTCGCATAGACGGCGGCGCTGAGGCCCATATTGGCGGCGAGTGACAGATCGATGCCGCCGGTGACGACATTGGCGCCGCCGGCGATCAGCACGATGGTCAGTCCGATTGCCAGCACGCCGGAAATGGCGGACTGGCCAAGCACATTGCCGATATTGCCGATGCTGAGGAAATAGGGCGCCGTCAGCGAGAAGGCGGCGAGGATCAGCGCAAAGGTGATCAGCGAGCCGAAGCGCAGGGCCGCCGTCGCGATATTGCCGCCCCTACGGCGTGGTGCTTGCGCGGCGGCAAGGCCAGTGACGGGAGGGTATTGAATGTCAGCCGACATGGCGCAATCCTCCCGAGGCGCCGGACGATTCCGCCAGCACCTCATCCGTTGTGGTTTCCGACGAGGCGAATTCGCGTGTTACGCGGCCACGGAAGAGCACGAGAATGCGATCGGTGATGCCGATCAGTTCGGGCAGGTCCGAGGAGAGCACGATGATGCCCGCGCCACGGGCGGCGAGTTCGCCGATCAGCGTGTAGATTTCCACCTTGGAGCCGATGTCGACGCCGACGGTCGGCTCATCGAGCAGATAGATTTCCGAGTGGCGGCTCAGCCATTTGGCGATCGCCACCTTTTGCTGGTTGCCGCCGGACAGCGTTCGCACCAGCGCTTCGCGTCCAGAGGCCTTGATCTGTAGGCGCTTGATCAGATCGTCGGTGTCCCGACCTTCGCGCTTGCGATTGAGGAAGCCGAAACGCGTGTAGCGGGCAAGGCTCGACAGCGTGATGTTTTCGGCCACGCTGAGATCGAGCGCGACGCCGTGGCCGCGCCGGTCCTCAGGCACCAGGGCAATCTGCCGGTCGACTGCCTCTGTCGGGCTGACGGACCGCGCCGGTTTGCCGGCGACCTCGATATGGCCGGAGGAAGCCTTCTCCAGGCCAAAAAGCGCGCGCACGAGGTCCTTGGCGCCGGAGCCGAGCAGGCCGGTGATGCCGAGCACCTCGCCGCGACGAAGGGTGACGCTGATATTGGCAAAGCGGCTCGGCGCCGTCAGTCCCTCGACCTTGAGGATCTCCTCGCCAAGCTCGATCCGGCGTTTCGGGAACATGTCGGCAATGTCGCGCTCGACCATCAATCGCGCGATGGCCCCGGCCGAGGTTTCGGCAATCGGCAGCGAGGCGACGTCGAGGCCGTTGCGCATGACGGTCACATGGTCGCACAGCTCCTCGATTTCGTTGAGGTAATGCGAGATGTAGATGATGGTCACGCCTTCGTCGCGCAGGCGTCGGATTAGCCGGAAAAGGATATCGGCCTCGCGCCGGATCAGCGCCGCTGTCGGTTCGTCGAAGACCAGCACCTTCGGCTGGTTGAGAAGGGCGCGGGTGATCTGGACGATCTGCTTTTCCGCCGTGGAAAGCTTGCCGATCAGGGCCTTGTTCGGCAGGTCGACACCGAAATAGTTGGCAAGCAGGTCGCTCGCACGCCGCTGCATGCGGCGGCGGTCGAGAAAGGGCGTACGCCCGATGCGCGGCTCGCGACCGAGGAAGAGCGCTTCCCCGACGGTGAAGGTCGGCACCAGCAACCGGTCCTGGTGGATGAAGTGGATGCCGAGCGCCTCGGCCAGGTGCGGCGTCAGGTGATCGAAGGATTGCCCCTCGACCTCGATCCGGCCTTCGTCCGGCTTGTGCAGGCCGGCAAGCAGCTTGATCAGCGTCGATTTGCCGGCGCCGTTCTGGCCGACGAGACCGTGGACGGTGCCGCGGCGCACGGCCAGCGAGGCGCCGTCCAGCGCCTGCGCGCCGCCGAAATGTTTGACGACCCGGTCGAAGCGAATGACAAGGTCATCCGGCTGTGCGGGTGCCGAAGGCGAAGATGCCGTCATTGGAAGGCTCCGATGGAATCATGGCGATGCGGCCGCCGGCCGCATCGCCAAGGAAAAGATCAACCGATGCCGAGTTTCTTGACGACTTCACCTACATTGGCCTTGTTGGCCAGAAGCGCCGGCACATAGGTTTCGCGCGGCAAGGTCTGTCCGGCCAGGAGCTTGGCGACGTTGCGGATCGCGGTGCGGCCGATTTCGGCCGGCTGCTGTGCCGCGTCTGCGCCCGCCGGCGAATTCGGATCGGCGACCAGTTGCAACACCTCCGGGCTTCCATCGACACCATAGGTACGGATTTCGGTGCGACCGGCTGCGGCAATCGCCTGCGTCGCGCCAAGCTGCGGAATGTCCCAGGCAGACCAGATCGCCTTGATCGAGCCCTTCTCCGGATATTTGTTCAGGAGCGCCGTGACCTGGGTGAAGGCATCCTGAACGGTGTTGGGGATCACGTCGCGCAGTTCCGGCTGGATGATCTTCACCTTCGGGAAATACTTGATGACGTTGACGAGCTGGTCGTAGCGGATCGCGCAAGGCGTGACGCCATAAAAGCCGTTGAAGACGAGGATATTGCCTTCGCCACCGATGTCGGACACGAGCTGCAGGGCAAGATCCTTGCCTATGCCCCAATTGTCGGAGGTTGTGTTGTTGATCGAGTTGGTGGAGCCGACATCCACCGTCAGGACCGGAATGCCGGCATCGCGGGCCTTCTTCAGCCAGGGATCGATGACGCTGAGCGTGCCGAGAATCTGCACGATGGCATCGGGCCTCTGGGCGATGAGCGTCTGCA
This sequence comes from Rhizobium sp., assembly GCA_036398815.1. GTDB lineage: Bacteria > Pseudomonadota > Alphaproteobacteria > Rhizobiales > Rhizobiaceae > Rhizobium. The sequence continues at coordinate 68,417 of DASWOH010000157.1, read as the reverse complement.
ATTGCGAAACCAGCTTGCCGTCGTTGCGGCCGGCGTCGACGGCGATCGGCTCGCCGCCGAGGCGTTTGACCTCCGCGATCTGGGCATTATAGGCCTGCAGATCGAAATAATGGTCGGTGCCGGTCGCGCTGATGGCGATGCGCTTGCCCTTCAGCGATAGACTTTCGTCGGCTGCGGCCGACTGTCCGGCAAATAGGCTGGCGCCCGCAAACGTCGCGCCTGTGACGGCTGCGAGCTTCAGGATTTCGCGGCGGCCGAAGCCGGACCTGTCTTGTTCTGTCATGGAATGTCCTCTCCGTGTTTGTTGTCCATAAAATATATAGATTTATGGGTCTTGAGAGGAACGGCATTCCAAAAGAGGGCGATCGAAAGAAAAGTTCTCCGACCAAAGGCAATGTTGCTGCAACGACAAAATTCCACGCCGCCAATTCACTGTTAGAGGTGAAATGACCTGAACGGAACATAAAGAGAGCAAGAACGACCGGGACTGGGCCGAATGGAGATATGCTCCATGGGCCTCGCTACGCTTTAGGACGCTCATTCGTCGGCCTCGCGGCGGTTGTCCGGGGACTATTCTCTATAAGCCGACGCAACCACCGAAATATGCGAGATCCTCTCCTCATTGGCGGCGCGGATAAGGGCTTCCCTGACAGCTTCCGGAGGGACGACATCGTGCAAGGCATCCAGGCAGGTTCTGATTGCCACGACATATTCTTCACCGTCATCGCTCGGCCAATCCGAAATCAGCGTTACTGCCGCCTCTCGGACCGATTTGATGACCCTGTATTTTTCTCTGCCACGCACGATGAGCCTCACCGCGGGAAACTGATGCGAAGTGTGCCATTTCATAACGCATGGTCTCCGAATCTTTAGAATACTGGTAACTAAGCAAGAACTGTTCCAGACAAGTTGCTGCGCAAGAACGGCCTGACGGCAGACGTTTACTGGCGAAAGACAACTAAGCGTATTGCTGAAGATCGGCGGGGGAACGAGGTCACACGCATGAACGCGGAGACCGAGGTTCGACATCTTTTCCGAAGTGCAGGCGCCGATCTGCATCTTATGGTCAATATTTCTAATTCATATACTACACTTCTGGATGCAATTAAAGCTCTATTCAACAGGCTGGTCGCAGCGCTCGATCAACGGTCGCAAATTGAGAGTTTACAATACGAACTAGTTCGTACATTATTACGGAGGGAGCTTGGGAGGGGTGCCGTCTGGCCGGTCTTGCGTTGGAGGACCGACGTCGCAGTCAATCTTCCCATTCGCCGTCGGCTGGCTTGGCAGGGCGGCTTATCCAATAGTCCATTGGGAGGAGACATCATGCAGACATCAACGGGAATAAGGACACCGAAGCGCGCAGCGCTTGCAAGCTGGCTGGGCAGCGCGGTGGAATATTACGACTTCTTTGTTTATGGCACCGCGGCCGCGCTGATCTTTCCGAAGATCTTCTTTTCATCCGCGGATCCGCAAGCCGCCGCCATGGCGTCGTTCGCGACCTTCGGCGTCGCCTATGTCACGCGCCCGCTCGGCGCGGTCATGCTGGGTCACATCGGCGACAAATTCGGCCGCAAGAAGGTTCTGACCTTCACCCTGCTGCTGATGGGCTTTTCGACCTTCATCATCGGCTGTTTGCCGACTTATGATCATGTCGGCGTTCTGGCGCCGATACTGTTGGTCATCGCAAGGCTGCTGCAGGGGATCTCGGCTGCCGGAGAGCAGGCCGGCGCGAACTCGATGACGCTTGAACATGCACCCGAACACCGTCGGGCATTTTTTACCAGTTTCACCCTCAGCGGCACGCAGACCGGCCTCATACTCGCGACGCTCGTGTTCATACCGATCGCCAGGCTGTCGGAAGCAGACCTCCTGGCCTGGGGATGGCGCATACCGTTCTTCCTGAGCGTTGTCGTCGTTTTCGTCGGATTCTGGGTGCGCAGGACGCTTTCGGAAACGCCGGCCTTCGTCGAGGAAGCCAAGAAGGGCGAGGTGGAGGGCATGCCGCTGATAACGCTGTTCAGCAATTACTGGATGGATGTTGTTCGTATCGTCTTCGCCGCGCTGATCTCCGTTGTCAGCACGATCTTCAGCGTTTTCACGCTGTCTTATGCCGTCAACACCATGCATATCGACCGATCGCTGATGCTGACGGTCCTCGTCCTTGCGAACGTTGCCGCGCTCGTGGCAATTCCTCTCTGGGCGCTGCTGGCGGACCGGATCGGCCGCAAGCCTGTCTTCATCTTCGGCGCCTTGGGCTGCGCCGTTTTGATCTGGCCCTACATCTGGGCGATCAGCCAGGGCGATCTGCCCTTGATCTTCGTCCTCGGCATCCTGTTGTCCGGCATCGTCTATAGCGCCTCGAACGGCGTATGGCCGGCTCTTTACGCGGAGATGTTCGACACGCGCGTGCGTCTGTCGGGCATGGCGATCGGCACGCAGATCGGCTTTGCTCTTGGCGGTTTCGCGCCGACCATCAGTGCCGCCCTGCTGGGCACGGGGCCGACCGGCTGGATGCCCGTCGCAGCCTTCACTTCGATCACGGCGGTGATCGCGGCGATTTCCGCCGCCACGGCATCGGAGACCTTCAAGATTCCGATGGCGCAGCTTGGCAGACAGAAGAACCAGGGCTTGCCGGCATCGGCGGGAAAGCAATCCATCTGACGACAAGATGGCGGCGCCGTTCTCACCGTGGCGACGGCACCGCCAACCAGACATAGAGGCGACGGCGATCCTCGTCCAAGCCGCCCACGCGTTACCGGAGCGGGAATTGAGATGAAGACCTCGATTGCGACTGTATCGATCAGCGGTGACCTGAAGCAGAAGCTGGATGCGATTGCAAAAGCGGGCTTCGACGGTGTGGAAATCTTCGAGAACGACTTCCTCGCCTTCGACGAAAGTCCGCGCGACATCGGCCGGATTGTCCGGGATCACGGGCTGGAGATCACCCTGTTCCAGCCGTTTCGCGATTTCGAGGGCATGCCCGAACCGCTGCGCAGCCGCACCTTCGATCGGGCCGAGCGCAAGTTTGACCTGATGCAAGAGATGGGCACCGATCTGGTGCTTGTCTGCTCCAATGTGTCGACGGCCGCCTTGGGTGGGCTCGACCGTTCCGCCGCCGATTTCCACGAACTCGGCGAACGCGCCGCCAAACGCGGATTGCGGGTGGGCTATGAAGCGCTCGCCTGGGGCCGGCACATCAACGATCACCGCGATGCCTGGGAGATCGTGCGCCGCGCCGACCATCCCAATATCGGGCTGATCCTCGATAGTTTCCATACGCTGTCGCGCCGGATCAGCGTCGACTCGATCCGTTCGATTCCGAAAGAGAAGATCTTCATCATTCAGCTTGCAGACGCCCCGCTGATCGACATGGACCTCCTCTATTGGAGCCGTCATTTCCGCAACATGCCGGGAGAGGGCGAATTGCCGGTTCTCGACTTCATGCGGGTGGTGGCCGCGACGGGCTACGACGGCTATCTGTCGCTTGAGATTTTCAACGATCAGTTTCGCGGCGGCTCACCGACGGCGATCGCTGTCGACGGCCGTCGCTCGTTGATCTGCCTCGGCGATGAGGTCCGGCGCATCGAACGCGAGAACTCGCTCTCCGTGCCGGCCATGCCGGCCAAGGCCGATGTCAAAGGGATCGCCTTCGTGGAGTTTGCGGTCGACGAGACCGAGGCGTCGCAGCTTGCCGGCCTGATCGCGATGCTCGGGTTTAAAAAGATCAGGCACCACAGGACGAAACAGGTCGATCTTTACCGGCAGGGCGAGATCAATCTCGTCATCAACACCGACGAGCGGGGATTCGCGGGCGCCTCCCATCTCGTCCACGGAAAATCGGCCTATGCGATGGGCCTGTGGGTCGAGGATGCCCAGGAAGCACTGGAGCGCGCCGTGGCGCTCGGGGCCGAGCGGTTCCAGCAGCCGCTCGATCCGGGCGAGATCGAAATGCCGGCCATTCACGGCGTCGGCGGTGGCCTGATTTATTTCCTGGATCGCAAATCGGAACTTGGACGGATCTGGGAGATAGAATTTATTCCCGTGAAGGATGCCGGCAGCACCGAGCCGGCTGGCCTGAAAACGATCGATCACGTTGCGCAGACCATGCGCTATGAGGAATTGCTGACATGGCTGTTGTTTTACACGTCGATCCTCGATGCCCGTAAAACGCCGATGATCGACATCATCGATCCTGCCGGGGTCGTACGTAGCCAGGTCGTCGAAAACAGCGCCGGCTCGCTGCGGATTACCTTGAATGGCGCGGAAAACCGCGACACGCTCGCCGGCCATTTCATCGCCGAGACCCTCGGTTCGGGAATCCAGCACCTCGCATTCACGACCGCCGATATCTTTGCGACCGCCGATACGCTGAAGCGAAACGGTTTCGTGACGCTGTCTATTTCTCCGAACTATTATGACGATCTCGAGGCCCGCTTCGGGTTGGACCCGGAATTCACCGACCGTCTCAAATCCCGCAATATTCTCTATGACAAGGACGAGCATGGAGAATATTTCCAGATGTATAGCCCGACCTATGGCGAGGGGTTCTTCTTCGAGGTCGTGCAGCGCAGCGGCTACCGCGGATATGGCGCGGCAAACGCCATCTTCCGCATCGCCGCCTTGAGGCGGCATCTGCGCCCGACAGGCATGCCGAAGCGATAGCATGCCTTATTTGACTGGCTGCCAATGCTGGGGATACTCCTGTGAACGGTTCGATTCCACCCCTTGAGGCGAGTTCGGCATGCACAAGACCCAATCGGTGAAAATTGAAAGCCGATCGAGAAAGAACGATCCCGACGCCACCAAGAAGAACATTCTTCGCATAGCATCGGAAGAATTCGTCGCCTCGGGATTTGCGGGCGCGCGCGTCGACGAGATCGCCGAGCGCACCAAAACCTCGAAGCGGATGATCTACTATTATTTCGGCGGCAAGGAGGGGCTGTACCTTGCGGTGCTGGAACAGGCCTATACCAAGATCCGCAGCCTGGAAGGCGCGCTCGATCTGCAAAACATGCCGCCCGTGCAGGCGATGCAGCGATTGATCGAAAGCACCTTCGACCACGACGATCAAAATCCCGATTTCGTACGGCTCGTCAGCGTTGAAAATATCCATCGCGCCGAGCATATGAAACGCTCGAGCGTTTTGTCGGAGATGAATATCGTCGTGATCGACATCCTCTCCGACATATTGCGGCGCGGCTATGAGGACGGCAGCTTCCTGCGGAAGGTCGATCCCATCGATCTCCATATGATGATCAGCGCCCAATGCTTCTTCCGCGTTTCGAACCGCTACACATTCGGCGCCATCTTCAATCGCGACCTTTCCGAGGAAGACATCAAGGCGCGGCACAAATCAATGATTTGCGACGCGATCATCGCCTTTCTGAAAACCCCCGGAACTGGCGAATAAGATCTGCTTTCTTCGGCATGGCGGGATCTCTTCGAAGCGCTTTGCATTGACAATACGAACTAGTTCGTACATTTTATTGCCATCGTCATTTTGTTGATGATGCTCTGGAGAGAGTGGGAGGATAATTGTGTCGGACGTATTGATCGCACCGCGTGTGCTGCGTGTTGGCCTCATAGGGTCGGGTATTGGCGGGTCTCTTTCGCCGGCCATGCATATGCAGGAAGGCGCACGGCTCGGGCTCGACTATACCTACGACATCATCGATCTCCAGACTCTCGGCTGCACCGTGTCGGACCTCCCCAAGCTGATCGACAATGCCGAGAAGAACGGTTTTGCCGGGCTCAACATCACGCATCCCTGCAAGCAAGCCGCCGTGGCGCTCGTGGACGAATTGTCCGCGGACGCTGCCGTCCTTCGCTCGATCAATACGATCGTCTTTCGCAACGGGCGGCGGTTCGGACACAATACCGACTGGTGGGGCTTTGCCGAGAGCTTCCGCCGCGGTCTGCCGGGCGCTTCTCTTGAGCGCGTCGTCCAGCTTGGCGCGGGCGGGGCAGGCGTTGCCGTCGCGCACGCGATCGCGGGCATGGGGGCGAAGTCCATCGAGATTTACGATCTCGATCCGGCGAGGGTGGGTGCCCTGATCTCGCAAATTCAATCGGCGCATCCGCATTGCGTCTTCGTCGCGGGCAAGGATCTGCCCGGCGCGCTGAAGGAGGCGACCGGCCTCGTCCACGCCACCCCGACCGGCATGCTGGGTCACCCCGGATTGCCGCTTGACGAGACGCTGATAGATGCCCGCTTCTGGGTCGCCGACATCGTGTATTTCCCGCTTGAGACCGAACTGGTCAATGCCGCCAGGAGCAAAGGGTGCAGGGTGCTGGACGGCGGCGGCATGGCGGTTTTCCAGGCCGTCGGCGCTTTCGAGCTGTTCACCGGCAGCCGGGCGGATTCGAGCCGCATGATCGCACATTTCAAATCGCTGCAAGCGCGATTGACGATCGGCGCTTAACCCGCACGTTACACCCAGCAGCAGATCATGGCGGGAGCCCGCCACATCTCCTTTCGAAATATGCTCAATAACCCCTGGCGATATCGATGATGCGCGGGATCACGTTCGTTTCCCGGTAGGATATGATGTTGTCCGCGACAATCCGGCTTGCCGATTGCAGGTCGGTCGGCGCTGAAACATGCGGCAGGACGGTAATGTCCGGATGATCCCATAGGGGCGAATCTTCGGACAGCGGTTCCTGGTCGAAGACGTCGAGCACGGCATGACTGAGACGACCTGCATCCAGACACGCCAGGAGCGCGGGGACGGCGACGATTCGGCCGCGTGCGAAATTGATGAGCGAGGCCCCGTCCTTCATCCAGCCAAGCCGTTCCGCATTCAGAAGGCCCGTGGTATCCGCGGTGAGCGGCAGCAGGCAGATCACGATGTCCGACTGGGACAGGAGCCGCCGCAGTCCTTCGTCGCCGTGAAGGCATTCGATGCCGTCGATCGACTTCGGCGACTTGCTCCAACCGGAAACGACAAAGCCGGCATGGCTCAGCCGATCGGCCGCGGCGGTCCCGAGAGCGCCCAGGCCGAGGAGCCCGGCCTTGAGGGTGGATGGGGGACGGTAAGGCTGTTGCTGCCATAGCTTTGCCGATTGCTGCCGGCGATAAAGCGGCATATCCCGCTGCAGATAATAGGTCCATGCAAGCACGGCCTCGGCCATGACGCGCGACAGTTCGGGGTCGATAAGCCGCACGATCGGCGGTGCGCTCGCGCCCAGCTCGGATACCAGCCTCTCCACGCCCGCCCAGAGGCTGTGGACCCAGACAAGCCCCGGCAGGGCGGCAACCTCGGCGGGATCGGGATTCGCGACGATGGCGATCTCGGCGCCCTGCCGCTCTTCGGCGCTCATGTCGCGAAAGGACAGGACGCGCTCCCCCGGCAGGAGGGCGGCAATACGATCCCGCCATTCCCCTTCCTCCGCCGCGTCGAGACGCGTCACAATGGCGATTGGTTTCCTCATTGCGAAGGCTCCTATTGCGCAAAAACGCTGTCGAGGTCCTTGAAGCCTTTGACTTCGATCGGATTCCCACTCGGATCGAAGAAGAACATGGTCCGCTGCTCGCCGGGCTGTCCTTCGAAGCGGACGACCGGCGGTATATCGAAGGCAATGCCCGCCTTTTCAAGACGGTCGGCCAATGCAAACCAGTCGTCCAGCGGAAGAACGACGCCGAGATGCGGCATCATCACCATATGATCCCCGACCTTCCCGGTCCGCGTGACTTCGAAAGGTTTTCCGAGATGCAGCGAGATCTGATGACCGAAGAAATCGAAATCCACCCAGGTCTCGGTGCTACGGCCTTCCTTGTTGCCGAGAACACCGCCATAGAAGGCACGCGCTTCATCCAGGTCGGTCACATGATAGGCCAGGTGGAAAAGGGATCTCATCGGTGTCTCCTGCATCTGATCGCCCCTTCCATAGGGCGGCAGCGAGAAAAAGAAAAACTACTTTTTTCTTTCTCAGAGCATAGGGATACCTATTGGATATCCGCATGACAGCCTCCCTGCAAATGCCACATATCATCCGGCCTTTCTTCGTTTCAGGTCATCTTCGCTATTGCAGGTACGACGAATCAAAATCAGCCAGACGCTCCAGTCTTTTGGAGTCGAGGAGCCTTACCCATCCTTCATGAAATGTCATTGCGTTCAGCTCACGTAACTGCCTGAGGACGCGATTGAAATGAACCGCGGTCAAACCCAGCGCGTCGGCGATCAGCGATTGGGTCAAGGGACATTGATATGCCGTCTTCGTGCCCAGACCGACGACACTCAATCGCGAGCTCAGTTCAAGGAAGAAATGGGCCACCCTGTCGATGGGACGGCGCCGGCCGACGTCGACCAGATGCTGGACGAGAATAGCCTCGTCCCTCAACGTAGACCAGAGTATCGACATGGCAAGGCAGCCATTGCCATGAAACGCTTCAAGCAGGTCCTCGACGTTTATCTCCCCGACCTCCACGCGTGTTATGGCGTAAAGGTTGTCATCGGAATGGGGCAGCAGCAGCCGTCGAATGCCGATAAGATCGCCCGGAACATAGAAACTGATGACCTGCCGCGTTCCGTTGCGCATTAGCTTATAGGAGCACGCCCAGCCTGCGCAGAGGACGTATGCAGTTTGGAGCTGCTGCCCCTCATGGATGATGTCACATCCTTTCATGAAGAAACGCTTGTGGATTTCGAGCGAGTCAAGGGCCGCCTTGTCTTGGGGCGAGAGGGTGATGTGCGTGTCAAGCTTACGCGAGATCGGACTTTTCGGGAGAAGAAGAGGTCTCGGTTTGGCCCCGAGCAGGGGCAGATCATGTAGCATGGAGGGTGCCTTCGAGGTTCAAGACTGATGCACTACCCCCTCGGCAGATATTGTACGGGAACATTCCACGCACAAGCTTAGCCAGATTAACAAATGGTAGGGAAACGAGGATCGTTGCGTGCCTGGATTCCATGGATTATTGAATATATACAAGATGTTATTGATCATGTTGGCTTTTCTGCCTCGCTTCACCGGTTGTGCACTTCTTGGTGAAACCGACGTGATCGGTGTGCTCCGGGACACAGCGCCGCGCATCGGGCGGCAAACGAAATTGGGGCTGATATCGCGCAGTACCACGCTGCCGCCTAGCCGGGCATGGCGAAAAAGTTCCGATGTATTGATTGAGATTATATCGAGATCGCACGAAACGGCCCAAGACTGAAGCGTGCGCGGGTTTCCACAAACCGGCGCACTTTCGGAAACACGGAACCATGCCCGTTCAAGAAAACCGGCAACAGCTCCTGATGGAGATTGAGATGTTCAAAATGCCCAAACCAACGATCGTGTTCGCCCTCTTCGGAACGACTCTTGCCACCCTCGCGGCTTCATCTGTTCCTGGCTTCGCAGCGCCCACCTGCACGGGAGACCTTCGGCTCACCAGAACGGAATTGAGCGAAACGCCGGATGGCCAACAGAAGAGTGAAGCCATGGGGCTCTATTCCGCGGCGGTCGACGCACGCTCCAATGGACAGGAGAGACGATGCCTGGGATATCTGTATGAGGCCACCGCGGTCCTCGCCTCCGTCCCTTCCTCGACGTACTCCTTCGACCCAGGCAACGTCGGCGTGAATGCGCCCTCGAGCCAGGATCATCACCATGGCGACCATGGCCACGGCGCCGCGCACGGCTAGACTCGCACCGCAAAACGCATGCAAACCCAAGGGGCACAGCCTGTGACGCGAGTTACCGGCTGTGTCTCGCCGACGGCTCAGCCTTGTTGCGAGCGAACTGTCAGGCGCGCAACGCGGCGGTCGGACTGGAGCGCAGGGCGCTGAATGCCGGAACAACGGAAATGAGCGCTGCAACGGCCAGAAAGCCGCTCAGAAGCCACAGATCGTCGAACGCGAAGCCGACCGGTAGATGGACAGCGGTCGATGCGGCAAGCCGCGCCGAAATTACCAGCGCCGCGACATAGCCAAGTGCGATGCCAAGCATGATCCCGGCCGCAAACAGGATGAAAAGCTCGCCCCACACAATTGCGACGATCGAACGGACAGGCGTGCCGAGGGCCCGCAACGCCCCGATCTGCCGTCGTCTCGACCCGACATGCATGACTGTCACCAGCACGATGGCGGCAATGACGATCGCCTGCGTCCCAAGCGCAATCGCCAGCAACAGGCTGCGGGCATCGCCAAGTGTCGCGTAGAGCCTGGTCAAGACCTCAGCCGGAAAGACGCCGAGCGTTGCCCCGGTCCGATATTCCTGTCGGAGGCGATAGGCGTCAGCGATCGTCTTCGGCTTGACGAGAACGGCCGGAACATCGGGCGTCTGCGCATCGAAATGCTCGTCGAGGGGGGCATCGGCATCCACATGACCATGCTCATGACTTTGATCTTGCGGCTCGGCGCCGTGCAGCTCGGCTTCCTCGCCATCATGATCATGGTGCTCCTCGGCGTGCATGCCGTGCAATTGCCAGACGGCGCGGATCGGAACCAGGATTGCGCGGTCCCAGGCCGTGCCCGTCGGCGCCATGCGGCCCGTCACCTTATAGGCAATGGCCGTATGCGTTTCTCCCCCCGTTTCGGCTGTGCCATGCATAGGCTTGATTTCCGCGCCCGGCGACAACGCAACGTCCGAACCCACCACTGCCTCGCCGAGACGAGCAAACAGCGCGCCCTGCGCAAGAGACGGCGAAAGCGACGAAATCAGGCTCGTCGTGGTGCCGACGATCGGGAATCCGTAGGCTGAATCGCCAAAACCGACGGGTGCCGCCAATTCGACGCGCGGATCGTTGGCGAGGCGGCCAAGGACGGCGCCATCCATCAGCGGCAGCGGCGCCGGCTGCAGAAACACGGCGGAAAGCGCCAGCTGCGTCTCGCTGCCGGCGGCCCCCACCAGCAGATCGAACTTCTCCGCAGCGCGCGCGCTGCCCAGCCGAACGGCTCGCTCCTGAAGCGTTACGGTCACGCTCAACGCAACGGACAAGGCAATCAGGATCACGACGGCGAGCGCCCCGCTCCAGAAGCGCCGCAGGTCGGCAAGAATGAAATTCATCATTGCGCGGCAACCTCTTGGCTGTCTTCCTCGATGCGGCCGCTCGCCAGGCAGACGCGGCGGCCGAGACGCTCGGCAAGCGAGATATCATGCGTGACCACGACAAGCGTCGTCCCTTCTTCGGCGGAAAGCTGCAGCAAAAGCTCTGCAACCTCATTGCCCGCCTGACGATCGAGGCTCGCAGTCGGCTCGTCCGCGACGATGACGCCCGGACGCGACAGAAGCGCACGCGCGACAGCAACGCGCTGCATCTCGCCACGCGACAGGGTCTCGATCTTCTGTTGCGGCCGGACAATGCCGGTGACGGATAGCAGCCGAAGCGCGCGTTCCCGCTCTGCAGGCGTTAGCCGACGCGCAAGCCGAACCGGAAGCACCACATTCTCGAAGGCGGACAATCCGGGAAACAGATGGAAATCCTGCATGACGAGGCCGATATTGCGCGCACGGAATGCGTCGCGTTTTCCAGCGGAAAGACGCGTGATCTCCGTGCCGCTCCAGGAAACGCTGCCCCGCGTGACTGTCTCGAGGCCTGTAATGACATTCACGAATGTGCTTTTGCCGGAACCGGAGGCACCGGTGATCGCAAGCCGGCCACCTGCCGGCAGATGGAATCGCTCGATGGCCAGCACCGGTCCGGCCAAGCCTGGAAACCGCATTTCAAGACCGGAAACATCAAGTGCAAGCATATGATCAGACAGTCCTGAAAGACGCATCCCTGAGACGCAATTGGCTGATGAAACCGGTTTCTGGATCTGTCCACGAGCCGAACTCCAGCACGCCCCGCGCCATGATTGGAGCATTGTACTGCACGAAGGTCTGCTTGCCCGAGAGATAGACGACCATGATATTGTCCGGCCAGTCGGCATCGGAGGAGCAGAACGGGCAGAGCGACATCGGGATTTCCGTCAGAACGAAGAAGGCGGCTTCCGCCTTCAGCGGCGGCGCCATGAAGCCGTTGATGGCGACATCCTTGCCGCTCAACTGCTTCACCTTGTCGGAAAATTCGAGACCGAGCGGGCCGAAACTCTTGTAGAGCTCGCCGAAGCCGAGCTTTTCGGCAGCGTTTGCGCGCATGGCAACGCCCATCATGGGCAGCATGGCAGCGGCGGTCAACAGCGTCCGACGGCTGATGGCGACGGTCTTCTTCTGAGACATGAGAACCCCCATGAAAGATGGAAGGACAGGCGACCGAAAAGCCGCCTGTCCGAATTCACGGCTATGAGCAGACTTTACATCTTTTCGGAGCCGAGAGCGAAGGCGTCGGCCAGCACACGATAGACGTCGCTCTGTTCCATATAGCCGCGGAAGCCTTCCGCACCCGGGCCGGCAGCCTGCAGCACGATATCGTCCACGGCATGTACGCCGCTGTCCTCGTCCTTCGGAATGTTGCCCTGCACGAAGACGGCGCCGGGCACGTCCTTGTAAGCTTCGTTGGCAACATATTCCTTCTTCTCGTTCTGGATCGCCGGAACGAAAGGACCGTCGAGCTTCGGACGGAAGGTCTCGTAGTGGTCGGGGCCGTTGTTGGCGGCGATGAACAGGCGGCGGGAAACGTCGACGCGGTCCGGATAGCCGTCGCCATCCTTGTCCTCGTAGTTCGGGAAGCCGGCGGCGGCATAGGTGCCGACCTTGTCGCGCATTTCCGTGCCCGGCTTGTCATCGTCGACGGTGCCGATGATCGAGACGCCATGGGTATGGTCGCCAGTGACGACGATCAGCGTGTCCGGGTTCTTGGCCCGGAATTCGCGGGCAGCGGCAACGGCCTTGTCGAATTCGATGGTTTCGACCAAAGCACGATCCCAATCCAGAGGATGGCTCATCTTGTCGATGGATGCGCCCTCGACCACCAGGAAGAAGCCTTCCGGGTTCTTGGCGAGCTTGTCGAGCGCCGCGTTGGTCATCTCGACCAGGCCCGGCTGGTTCGGGAACTTGTCGACCGTGCCCTTCTTGAGGAATTCGCGATCGAGCGTGACGTCGAGGTTCCCGGTGTGGAACAGGCCGAGCAGCTTGTCCTGGTTCGAGCCTGCCGCGGCAGCCAGTTCTTTCTTGTCGGTGGCGACGGCATAGCCGGCGTCCTTGAAGAGCGCGATGTAGTCCTTGTCGTCCTTGCGCTTCGAGCCGGGTACGCTCTTCGCCAGGAAATAGGCCGAACCGCCACCGAGCAATACGTCCGGCTTGACGTCGTACATCATGCCGACGATCTCAGCCTTGTCCGAGCGCTTGCGCGTATGGGAAACCAGCGCTGCCGGCGTCGCATCCTCGAGCTCGGCCGTGCTCACGATGCCGAGCGACTTCTTGCCGGTGCGGCGCAGGGCCTCGCCGATCGTTTCGACCTTGGGATCGTCCATGCTCGCCGGCGTGCGGTCGGCATAGACGCCGAGCGCGTTCACGGCGGACTTGTGGCCGGTCATATAGGCCGACATGGTATTGGCGCTGTCGGTCGCGATGGCCGATGTCGAGGACGTGCCGATGAAGGCGACCGGCGGAATGTCGTCCATGGCGAGGCGGCCATTGGCCTTGCCTTCCGTCATGCCCTTGGACATGATGCGGGCGCCGGTACGGTGCGCGACGGAAAGGCCGTCGCCGAGCAGGAAGATAATGTTCTTGGCCTTGGGCGCTGCCGACGTGGCGTAGACATCCCAATTGACCGACTTCGTCTCGTCGCCGGCCGACACCTCTACCTTGTACTGGCCGGGCTTTACGAGCTTGACGTCGCGCAGGATCAGAGCCGATCCGAGAACCTTGTCTTCGGCGCCCTTTTCCTCGGCGACGAAATCGGCAGCCTTGCCGAAAACGGCGTCGTAGCTCTCGCCGTTGACAGTGACCTTCACGTCTTCCGGCTTTACCACCTTGCTGAATTCGACCTTGAAATCGAACGGTGAGCCGACCAGTACCGTTGCCCGGTCCAACGGATAGATCATTGCCGCATTGGCCGCACCGGACAGTACGGTTGCCGCCACCATGGAGAGAAGAAGCTTACGCATTTATCAATACCCCCGCGTCTTGGTTACTTACCCCTCCCCCTTATAAAAACCAGATGACAACCACGTAAAATGGAGCCAACTTTCTGCAATCGAGAATTTCTAAATGCGATCGCGCGAAAATTCTGATTGTATAAATTGGCGGAGGCCGGCGCGCGTTGCGAGCAGGCCCTCCGCTGTTCTCCCTCGTTGCGGTTCGACCCGGCAGCATGACGGCGCAGATCGTGCGCGATTGGATCGAGCGGCGTTCGTCACAGGTGCAAGCCCGGATTATCTCTCGCCGCGCCGATAGGGCTGCATCAGCGCTTGCGGCACGCGGGCGCGGCGGCTCATCACGGCCAGCGCGACGATGGACAGGATATAGGGCGTCATCAGGAAGAGCTGGTAGGGCATACCTTGTACCGCTGTCTGCAGGCGAAGCTGGAAGGCGTCGAAGAAGGCGAACAGCAGCGCGCCGAATAGGGCTCGGCCCGGCCGCCAGGACGAAAAGACGACAAGCGCGATGCAGATCCAGCCACGTCCCTGCACCATGGTCGGGAAGAAGCTGTTGAAGGCGGATAGCGTCAGGAAGGCACCGCCCATGCCCATCAGCGCGCTGCCGGCAATCACGGCGCCGTAGCGCACTTTCATCGGGTTGATGCCCTGCGCCTCGGCCGCATGCGGGTTCTCGCCAGTCATGCGGATTGCAAGCCCGACGGGCGTGCGAAAGACGATATAGGCCATGAGCAGTGCAACCGCGATTGCCAGATAGGTCGGCGTGGTTTGCGTGAAGAGGGCCGGGCCAACAAAGGGCAAGGTCGAGAGACCGGGAACGCTGATTGGCTGGAACGGCACGATGGTCGGCGGCGTTCCGGCCACGGGTACGACCAGCCGGAAGATATAATAGCTGAAACTCGAGGCGAACAGCGTCACGCCGAGCCCCGAGACATGCTGCGACAGGCCGAGCGTCACCGTCAGTGCCGAATGCAGCAGGCCGAAGATGCCGCCGGCAATCGCCGCGACCAGAAGGCCGGTCCAGAGATCCGCGCCATGATAGACCGACAGCCAGCCCGCCATCGCGCCGAAGGTCATGATGCCTTCGATGCCGAGATTGAGCACGCCTGCGCGCTCGCAAAGCAGGGCTCCCAGCGTGCCGAAGATCAGCGGTGTTGCGATGCGCAGCACGGCGGCCCAGAGCCCGGCGGAGGCGATGATGTCGAACAGCGCGCTCATCGGCGAATCCTGTATTGCGTGAAGAACACCGCGATCAGCATGGTGAGCAACGACAGGGCCACAGTGACATCGGCGATGTAGGTCGGGATGCCGAGGCTGCGGCTCATGCCATCGGCACCGACGAACATGGTCGCCGTGAAGATGGCGGCGAGTACCACACCGAGCGGGTTGAGATTGGCGAGCATGGCAACGACGATGCCGGCATAGCCGAAGCCGGGCGACAGGTCGGTAGTCACATAGCCCTTGACCCCCATCACCTCGACCGCGCCGGCAAGGCCGGCAAGCCCGCCCGAAAGGCAGGCCACCTTGACGAGCGTGCTGCCGAGCCGAACGCCGGCAAAGGTCGCGCCAGTGGGGTTAAGGCCAGCGGCGCGCGACCGCATGCCGAATACGGTGCGCGACTGGATGAAATAGACGACAATAGCCAGGGCAATGGCGATCACAAAGCCGATATGCAGCCGCGAGCGGGCGATCAGCTTCGGCAGCATGGCGTGATCGACGACCGCCTGAGACTGCGGCCAGCCGAAGGCCATTGGATCCTTGAGCACGCCGTCGATCAGCATGGAGACGAAGAGCACGGCGATGAAATTGAGGATCAGGCTGGTCACTACCTCATCGACGGAAAAGCGTAGCCTGAGCCAGAGCGGGATCAGGATCAGCACCATTCCGGCGACGGCGCCAATGACGAGCAGCAGCGGGATCAGGATCGGGGCCGGCAATCCAGCGAGCATGTTCGAGCCGAAGGCGGCGACGGCAATCGCGCCGAGATAGAACTGCCCCTCGGCACCGATGTTCCAGAGCCGGGCGCGGAAGGCGACGGCCGCCGCAAGTCCCGTCAGCATCAACGGCGTGGCGCGTGTCAGCGTCTCGGTCGCCGAAAGTCGCGATCCGAAGGCGCCGATCAGGATCCGCCGATAGGCATCGAGAACGGGTGCGCCGGCAATCGCGATCAATATGCCGGCCAGCGCCAGCGCAGCGACGACAGCGAGCAAAGGTGTCAGGATCATCAGGTAGAGCGGGCGATGTTCGCGACGTTCAAACCGCATGGCCGGCCTCCGGTGCTTTCGACCATTCTCCGGCCATCATCAGGCCCAGCATGCGGGCATCAGCCTCCCCGGCGTCGACAGGCGGCGAAAGGCCGCCGCCGACGATCGCCTGGATACGATCCGCAAGGGCAATGACCTCATCGAGATCCTCCGAAATCAAAAGCACCGCCGTCCCCTGGCGACGTGCCTCCAGAATGCGGGCATGGACGGCGGCCACCGCGCCTTCGTCAAGTCCGCGGGCCGGCTGCGCGGCGATGAGAATCCGCGGGCGTTCATGGAGGTTGCGGCCAAGGATCAGCTTCTGCATGTTTCCGCCTGACAGCAGCCGGGTGCGGCTCGCCGGAGTGCCACCCCGCACGTCGAATTCGGCGATGATATCCTGCGCGAAAGCGATGCCGGCCTTCCGGTCGACCAGCCCGTTCTTCGAGAAGGAGGGAAGGCGTTCCAGCACGGCGTTTTCCCAAATCGCCATTTCGCCGATCGCACCTTCCTTGTTGCGGTCTTCGGGGATGCGGCCAATGCCTGCCCCCACAATTTCGGCGACGTCCGGGTTGCCCATCGGCTTGCCGTAGAAGAAAAGCTCGCCGGATGTGCGGGCAAGCGTGCCGGAGAGTATCTGCGCGAGTGCCGCCTGGCCGTTGCCCGAGACGCCGATGATGCCGAGGACCTCGCCGGCGCGCAGGCTGAAATTGATATTTTTCAGCCGCTCGACGCCGCCAATGCTCACCGTTACGTCGCGTGCTTGAAGCGCGACCTCGCCAGGTGTGCCCGGCTCGCGGATCGGGCGTGTTACCCGATGGCCGACCATCAGTTCGGCAAGTTCCGCCTTGCTCGTCCGCGACGCTTCGCGCTCGGCCACCACCCTGCCGCCGCGCAACACGACGATGCGGTCGGCTGCGGCCATTACCTCGTCGAGCTTGTGGGAAATGAAGATCAGCGACAGGCCCTGACGAGCCATTTCCTTGAGTGTCGCAAACAGGCGCTCCGCCTCGATATTGGTGAGCACGGCGGTCGGTTCGTCGAGGATCAGGATACGGGCGTCGTTATAAAGAGCCTTGAGGATTTCCACGCGCTGCTGTTCGCCGACGGAAAGGTCTCCGAGCCGCGCATCGGGATCGACCTTCAGGCCGAAACGTTCAGAGAGTGCCAGCAGCTTCCTGCGTGCGGCGCCGGTGCGCGACCTCCACGACCAGAGCTTTTCGGTGCCGGTCATGACATTTTCGAGCACGGTCAGATTGGGCGCGAGGGAGAAATGCTGATGGACCATGCCGACGCCGGCGCGGATCGCCGCGTGCGGCTTGCCATGCGGTAGTTCGATGCCGTCGATCAGAATGCGCCCGGCATCCGGCACGTAATGGCCGAAGAGGACGCTCATCAATGTCGTCTTGCCGGCACCGTTTTCGCCGAGCAGCGCCACGATCTCACCCTTGGCAAGCGTGAGCGAGATGCCGTCATTGGCGACGATGTCGCCGAACCGCTTGCTGACGTTCTCGATCTCAAGGACAGGTTCGGTCATGCCGGCAGCCCCGCGATCGGGTAACGATGCTGCCAGCCCCCGTCAGCTTCGAGCCGGGTGGCGAGAGACAGCAGCAGGGCGTCTTCGCCCATCGGCGCCATGATCTGGACCGGCAAGGGCAGGCCATCGGCATCGGCGCCGAAGGGCAGCGTCAAGGCGGGAAAGCCGGAGATATTGGCAAGCGAGGCGAGCGGCGCGAAGGCCGTCATACGGTCGAGATGCAGATCCGTGTCGGAATGATCGGTGGGAAAGGACCCGATCGGCGGCGGCGGCGAGGCAAGCATCGGCATCAGGAGGACATCGACCTTGTCGAAGAGGGTCCACAGGCTGCGGCTCGCCTGCACCGCACCGTTGAGCGCATCCCAGAGTGCTGTTGCCGACATGGCGCGTCCGCGCAGGATGAAAGCCCGTGTCAGTGTCTCGGCAGACTGCATGTCAAGGTCGAGCCCGTCCACCAGGGCTGCGATGTTGACGGAGATGATATCGCCAAAGGCGCGCCCGCTGGCGGCGACCGGCTGTTCGACATCGCTCCAGGCGAGCGGGACGATCCGGTGCCCTTGTGTTTCGAGAAGGCGCGCCGCCGCTTCGACGGCCTGCAGCCGTTCGGGTGCGGTGAGATAGCGTACGCCTGTGTCGGCAAGCAAGCCGATCCGCAGCGGTCCCGCTTGCGCTGCGACCCACTCGATATCCGCAAACGGTCCCTTGGTTTCGCCGCTGAGGGACTCAAGGAGGCGAGTGGCATCGCGCACCGAGCGCGTCACGGCAAACTCGCTGGCAATGCCGCCGAGATGGTTGCCAAAGGAGGGGCCGGCCGGCATCGCTCCCCGCGTCGGTTTCAGGCCGACAAGGCCGCAGCATGCGGCCGGCACACGGATCGAACCGCCGGCATCCGTGGCGTGGGCAAGCGGAACGATACCTGCCGCCACGGCAGCCGCCGCCCCGCCCGACGAACCGCCGGCGGTGCGGGAAGGGTCCAGCGGATTGCGGCAGATCGGGCCGATGGCAGGCTCGGATGCCAGTGAGAAGCCGAACTCCGGGCTGGTGGTCAGCCCGAACAGGCAAAAGCCCGCATCGCGAAAGCGTCTTGCAAGATCGCTATCGGCCTGGCCGCCCGCGCGCTTGAACAAACGCGAGCCCGCCGTCACCGGCAGTCCCTCGAAGGGGCCGCCGAGATCTTTGGCAAGCGTCGGTACGCCGACGAAAGGCCGCGCGGCAAAACGGCTCGGATGCTGCGATCGTTCCCGATCCATCGCCTCAGCAGAGGCAAGGCCCATCCCGGCGTCAAGATGAGCTATGGCGCCAAGAGCGGCCTGCTGCTCGTGAACGGAAAGGGCAGCCTGCATGGCGTCCATGCAGGCGAGCTTTCCGGCCTTGATGGCGCCGGCCAGGTCGGTGGCATCGGCGGATAGGGGACTGGGCATGGCTGGGCCGGGTTATTTCGGCTGGTCCATCACCTTGGGAACCTCGAAGGTGCCGGCCTTGATATCCAAGCGGACCTTTTCCATCGCCGCTTCGGCGTCCGCCGGCGCCACGCCCTTCACATAAACGATGTCGCTGCCGCCATCCTTCATCAGGCCATAGGCCGTGTAATTGCGGCCGACCGGCTTGCCGGCGGCGACGTCGGCGATGGCCGCATTGAGGATGGGACGGAAATACCACATGGCATTGGCAAACACTGTGTCCGGATAGCGCGGCGTATAGTCGATGAGCGAGCCGACCGACTTGATGCCACGTTCCTTGGCGGCATCCGCTGTACCGATGCGCTCGCCGAACAGAATGTCGGCACCGGCATCGATCTGCGCCAGGCCCGCCTCGCGCGCCTTCGGCGGATCGAAGAAGGTGCCGATGAAGGAGATGAGATGCTTGCAGTCGGGATTGACTGCCTTGACGCCTGCGGCAAACGCGTTGATCAGCATGTTGACTTCCGGGATCGGGATCGCGCCGACCGAGCCGACGACGTTCGATTTGGTCATCTTGCCGGCGAGCATCCCGGCGAGATAGGCGCCGTCATGATTCCAGGTGCCGAACACACCGAAATTGCCGCCGGCGGCCTCGCCGCTGGAGCCGAGCACGAAGGCCGTGTCCGGATAGTCGGCGGCCACCTGGCGCGCTTCTTTTTCCACCGCATAGGCTTCGCCGATGATCAGCTTGTTGCCCTGTTCGGCATATTCGCGCATGGCACGGGGATAGTCGGTGCCCGATACGCCCTCGGAGAACACATACTCGATCACGCCTTCCTTGGCCGCGTCCTGAAGTGCCTTGTGCAGACAGGAGTTCCACGCGTTTTCCACCGGCGAGGCATGAATGCCGGCCACTTTCAACGGTGCAGCAGCGCGTGCGCCAGGCGCAAGAGCGCTCACGCCAAGCGCAATGCCCGACGCGATCACCGCGCGACGCGATAGCATGATGTCATGTGTCATTGTCTGTTCCCACGTTTTTGATCGTTTGGTCAAAAGTCTATGGGCCGGCCAAAAAAGTGTCAAGCAATCGAGTGGATCAAAAAATGTGCATTCGGCTGCCGCACCGGTTTTTCCTTTGCGACACTGGTGACCCAAATCTTTGGCGTTTCAATCCCGGCTCTGCGTTGAGGAATCCGCTCGGGCATATCCGGCTGTGAAGCGGCTAGGGCTTCGATGCCGATAAGCATGATAAGCAATTGTCTTGCTCGGCGATCAGGGGGCATTGCGCGATGCCGGTGATGCCATGTCGTCGTGGGCGTGAGGATTGCAGGCATAAGTGATCGGCATGACCACGCCGACCATCAGCTATAAGAACCATCGTTTTCCGCCGTCGATGATCGCCCATGCAGTCTGGCTCTATTTCAGGTTTCCACTTGTACGGCCAATATCATCGCAGAAGGGTGCAGTATGGTCTTCTCCGCAAGTTCGGTCGCGTGGATCGGAGCTTACCTGGGTCGGGCGAAGACAATGACGTCGGACGGATCATGTGCAACCTCATCGAAAAATTCAGAAAGTGACGGGGAGCTGCAAAGCATCCAAAAACCGCCTTCCGTCGGCATATTCTCAATGTATGCCGACGGATTTGATC
Organism: Rhizobium sp.; assembly: GCA_036398815.1. Lineage (GTDB taxonomy): Bacteria > Pseudomonadota > Alphaproteobacteria > Rhizobiales > Rhizobiaceae > Rhizobium. The sequence continues at coordinate 47,622 of DASWOH010000157.1, read as the reverse complement.
AATGATCGTCGGCGGCTTGCGAACCCGACCGTATAGCCGCCAGCACATCTTTCTGCAAAGCGATGAACTCCGACGTGGCAATCATGTCCTGATTGCGGGGCCGCCCCAGGCCGACATGGAAAGTCGTGTTTATCCGGCCCGGATTGATGCTCATCGCGATGATGCGGTCCGACAGATAGACGGCCTCTTCCACATCGTGGGTAACAAACAGGACGGTGAGCCGATGCTCTTCCCATATCTGGGTCAGCAACTCCTGCATCTGGTGGCGCGTCAGAGCGTCCAGTGCCCCGAACGGCTCATCCATCAACAGCATTTTTGGCCGGTATGAAAGGGCGCGCGCGATCGCGACACGCTGCTTCATGCCGCCGGACAGCTGTGACGGAAAGGCGTCGGCAAAACGGTCGAGCTTCACCAGGTTGATGTGATGGCGGGCGACGTCCTTGCATTCTGCGCTTGAGAGGCCCGCAGCCTGAAGGGCGAACTCGACATTTTGCAGAGCGGTCAACCAGGGTAGTAGCGTGTAGGACTGAAATACGACGCCGCGGTCCAATCCGGGCCCAACGATCGGTGCGTCGTCGGTCAGCAGGACACCGTCATCGAAGCCCTGGAGACCGGCTACGATCGACAGCAACGTGCTCTTGCCACAGCCCGATGCTCCCACGAGTGACACAAACTCGTTGTCCGCAAGCTCGATATTGATGTCGCTAAGTGCGTGTATACGGTTTTTCGAGGTACCGTACCACTTGTTCAGGGACTCGATTTTAAGTTTCGGCTCGATCATTTCAATGTCTCGACGAATAGCGGAAGAAGACGCGCTCGAGGGCTTTCATGCTCTGGTCGGTCAGCAGACCAAGCACGCCGAGAAGCAGGATGTAACCGATGATCGTCTGCGTCTGGAAATAACGCTGCGACACGACGATGCGATAACCAAGTCCCGAGGTCGCGGCGACGAGTTCGGCCAGAACCAGCCAGGTCCAGGCCCAGCCGAGACTGATGCGTAGCGTGTCCCAAATTCCGGGCAGGGAGGATGGCAGCACAATGCGGCGAAGAATCTTCGTCTCGGACAGGCCCAAGGTTCGTCCAAGCCCGACAAAATCCGGCGGGACCCTTTTCACGCTGTCCATCACCATCAGGACTTGCTGGAAGAACGTCCCGATAAAGATAATGACAAATTTCTGGATGTCGCTTGTTCCAGCCCAGAGGATCGTCAACGGCACGAATGCGACGACGGGCATATAGCGTACGAAATCCACAAACGGTTCGATGGCGGCTTCCCAGGTCTTGAAGCATCCGATCATGATTCCGATCGGGATAGCCATCGCCGAGGCAATCGCGAAGCCAATGAGCATTCGATAGATGCTGATGCCCGCGTCGCTTAAGAGGGTTCCGTTCAGCGTCAGTTCGACCATCTTGTCCCAGACCGATCCTGGGCTCGGCAGAAAGATTGGCTTGACCCAGCCCGTGGCGGTCGCCACCCACCAAACGAGGAACAGGATAAGGAAGACGGAGAATGCAATCGCAAGATAGGCTCGACCGTTTAGTGGATCGCCAATGCGGAATGCGCTCGGCGGTCTTCCGACGCCCGCGCGCGACTGCGCGCGGGATCCCTTTTTGGATGAGGTCAGTCCTTCGGAGGCAGACATTCGGTATTTCCCCACAAGACCGTCACTTGTTCGCAGCGTCCACGAACGAGGAGTCCATCATCTGGTCAACGGTGACGTCCTGCGTCAGGATGCCTGCGGTCTTGGCTGCCTTCAGAACGTTGACGAAGGTCTTGGTCTTGAAGTCGCCAGCAAAGGCCTTCTGAGCTTCAGCAGTGGAATAGTACTGAACGCCATCGAACGCCGTCACTAGGTCCTCAGGAGAGGCGCCGACCGCCTTCGCGATAATGGCGCGAGCGTCTTTCGTGTTCGCCTTGTAATCCGCAAGAGCGAGGTCCCAAGCCTTGAGCATGGCTAGGACCTGGCCTGGCTTGGACTTCAGCACATCGTCGCGCACAACGAAGACGTCCGATACGAGCCCCGGGTCCTCACCCGCCGCAAACAGGATCTGAACGTTCTTGTCCTGGGCGCGTGCAGACGAAATGTAAGGCTCGTATGTCACGGCGACGGGAACGCGTCCGGCAATAAGCGCCGAGCCGGCGTCGGCGGCCGGCATCGGCACCTTGGTGATGTCGTTGATGGTCATGCCGTGGCTGGCAAGCGCGTAGTTCAGGAGAATGTCGCTCGTCGTTCCTTCTTCGTAGGCGACGTTCTTGCCCTTGAGATCGGTGATGCTCTTGATGTCGCTACCGGCGATGATCGCGTCAGCCGACAGGCTGAAATCCAGGAGGGAAACGATCTTGACCGGGAGCCCGGCCGCAACCATTGCCATGGCCGTGTGGGTCGCGATATTGGCCGCGTCGAGCTGGCCGCTGGCCAAGGCAGCGTTGAGGTCCTTGTCTTCTGTGAAGTTGACCAGTTCTACGTCGTCCAGCTTGGCGGTTTTGAAGAAGCCCTTGGCGGCAGCAACATGCCACTGACCATAACCGAGCCAGGGCTCGATACCGAGCTTGAACGTGCCCGCTTCGGGCTGCGCCGGAATGGCATCGGCGGCGCTTGCCGGAACCGCATGCGCGAGGACACCGATGACGCCAAAAGCGATAGCGGCGCGGGAGATTTTGCTCTTGATCGACGAGTATTTCATGGGAACCCCTTTTCTGACGATTAACGTTGGCTGGACTGCGTAAGCAGCAACTTCATTCGCTTCTTTTTATTGCATCCGGGCATGAAGAAGATTTCCGGACACGTATATGTTCGCTGTATTTTCCCTAGACGTTGCAAACTCTTCACGGCACGCTCGCAACAGACGCGAAAGCAGACGGAAGTGATGGAAACACCTTCTATCTTTCAATCGCACGGTTGTTGCGCGATAGGCTCGATGGATATCTCATTCTTTGAACACGAACTCCGCTCCTCTTTGTTTCAGCTCTGCTATTGAGCTGACACCCATCAAGCTCATGCTGATCGAAATTTCGCGCGCGAGTATCGAAATTGCCTTGGCAGCGCCCTTTTGGCCGTCGGCGGCAAGTCCATAGGTGTATGCACGCCCGAGCATCACACCGTCGGCGCCTTGCCCGATAGCTTTGATAATGTCCGTACCCCTTCTGATGCCACCGTCGAGCATCAATGTGAAATCAGGACCTACTGCAGTGCGGATGCCGGGAAGTGCTGCGATCGTGCTCATCGCTCCGTCGAGCTGCCGTCCGCCGTGGTTCGAGATCAGCACGCCGTCCGCTCCGCATTCCTGAGCTTTCACGGCATCTTCAGGGGTGAGGATGCCATTGATGGCGAGCTGACCGTTCCAGCGCTCACGGAGCCAGGCGATGTCCTTCCAGGACAATCTCTTGTCGATCCCGCGGGAAAGATTGGCCGCCTGTTCCAGCGCGCCTTTGCCGAATTCCGGACGGTGTTCGACAGCCCTGACACCGGGCATGCCGCGCGCGGCGACATCGAACAGCCAGCCGGGTTTTCTGGCAAGGTTCAGGAACATCCGCGGGGTGACGCGGGTGAGCGATCGAAATCCGTTGCGAACGTCACGCTCACGAATGGCGGTAATGGCGGTATCGACGGTGACGTATAGCGTCTCGACACCCGCTTCAGTCGCGCTTGCGAGAAACTCGTCGCAGAGTGAGCGATCTTCGAGGACGTAGAGCTGAAAGTGCAGAGGCCCTGACGTCACGCTCCGGACGTTGGCGAGTGAGGCGATCGAAAATGTCGATAAGGCAAAGGGGATGCCGGCGGCGTGGGCTGCCTTCGCTGCCTTCTGCTCGCCATCCCGGGCATAGAGCCCCAGGAAACCCACCGGGCCGAACATGAAGGGCAAGGGGTACTCCCGGCCAAGATAGCCCGTCGACAGGTCCGGCTCGGCATGATCACCGAGAACAGTCTGCCGTAGCCGGAGGGAGGCGAAATCCGTCCGGTTGCGCGACTGGGTCTCTTCCGCGAAGGAGCCGCCGTCGATGTAGTCGAAGAAGATCTTCGGCAGTCGGCGGCCTGCTGCAAGACGAAGATCATCGATATTGACGATGGTCATGTCAGTTCCGTTCCGGATCGATCATGTCAAAGAAGCGGGTCATCATGTCATTACCGTCCGAAGGCTCGCTGCCCGCCATCACTGCGATGGAAAAGCCGATCAGCGACGAGGTTGGATTGTGCGTGCTTGCGCCGGCGCGCAGGTTCATCACCAGCGTCGGGCAGAGGAACAGGCCAAGTCGTATGACATTCCGCCAATCGGCGGGAAGCATGTTTTTGGCTTTGAGTTCCCGCAGCAGCGGTTTCCACATTGATGCAGCCTTTACGTCAAGCAATGCTTCGCGAACCGGGCTCAAGTGCCAGTCGAAGTCGGCAAAGAGCCTGCCACTCTCATATCGCGCCATTGCCCGGAACTTTTCCTCGGCGACGGCGGGGTCGTAGAGCCAAAAGGGATGGGCGAGGATGTTGTGGAATGTCGTCTTCACTTCGGCGAGAAGGGTCGGGATATGCTCGCCAGCAAAGGCGGGATCGAAAAAGGACAGGTCGGCCTGATCGTCGTGGCGGTGGTACCAGACATTGGCATTATGGGCGTCGCCATGGGCCGTGACGCCGCCGCCGTCGGCCAGTTGTGACGGCGCCAGCCGGGTATAGGCTGCGTCGAAAAGTTCGCCGATTGTCCGTTCGTACTCGACGCCGCCGATCACGAAGTGCGCCGCCGAGAACGCCTCCCAGGAGAGGTTGACACCGGGAAATGCGAAGTTCTTTCCGACATAGAAGCTTGCAAAGCGCCCGCCGGGATAGACGGCATCCGGTGCGGTGATCAGGCGATCATGGAAGAGCCGGTGCACGGGCTCGTTGGCGACCGCAGCCTGTGTGACGGGGTGTAGGGTTTTCAGATAGACCGAAAGGACGGTCTCGTTCAGCCGTCCCTCGGCGGCGATCGCCTGCTCTGCCGCGCGCGCGTCATGTTCGACATCCAGGGCACGCAACACGTCGGAAAAGCGCGGATCGGACCTTCGCTTGTAAACGAGTATCTGTTCGCCGGGCAACGTCGACATCATGAGTGGCTGATCGACCGGTAGACCGGCCCGGGCGATGATGTCGGCGCGGTAGTATTCCCCGCTCATCGCCTCTTCGCCCTCCTCCTGATGGAACTTGAAGAAATAGTGCTGATCGCCGTCGTCGAAAAAGCCGTTGAGAGAATTCAGGCTGTATTGGTCGTAGTTGATCGCCACGTTGCCGGCGTCCAGCTGGAACAGATCATGGAGCAGGCCAGCGAGCAGCATTTCGGCGACGCCGTCGCGCTTCCTGGCGTGATCCCGGATTGTCGCTGTCCTGCTGGTATTGTCGCTCATGTGTTCTGCTCTTCGATAGGGATGGACGTGGCCGGCAGTTGTCAGGCGTTCTTTTTGGCGGGGGCCATGTATCGGCTACCGAGAGAATAGCGGCTGCCGACATAGGTGAATGTGTTGACGGTGGCGATCATCGGACCGGTCCAGGTCTTTCGATAAAGGATGAGGCAGCTGTCGCCTTCTCGAATGTGCAAGAGCCGGGCGTGCTCCGCCGTCGCCGGCACCGCGCTGATAAGGTGCTCGACCTCGGTCATCGGCGTGCACCGCTGAAGATATTCGTAGGTGGCGATCGACGTGAAATCTTGCGCCAGATACTCGGAGACCAGCGTCGTATTGACGTAGCGCTCCTCCAGTTGCACCGGCACATCGTTTTCGTAGTGGACGACGAGGGAGTGGTCGACGGGCTGCCTTTTACTGAATTCGAATGCCAAAAGCAGTTCCGGTTCCGGATGTTCGATCCGCTCGAGCAGGATCATCTCGGCCCGATGCCTGCTGCCGCGCGCCTTGATCTCGGTGATGATGTTGCTGATTTCGATCAGTGTCGACTGCGCCCTTGGCGGCGCGACAAAAGTTCCGACGCCCTGTACGCGATGCAGATGGCCTTCCGTGGTCAGCTCCCGAAGCGCTCGGTGGACGGTCATGCGCGATACGCCGAGCGAGGAGACCAGCTCGTGTTCCGACGGCAGCCGGCTGTTGTGCCCCCATTTGCCGCTGCCGATATTGCCGAGCACGAAATCCTTGACCTTCTCGTAGAGCGGAGATGCCGAGTCCGAAAGTTCACTCAAATTCTTAAGCTCCATTTCAAAAGACCAATCCGCCGCCGCGCGGCATTCTATTCGGCGATACGGACAATGGTTTTCAGCTTGTTCGTTTGTCCGTCGAGCAGGCGCTGATAGGCATCTGGCACCTCGTCCAGGGATGTCAGAACATCGCTGAATTCCAGAAGTTCCTTTTGCAGCTGCGGCAGCAGGGAAACGGCTTGCGCCAGTTCGTTCTCATAGGCATGGCAGCCGAGCAGCGCTATTTCGCGCTCCACCAGAATATTGGGATCGAGGTCCAGACGTCCGTGGCTGATGCCGACAAGCGCCAGTGCGCCACCGCCCGATAGCAGGTCGATGGCCTGGCCGATCGCCTGGGTGCTTCCCGTGGCGTCCAATGCGTAGCGCAGCCGTCTTCCCCGCAGCCCGGCGGCGATCTCGGCCGGCGCCAAATCGATGGCGGCTCCGCCGCAGATCTCGGCAACCATCCGGGCGCGATCGGCCCTCAGGTCGGAAAACAGCAGGTCGCCATCGTGAAGGCGCGAAAACAGCAGGCCGCTTAGGCCGCCGATCGTGCCGCAACCGATCAGAAGCACCGGTTCACCCGGCGGGACGCGCAGCCGCTGAATAGCGTGCAGGGCGACAGCCAGCGGCTCGGCCATCACGGCAACCTGTGGGTCCAGAGACTGTTCGTGGCGGATGACGAGCTTGGCGGGCAGTTGCACCTGTTCGGCGAAGCCGCCGTCGCAGACTTCGCCGACGAAGCCGAGATTCTCGCAGACATTCGTGCGGCCGGAGGCGCAGGCAGGACAGGTACCGCAATAGATCCGAGAGTCCGCTGCGACGGTATCGCCGACCGAAAGCCCTTCCACGCCGTCACCGATTGCGGAGATTCGGCCACAGAATTCATGACCCGCGGTCGACGGGCGCCGCGAGATCCATTGTCCGGTGCGGAAATTGTGCAGGTCCGAGCCGCAGATGCCAGCCGCTCTCACGTCGATGTTGACAAAGCCGGCCGGTGGCTGAAAAGGTCTTTCGACCTCCTCGACGCGCAAGTCCATTGCATCGTAAAGACGCACTGCCTTCATCGATCAGTCTCCAAATTTGAGATAGGCATCGCGCACGGGTGAAACGGCGTTGGCGTGGGAGGAAAAGCCTTCGTAAACCGCCAGCTTGTGCGCATTGGCGGCGAAAAGCGGGTAGGCTGGCGCCGTGACATAACCGATCGAACTGCGCTTGACGAAGTCGGTCACCGAAAGTGGACCGAATGTGCGCGCCCAACGGCTGGTCGGCAGCACCGCATTCGGGCCCAGGCAGAAATTGCCGATGCTCACGGGCGTGTAGGGACCCATCAGGATCTCGGCCGCCTCGGTGATGTGTCCTAGATGCGAAAACGGGTCGCGGGACAGGATTTCCAGGTGCTCGGGGGCGTAGGCGTTGACGAAGGCGTAGCTTTCCTCGATCGATGAGGTCAGCACGATGCCGCCGCATTTGCCCGAGAGAACCGTGCTCGAGAAGTTCACTCTCTGCTCGGTCATGCGGGCCCAGTGTTCCGGCAGGGCGGCGAGGGCTTCTTCGGCGACTCGGCGGCTGTGAGTGACCAGATAGGCCGATGAATCGGGGCCATGCTCGGCTTCGATCAGGAGATCGAGGGCTGCGAGACCGCCATGCACCGTATCGTCGGCGAAAATCATCGCTTCCGATGGGCCGGCGGGTAGTCCGGTGTCGATGACGCCGGCCAGACTACGCTTGGCGGCCACGACCCAAGGGCTGCCGGGGCCGACGATCTTGAGTGCCGGCTTGATCGTCTCGGTGCCGTAGGCAACTGCCGCCACGGCCTGCGCGCCGCCCACCTTGTAGACGGTATCGACGCCGGCCAGATGCGCGGCGACGAGCGTTGCTGCATCGACGCTGCCATCGGGAGCCGGCGGCGTAACAATGGCCAGATGCGGGACACCGGCAACGACGGCGGGCACGGAGGTCATCATCGTGACCGAGGGAAAGGAGCCTTTTCCGCGCGGAACATACAATGCCACTGATTGGATCGGCGTGAAGCGATCTCCTGCAAAGGCGCCCGGTCGAATTTCCTTCAACCACATGGCCTCGGGTTTTTGCTCTTCGTGGAAGACGCGGATATTCTCGATCCCGAACTTGATGGCATCGATTACATCTTCGCTGACGAGCTTGAAAGCTGCGTCGAATTCGGCCTCCGTCACCTTTATGGTTGCTTCGGAAATGTCGGCCTTGTCCAAATCGCGGCCAAAGCGTGCGACGGCGCGATCACCTTCGGTGCGGACGGCCTCAAGGATCGGCCTGACTTTTTCGATGAAGCCCGAAATATCGGTTTCCGAACGGCGGAGAAGGGCGTTTTTCTCTTCCGAGCTGAGATTCGAATATTCGTAGAAGGAGACTTCAGTCATTACACATACCCTTTTTAAGGCCGTTGACGAGGCGGAATGGCAAGCGATAACAGCCGTCGCTCAAGCTCATCGCTTAGGCTGTAACCGCATTAGAGTAGAGTTCCCCATTGCCCGCCGAGGTATCGGTGCCGGCATGATTGGGGAAGCTCCCCGTTTGATTTTACGCGTATTCGAGACCAGGCGGTGCGCAACGCCTGGTCAACGAAGCCTATGGCCTCGATGTTCCACTTTTATCACTTGTCTTTAGATGTACATACATGTGCATGCATGCACCATCAAATGTTTTTTATGGTGTTTGCCCATTTCTTAGATGGAGGCCAAAAAACCGCCATCAACAGGAAGGCAATGACCGGTGATGTAGCCCGCAGCGTCGCTAACGAGGAACACGACCGCGCCACCGATGTCCGACGCGTCTCCAAATCGCCTTTGCGGAATTTTTTCCAGCATCCGAGACTGCCACGCGCCATCTTCGTAAAAGCCTTCGGTCATCGCCGTGCGGAAATATCCGGGAGCTATGGCATTGACGCGTATCCCCGAAGCGGACCACTCGACCGCGAGCGCTCTTGTCATCCCGAGCAGGCCGGATTTCGACGACCCGTATGGGACAGCGGTGGGGATGCCGACAAAAGAGGTAAGGGAGCACAGGTTGACGATGTTGCCGCCCTGGGGCTGCGTTGACATCCGCTTCGCAGCCGCTTGAGCCCAGAAAAATGCGCCTTTCAGGTTGGTTCCAACGATCTGGTCCCAGAGTTTCTCGTCGACATCGAGCGAAGGCGCGACCTGCTCCATTCCGGCATTGTTGACAAGAATGTCGATACGGCCCGCTGAAGCCGCAAATTGATCGAGGACGCGTTCAATGGAGGGCACATCGTTGACGTCCTGTGCCGCCGCGAAGCATTTTCGTCCACGTTCTTCGATCCGACCCCGGGTCTCGGCAAGCGACCCTTCGTCGCGCGCGGTGATGCAAAGATCGGCTCCCGCGTCAGCTAGGGCAAGCGCGATCGCTTGACCTAGTCCCCGGCTCGCGCCTGTGACGACTGCAACCCGACCGTCAAGGCTAAAGATATTACCTGCCATCCTGATCTCCTATCGCGTTCCGTGAATAGAACCAGCTTTTCCATTTTATGTCTATACATATGTCGACAGGTCGAAAATTTGCTCCTATGGTCTGCGTGGCGTTCCAACCGGGAGATAGAAATGTCTGATACGCGAAAGCTGATTCGTGAAGAGGTCGTTGGCATACCGCCGTACAATGCGGGGCTCACGCTGGACGAGGTGCGCCAGCGCTATCAGCCGAAGTCGATTTCGAAGCTTGGCTCGAACGAGAACCCTCTCGGAGCCCCAGACGGCTCTCTCAGGTTTGAAGGAGGGCTGCATGATCTGGTGCGGCTATATCCTGATCCGAAGGGCCGAGAACTGTGCGAAGCCATCGCCAGAGAGTTCAGCGTCACAGCCACGCAAGTCATTCTCGGAAATGGCTCCGAAGACCTGATCGGCGTGATATGCCGTGCTGTCGTAAGGCCCGGAGACACGGTGACAACCCTCTATCCGTCGTTTCCGCTGCATGAAGACTATGCTGCACTCATGGGCGGCAAGGTGGAACGTATTGAGGTCCTGCAAGACCTGACTATCGATGTGCCAGGCCTGATCGAAGCGGCAAAGCGCAAACCCCGGATGATCATGTTCGCCAATCCGATGAACCCGGTCGGCTCCTGGCTCAATCCCACTGAGTTCACTGATTTCATCGACGCGCTGGATAGTGAGACGCTGCTGGTCGTGGATGAAGCCTACGCCGAATACGCGTATGGCGACGATTATCCCTCAGCAGCCGAAATGCTTGCAGGAACAGACAGGAATTGGGTTGTCCTGAGGACCTTTTCAAAAGCTTTTGGCCTTGCCGGCCTGAGAATTGGCTTCGGCATTACGTCCAACGCCGAACTCTGCGACTTCTTCGATCGGGTACGCACGCCGTTCAACACCAACGCTATCGCCCAGCATGCCGCGATTGCAGCACTTGCGGACAGGGACCACCTAAGGCGGACAGTCGAGCTGGCACTAGGCGAACGCAAGCGCGTAGCGGATCGGCTAAGTGTTCTCAACCTCAAAGTCGCACCATCGAAAGGCAATTTCTTGTTTTTCGACTGCGGTGCCAATGCGATCAATTTCGCCGAACAGCTCCTGTCCGACGGCGTTATCGTGAAACCCTGGAAACAGAAGGGTTACGAGAGCTTCATCCGCACCAGTATCGGCTCCGTTGGCGAAAACGATCATTTCCTGCAAGCACTTGCCACCTTGTTGACGGCCTGACAGAGATGGCTCGGTTTGTCTGAACGGTTTGGGACCGATCCGTAAGTGGTTTTCGGCCTTTTCTACGCCGCGGGGGGATGTGCTGCGGCGGGTTGAAGTAGACCTGAATGGGCGCAATGATCGAACGGATATGGAGTGGGAAAGCCAAGAAAAAGGAACGAGCGAAGAGCTCGCTGTTCAGATTTGGCTCCGTTCCGCAGATCACCATACCGGCCCGCGGCTTCTGAAAGTACCGCAAATCGAAAATGCCTGACAGAAGACCGCACTCGATCAGATGTTCAAAAGCTCAGAAACTTCTTGCAAACGGGCGGTAATCACAGACGGCGACGCCACCGTCATGGCTTCTGGCTAGACTCCTCACGAATGTGGACAAAATCTGCGCAACGGACATAGAGCTTGACATGTTGCGTTGATGTGAATTGTGAAGAGTTGAACCTTATTGCGCCCGAGCCATGCTGGGCGGTAAAGATGAGATAAAATCGGTCAACTGGTCACCCAGCAACTGCACGTGCTCGCTCGCTGCCCTTTGCGCGGCTTCTGGATCGCCGGCATCGATCGCGTCCATGATGCGGACGTGTTCGCTCAATGTACTGAGCATTCGGCCTGGCTGATAGGTCGCGCGCAGACGATAAGCGCCGATGCGCCGGCGTAGCTGGATCGCCTGATCGGCGATGAAATGCGTGTGCGCGGCGGCATATAGCAGATCGTGGAATTCCTGGTTGACCTTGTAGAAGGCTACGGGATCTCCGACCTCGTAGGCCTTGACGAGATCGGCATGGACTTTGCGCATTGCCGCCCTCTCGGCGAGCATGGCGCGCCGTGCCGCGAGTTTTGCACAGAGGCCTTCGAGCGAGGCCATGACATCGAACATTTCGATCAGAGCCGGAATGGAGAGTATGGTGACATGGGTGCCCTGGCGCCCGCGTGTCTCGACAAGGCCGATCGCGAGCAGCGACTTGATTGCTTCGCGCACGGGTGTCCGCGAAAGCCCGAACCGGCGGGCAAGGTCCATTTCGTCAAGGCGCTCGCCGGGCGGCAAGCTGCCGTCGAGGATCATCTGCTCCAGCTGCTCACGCAACTCACCCGACCGGGTTGGCGCGCGGGCCGGCACCACCATGGCTGCGCGATTATCATTCTTATTCAAGGCGAACCCTACCTTCCGGCGAATTCCCTATCGGATTCGCTGGTTGCTTATACAATTTGTTGATCTCTGTATTCAATCTCTGTTGCGCGCGGATGCCAGCTTGGCGATACATGTCCTAAGCTTTTCCACAATCAGAGCTGGTGCCTCGATCATCGGAAAATGTCCGGATTCATAGGTTTCGATTGAAGTCTCTGCAAAACAAGGCATCGGATCAGGGTGGGCCAGGCGCGCCACATGGGGAGAGTTGAGCAATATCTTCGGGCATTTGACCAGCGGCCAGCGATCTTCCGCATTCCAAAGGAACAGATCGTCCTTGACGTCGAGCGCAAAGTCCGGACGGGCCGCAGCGATCATTCCTTCCGTCAGCAATGCCCGCATCGCAGGCGAGGTCGTGGGATGGACAATGTTGTCAACCATGCGCCGCATGTTGCCATGATAATCGGGTGCGAAGTCGTCGTGCCGCGTTCTAATCTCTTCGTCCGGCACGCGGCCGTAATAGTCGCGATCCGATAGCGTATCCAGGCCGATCAAGCCCGCAACGCGGTTCGGTGCAGCAATCGCGATTTCCGTCGAGATCGGTCCGCCCATCGAGTGTCCGATCAAGATTGAGCCTTTTATGTCGAGATGGTCTAGGATATGCGCGACAGCAGCGCCCATCGCCCTGATTGTCTGTCCGGTCGCCGGGGGCTCCGCCATGCCGCCGAAGCCAGGGTGCGAGACAATCAGGATCTGGTGGTCGCGGGCAAGCTTCGGTGCGATCAAGTCCCAGTGATTTGCACTTCCACACCAGCCGTGGACGAGCACGAGCCAGGATCCCGCATTACCTTCGATCCGGTAACCGATTTGGCCGCCAAAAGGTGCATCGAGCCTTGTCAAACTTTTAGTCATCATTGTTTCGCCGTTCATCTCAGCCCTTGATGCCGCTCGTGGCCATGCCTTGGGTGAAGTATTTTTGGAGCAGCAGGAAGAGGATGATCAGCGGCAGGGTCGCGACTGTCGCGCCAGCGAAGGTCTCGCCCCAATTCGGTAGCTGCGTCGGAGAGCCCTGCTGGGCGATCGCGACCTGGATCACTTGGCGGGCAGGATCCTGAACGATAACGAGCGGCCACAGGAAGCTGTTCCAGGAGAACAGGAAGGTGATGAGGCCAAGGGTTAACATCGGTACCTTCACATTTGGAAGCACGATCGACCAGAAGATCCGGGCGTGGCCCGCGCCATCGATTCTGGCGGCATCCTCAAGTTCGACTGGAAGCTCTTCAAACGCCTGCTTGAGGAGGAAAAGGCCGAAGGGGCTGGCGACCCAAGGAATCATGACGCCAAGCAGAGTATTCGAAAGACCTAGACCCGAAACCACTTGGTAGAGCGGCACCATGAGTGCCTCGATGGGGAGCAGGAAGGTGATGAGGATCAAGCCGAAGACAAGCTTGGCGCCGGGAAAACTGATGCGGGTCAGCGCGTAGGCGGCCATCGAGCAGAGAAGAAGCGTGAACAGCACCTGGCCCCCGGCGACGATCGCCGTATTCAACAGTGCGGACAAGACATTCGTGCGTGCAAACAGAGTCTGGTAATTCTCGATCGTGCCGTGCACCGGAAAGAAAGCGCGCCAGGACAGCGGCGTCACGTCGCCGAACAGTGTGAGCTGGCTCTTGAAGGAGGATGAGACGATCCAGGCATAAGGCGCCAAGAAGCAGCAGACAATGATGAGGATGATCGCGCTGACGGTGGCGCCACGCCGAATGTCGATTGTCTTCATGTCAGTAGTTCCATCTGGAGCGTAGCAGCGCCATCTGGATCATCGAGATGACGAGTACGGTGAGGAGCAGTGCAACGGAGAGCGCCGAGGCGTAGCCTGCCTGCTGCATGATGAAGGCGGTGTTGTAGATGTGGTAGACAATGAGGTTGGTGGCCTCCTGCGGCCCGCCTTGGGTCATCAGGAAGGCCGGCGCGAAGGCCTGAAGCGAAAACACCGTCATGATGACGACGACGAACAGCGTCGTGCGCGACAAGAGCGGAATTGTAATGTTCCAAAGCACCTGCCGGCGTGTCGCGCCATCGATGCGGGCCGCCTCCGTCAGATCTCCGGGCAGACCCTGAAGGCCGGCGAGAAACAGGATGGCTCCGAAGCCCACCTGCTGCCACAGTGTCAGGGCGATCAATGCCGGCAGAGCCTGTGAAGTCGAGGTCAGGAAGGGCTGGTTGCCGATTCCGACGATGTTCAGCACGCCGTTGATCAGGCCGTTGGACGGATCGAGCAGGAAGGACCACATGGTTGCGACGACGACGGTCGAGGTGACCACCGGCAGCATGATCATGGTGCGCACGAGTCCTCGAGTGGGAAGCTTGGAATTCAGAAACAGTGCCAACGAAAAGGCGATCGGAATGACGAAGACGACGACGCCCAGAGCGAAGAGGAAAGTGATGCCGAAACTGGTTCCGGCATCCTCATATTCAATCATGTCGGTGAAATTGCGCAATCCGACGAATTTCTCTGCCGCTGGATTGAGCAGGCTGTAGTCAAAGACGCTGTTGCGGGCCATCAGCAGCAGAGGCACATACTGGAAGACCAGCAGCAGGATCATGAAGGGCGCGAGGAAACCAGCCGCAAAGAGCCGGTCCCGCTTCTGGCGCCGGGTCGCGGGCCTTCGCCGCTCCGACAGTCGATTTGAAGAAGCGGATTGGTTTGTATCTGAGGCTGACATGCTTGCGTCCACGATTGCTTATCGGTCCAGGATGCGCTGAACTTTCTTTTCGGCATCCGACATCAGCTGCGTCGGATCTCCGCCGAAGGCGACGCCGCGAAGCGCGTCTGTGACCAGCTTGTCGTACTGGGCAAACTTCGGACCCGGAGGACGTGGCTGGCCCCATTCCTGAAGCTCGTCCACGAAGATCTTCATCGGATAGTCCTTGTAGACGGGGAAGCGCGAGAACAGGCTCTTCAGCGTCGGGAGGTTGCCGCGCTGGCTGACGTTCATATAGGCATATTCGCCCCAAGACATGTCGATCACGAACTGTGCGGCGATGTCCGGATGCTTGGAGCGCGCTGTCACCCCGATGGTCGTCGAGCCGGTATGGACGATAGGAGTCTTGAAGTGCGGAATGGGTGTGATGCCCCATTCGATCTTCGGATCCTTCAGAAGCGCGCTGCCAGCTGCCGGCGTATCGATGTAGAAACAGGCTTTGCCGTCGAAGAAGGCGTTCGGAATGCCGACCTTTGGCGCGACGCCTTCGGAATTGAAGAGAGAGCCGTAGAACTTGAGGGCTTCGATCGCTTCCGGCGTGTTCAGGTAGCCTTCAACGGACCTGCCATCGGGCGACAGCGCCCAGAAGGTCTTGTAGGCGGAGCTCGACGGATCTGCCTTCGGATCGCCGGCGGAACGTTGATAGATCAGGTCCTGATAGACGAGGCCGGGCTGGCCGTTACCGAAGCGGGTCGGGCCAAGGCCCCAAACGGTCGGCGAGCCGGCGGGACCCTGCTGGCATTTCTTGAATGCTTCGAGAGCCCGCGGCCAGGTCCAGGAATCCTCCAGCGTTTGCGGCGGCTTTATGCCGGCGGCTTCAACGAGCTTCTTGTTGTAATACATGGCAACGGTGGTCTGCTCGATACCAGGCGAATAGACTTCGCCATTGTAGCTGTGTTCCACCTTGGTCGCCGGTAGGATATCCTCCTCCCAGCCCTTTGGAAGATACTTGGTGATCGGCAGAAGGATGCCGGCTGCGGCATAAGACTGGGTGTTGGGGCCGTCATAGACGAGAATATCAGGCGGATTGGAGCTTGCCGCCTGAACCGAGATCGTGTCCGCCAACTGCGCGAAGGGAACTTCGTTGATCTCGAATTTGACGCACGGGTGGTCTTTCTGCCAGGCTTCCATCGGCGCCGGATAGGGGTAGTTGCCGGGCGTGCGCAGAATACGCAGCGTAACAGTCTCGCCGGTGCAGGCAACCGTATCCTGCGCAAGGGCGCCAGTGCCGCAAAGCGCTGTAGCGCTCAACAGTCCGGCAAAAAGAAGATGTCTGGCTTTCATTCGCTGTTCTCCGTCGTTCTTTGTCTTGCAGGCACTTTGGTCATCCGGCGGCTTTAAATCGCGCGGCCGGTATCCGGATCGAAAAGTGACATCTGGTCGGTCGCAATGGTCAATTGCTGGAGATTGCCTTCGCGTGCAGCGAGGCTTGGTGGCACCATGGCGGAACAGACTGTTCCCGCGAGGTTGAAATGGATGAGAATGCTGGGACCGAGTAGTTCGGCCATATCAACCAGCACGGAAAACGCGTTTTTACCGCCGACTGAAAAATGCTCGGGGCGCAGCCCTACATCGACCGTCTTGCCGATGTAGGGAAGCACCGCTGAACGGCGAGCATCCGGAACGCCGAGATGCTGGTTGCCGATCACAAGTACCGGCCTGTCGTCCCTGACCTCGACTCTAGCATTGAGGAGATTCATGGAAGGACTGCCGATGAAGCCCGCGACGAAACGCGTTGCGGGCCGCTCGTAAACATCCTGGGGTGTGCCCTGCTGTTCGATCACGCCCTTGTTGAGCACGATGACGCGATCGGCAAGCGTCATCGCCTCCACCTGGTCATGCGTCACGTAAAGGGTGGTTGCTTGTAGGCGCTTGTGGAGTCGGCGGATCTCCGTGCGCATCTGACCGCGGAGCTTGGCATCGAGATTGGAGAGCGGTTCGTCGAACAGGAAGACCGCCGGATTGCGCACCATGGCGCGCCCCATGGCAACGCGCTGGCGCTGACCACCGGACAGCTGCTTGGGGCGACGGTCGAGAAGCGCGGCAATGTCAAGGATCCCGGCCGCGTCTTCCACGCGCCGGCGGACCTCGGCCTTGTCCATGCCGGAAAGCTTCAGTCCGAAGCTCATGTTCTGCGCCACGGTCATGTGCGGATAGAGAGCATAGTTCTGGAACACCATCGCGATGTTGCGCTCGCGTGGGTCGAGGCCATCGATGCGGCGACCGCCGATCCAGATCTCGCCGTCCGTCAATTCTTCCAGCCCAGCCACCATGCGTAACGTCGTCGATTTGCCGCAGCCGGAAGGGCCGACCAGGACGACGAATTCGCCGCTCTTTATGTCTAGGTTGAGGTTCTCGATCGTATTGGCTTCAGCGGTCTCGTAGATCTTCGAGACCGCCTTCAGGGCCACGTCTGCCATTGCGTCTTCCATCTTTTCGTCTTGTACGGTCGCCAATCGACCCCGTCACAGGGCAGCACAGTGGCGTCATTTTCGTATTCACGCAATCGTCAAACGTATACATTATGACATTTTTTGATTGTTGCTTGAATTATGAATATAAATTATGCAAATGCCTATCGATCCTGCAAAAAATAACGGCATACTGAGGTATAATTTTTACTATAATGCATAATATCAGAAAAAAATTTCATATGATGGACGATTTCGCATAGACAGAGACCTAAAATTACGTATGCAAATAACTCATAAAAGTATTCATTAAGGAGTTGCAGGTGGATCTCAATCTTAAGGGGAAGACGGCGCTGATTACGGGCGCGTCCCAGGGCATCGGTCATGCGACCGCCAAGGTGCTTGCAGCCGAGGGGTGCCATCTGCATCTCGCGGCGCGCAATGGCGCGGCGATGCAGCAACTCAAGGCAGAATTGACCCAGTATCCGGTCGAGGTGAGCGTGCACGAAGCCGACCTCAGCACCACGGAAGCAATGGTCGCACTAGACAAGGCCTGCGGCGATTATGACATCCTCATCAACAATGCCGGCGATATCCCGGCGGGATCGATCGAGGACGTCACCGATGAGGCGATCCGTCGTGGCTTCGATCTCAAGGTCTTCGGCTATATCACCCTGTCGCGCGAGTTCTGGACGCGCCGCAAGGGCAAGGGCGGCGTCATCATCAACGTCATCGGCAATTCCGGTGAGAACTGGGATGCGGCCTATTTCGCAGGTTCCACAGGCAATGCCTCGCTGATGAGCTTCACCAAGGCGCTCGGTGGTCGCAGCATGGATGAGGGCATCCGCGTCGTCGGCATTAATCCTGGCCCGGTCGATACCCCGCGCATGTTCAAGATCATGAAGCGCAAGGCGATCGACATGCTTGGCGACGAGTCGCGCTGGGAAGAGCTTTACGACAAATATCCGGGCAAGCGTCCGGCAACGGCCGAAGAGGTCGCCGATCTCTGTGCCTTCCTGGCATCGCCGAAGGCCGGCTATATCAGCGGCACCATCGTCACGATCGACGGCGGCATCGCCGCGCGCGGCTCGGTGATCTGATCGCCATGGCCGACGCTCGTACTCGCAACCGCTATTTCGACGACCTGTTCTCGACGCCGGATCTGGCATGGATGGGTCAGAATACCAATCACGTCCCGGCCCATCCGGCCGTGACGGAGGCAATGGTCCGTTCGGTCGAGGCCGGCGAATTCAATGCCTATGCCCCGCCAATGGGTTTCGAGGCGCTGCGCACCACCATCGTCTCCGACCTTGGCGTGGCCTCCGCCGACGCCCTCGTCACCGAGGGCGGCGTCAATGCGCTCGCCATGGTCTGCAAGGCGCGCGCCAAGCCCGGCACGACGCTGGTCACCACCGATCCGACCTGGAAATGGCCGTGTCTCTTTGCCGAACAGGCCGGCGCGACTGTCATCCAGATCCCGATTTACGATCCGGCGACCAATTACAAGCTGACGCCAGAAGCCCTGAAGGCCACCGTCGATGGGCGTTGCGCGATCATCTACATCGTCGATCCGAACAATCCGCTCGGCATCCGCTACGAGCGCGAGGAGATCGAGGCCTTTGCCGAGATCGCCCGCTCGGTCGGCGCGCTGATGATCCACGATTGCACCTATCGCGATTTCGCCGATGGCCATACGCCTGTGCTGCAGGTGGCGCCCGAGGGTACGGTCGTCTCGCTGAGCTTCTCGAAGTGGCTGGGTCTTGCCGGCATGCGCATAGGCGCACTGGCTGCCGAACCCGGCCTGATCGACGAGTTCTCGTCGGTTTCCACCTCCGTTCTCGGCGCATCGGTTGTCGCGCAGCGCGCCGCCATGGCGGGTCTGTCCGTGAAGGCGGAATGGATGCGGGATGTGCGGGCGATCGACCGTGCCAACAAGGCGATGATCATCGAAGCTGCCAAGGCCGCTGGTCTTTCTGTTCCAATCCCAGTGTCGCACGGGAACTTCCTCGTGCTCGAAACGGCATCGACCGGTGTCTCGCCGGAAGCGATCGTCGAGGCGGCACGCCGCGAAGGTGTGATGATCCGTCAGGGCCGCTATCATACGGCGATCTTCGGCGACCGCTTCATCAAGGTCTCGACGTCCGTGCCCGGCGCCTGGGCGGAGCGCTTCTGTGAAGGGCTGCCGCGCTACATCGAAACCGCACGTACCCTCAACGACGTGCCGGCCCTGTTTTAGGGCCGGACAACCATCTATCAGACGACGCAAAGAGGCTCTCAATGTTTGCCACCGCCAAGGATGGAACGAAGCTTTACTACGAAACAGCGGGTGAGGACGGCACGCCGATCCTGTTCATCCACGAATTCGGCGGCAACTACGATGCGTGGGAACCGCAGATGAGCTTCTTTGCCCGCCGTCACCGCTGCATCACCTATGCGGCGCGCGGCTATGCGCCCTCCGATATTCCTGACGATGTCGAGAAATATTCGCAGGCGATCGCTGCCGAAGACGCGGTGGCCATTCTCGATGCGCTCGGCATCGAGAAAGCGCATATCGTCGGCCTGTCGATGGGCGGCTTTGCGACGCTGCATTTCGGCCTGCGTTTTCCCGAGCGGGCGCTGTCGCTGACGATCGCCGGCGCAGGCTACGGCACGGAGCGGGAAACGGCAGACTACTTCCGCAACACCTCGCTGAAGGTTGCCGACAATTTCGAGAAGGCCCCGGTCGCCTTCTCGAAGATCTATTCGCTTGGCGCCAGCCGTGTCCAGTTCCAGAACAAGGACCCGCGGGGCTGGGCGGCATTCGCCGAACGGCTGTCGCACCATTCCGCTGTCGGTGCCGCTAACACGATGCGCGGCGTGCAGTGCCGCCGTCCGTCCTTCTGGGATCTCGAAGAGGAGCTGAAGCAGATGATGGTTCCGGCGCTGGTCATGACCGGCGACGAGGATGATCATTGCCTGCAGCCGTCGATCTATCTGAAGAAGATGCTTCCGGCCTGCGGCCTAGCGATCCTGCCGAAGACCGGCCACACGCTGAACCTCGAAGAGCCGGCGCTGTTCAATGCCATGGTGTCGGATTTCATCGCCCAGGTCGAACAAGGTGCCTGGAAGATGCGCGATCCGCGCGCCGATCCTGGTCAGGTCATGCGGACGGAGTAACCCGATGGTCGGCGCCCCCAAGATCTCCGCAGACAGGCTCTGGGCGCGACTGATGGCGCTCGGCGAAGATGGCGCCCTGCCAGAAAAGGGTGTCAATCGCCAGGCGCTTTCGGCCGAAGAAATCCTGGCCTGGCGCCGCATCATCGCTTGGGGCGCGGAGGCCGGACTCGTCGCTTCGACAGATGCGGCCGGCAATCTTTTCCTCACCCTGCGCGGTACGTCTCCTCACCTTGCGCCCGTCGTCGCCGGCAGTCACATCGACAGCCAGCCGACGGGCGGTCTTTTTGATGGGGCGTTCGGCACGCTTGCAGCCCTCGAGGCGGTGACTGCAATTGCTGAATCCGGACTTGCACCTGCGCGATCAATCGTGGTGGTCGCCTGGATGAACGAGGAAGGCAGCCGCTTCGCGCCGGGCATGATGGGCTCCGAGCTTTTTGCAGGCAAGCGGCCTTTCGATGAGGTGATGGCCGTTAAGGATGGCGAGGGCATCAGCGTCGGCAAGGCGCTTGCGGGTGTCCATGGCGCCTTTCCGGAGCTTGTGCCGCAGGCTATCGGCTTTCCGATCCATGCCTATATCGAGCCCCATATCGAACAGGCCGACTTTCTGGAGCAGACCGGCGCCGTAATCGGCATCGTGACGGGCATCCAGGGCAAGAAGACCTACGAGATGACGCTGATCGGGCGGGAAGCCCATGCCGGCACCGAACCGATGGAGCGTCGCCAGGATGCACTGCAGGCTTTTGCCCGCGTGGCGCTTGCGATGCAGGCGGCCGTCGCCGGCGACGATGACGTCAGGTTCACCATCGGCCGCCTGGAGGTGGAGCCGAACGCGCCGTCCGTCGTGCCGGCTTGCGTTCGCTTCCGTATCGACCTGCGCCATCCCGACAATGCCAAGCTCGACCTCTTCGGCAAGCGGCTGGAAGCAGCCCTCGCCGATAAGGCTGCACCCTGCGGCCTTGACATCAAGCATCTCGTCGATGCGCCGTCCAACAGTTTCGATCCCAATCTGCGGGAGGCGATCCGCCGCTCCGCCGCGCGCCACGTCTATCCGGCGCTCGATCTGCTGTCTGCCGCCGGTCACGATGCGCGCCATATTGCCGGGCTTGCGCCGAGCGCGATGATCTTCATTCCCTGCCGCGACGGGATCAGTCACCATCCCGACGAATGGGCTGAACCCAGCCACGTGGCCGCCGGAGCGACTGTTCTTCTCGATATTCTGCTCGAGCAATCGGGTCTTTCAATCAACCAAGGAGATGCATGATGAGCACTGCCCACGACATGGCCGAAATGCCGGTCCAACTTCCGCGCAGCCCGGCAACGGAAGCGGAAGCACGGAGCCGCTACTTCAATTCCGGCAACGCCTTCAACATCAAGCTTCCCCCGGTCCCTGGCAAGATCTTCACCGACGAGCCGGCCAAGGCATTGCAGATGCAGGCGACCGGCTTCATCGATTGCGACCTCTCGGGTGAGATGAAATGTGCATTCCCGGCGACCACGCCGCTGATGCTCGCCCGCTATGCCGTCGTCAAGGCCGGCGAAACGCTCGACGCCACGCTTATCAACACGGCCTCGATCTGGTACATGATCGGCGGCGAGGCGGAACTTTCGGTTGGCGAAGAAGGCGCCAAGCTCGGCAAGGCTGATGTCTTCCTGCTGCCGGGCGGCGTGCCGGCCAAGATCACCGCCAGCGAAGACAGCCTGTTCTGGGCGGTCGGCAACGATCCGCAGCTGAAATTCGATACGTCCGCGCCGATTACCGGCGAGGAGGCGGCCGTCTGCTTCGTCCACTATCCGGCCGACGAGATCGTCCATCAGCTGGATGTCGTCTATGGCTCCAACGCCAATGCCAGCACCTCCGGCCATGCGCTGATCTTCTCCGCGGAAGAGACCGAGGCGTCCCGCAACATCACCCCGACCATGACGCTGTCACTGAACACGCTGAAGCCGAAGAGCTTCCAACCGCCGCACAAGCACAATTCCGCTGCCATCACGCTCGTGGTTGCCGGCGATCCAGCCTATTCCATGGTTGCCGATGCGAAATGCGACTGGTCTCCCTGGGCAACGCTCGTGACGCCACCGGCGGCAAAGCATAGCCACCACAACGACGGCGATACACGCGCCGAATTCCTGATCGTGCAGGACGGAGGCCTCCACTACCACGCCCGCACCATGGGCTTCGAGTTCTATTGAAATGCGGCTGATCATCGACACAGACACCGCAGGAGACGATACCTATTCGCTCCTGCTTGCGATGCGGACCCCAGGCTCCACGCTTGAGGCCGTTACCATTTGCGTCGGCAATGTTCCCTTCGACCAGCAGGTCGAAAACGCGCTGGCGACGATTGAGGCGGCGGGATTCTCCGGCAAGGTTCCGGTCTATTGCGGCGCAAGGCGGCCCATGGTCAAGCCGTGGGAAGCCTCGACCATGCACGGCAATGACGGGATGAGCGGCGCAAACCTGCCGCTCGCCAGACAGCGCCCGGAAACGCAGCACGCCGTCGACGCCATCATCGAGCGCGTCATGGCCGAGCCCGGTGAGATCGATATTCTGGCACAGGCGCCGCTGACCAATATCGCCCTTGCCGTGATGAAGGAGCCGCGGATTGCCAAAGCGGTGCGTCATCTGTGGATCATGGGGGGGACCGACAATTCGGTCGGCAACATCACTCCTTGCGCAGAGTATAATTTCTTCATCGACCCCGAGGCGGCAAAGATCGTCTTCGAGGCGGGCTTCAACATTACGCTGTCCACCTGGACGCTGACGCTGCGCTCAAGCGTGTTCGAAGGTGACCAGTTGAACGAGATCTTCGCGATGAACACGCCCCTCTCGGAATTCTACAGCAAGGTTTCGGCGGTTCCGCGGCAGACAGCGGAGGCCCGTTACGGCCGACCGATGAGCACGCATCCGGATTCCCTGACTTGCGCCTGCGCGCTGAATCCGGCCCTGATAATGAAGGCGCGTGACGCGGTTGTCAGGATTGAGACCGCCGGCGAAATCACGCGCGGATTTTCTGCGGTTCATCCGCCCGTGCTTGGCAATCGCTGGCCGGAATACAAGGTCAATGCCCGCGTCATCGAAGAGGCCTCGAATGACGGTTTCTTCAGAATGTTGAAGCAGGCCCTCTCCTGAAAGGGTCTGTAAGTCCACGGCCGACAATGGCGTGCCGGGCTGCCTTATTTTCTATCAGGCGATGCCAATGAGGGATGCAATTTTGCGCACCAAAAACGTATTTGAGAATGCAAAAAATATTATTTCGTATCCAAAAGGGTGAATATCACGTTCACCACCCTCTTTTGTCTTGGAGAAAGGCGACGTCTGGCGAAAAAAGCTAAAGCTGTACTGGATTCCGACTTGGCACGCCGCTTGCTTGCATCCTTTTGAACGATAACTGCATACGCAGGAGCATCAAAATGACAATCACCTTTGACAATTGCGGTGCGGGCAGCAGCGGTTCGGCGGGCGCGATGGGATTGGTTGATCTGCTGCGGCTATCCCAGACCAAGGGCACGCCGACGGCGCTCCACAAGGCTGAACCGCTGGAGGAAGGCAAGCCGCTGATCGACATGCGCAATGTCTCCAAGACTTTCGGCAATGTGAAGGCGCTGCAGGACCTGCAGGTTTCGATCCAGCCGGGCGAACTGGTGACGGTCGTTGGTCCGTCCGGCTGCGGCAAGAGTACGCTTTTCAACATTCTCGCGGGCCTGGAAGAGCCCGATGCCGGCAATGTGCTGCGCTTCAAGGGGCAGAGCTCCGTGGCGTCGGACCTGCTCGGTCAGGTTTCCTTCATGCCGCAGCGCGACTTGCTGCTGCCCTGGCGCAATGTCATCGACAACGCCATCCTGGCGCTTGAGGTCGAGGGCATGCCGCGGGCCGAGGCGCGCAGGCAGGCGCTGGAAATGCTGCCGGAGTTCGGTCTGGCGGGCTTCGAAAACCAGTATCCCAACCAACTGTCCGGCGGCATGCGCCAGCGCGTTGCGCTGATGCGGACCTTCCTGTTCAAGCGCGATCTGATGCTGCTCGACGAACCGTTCGGCGCGCTCGATGCGCTGACGCGCACGATGATGCAGCGCTGGCTGCTCGATGTCTGGCAGAAGCACAAACGCACCGTGCTCTTCATCACTCATGATGTGGATGAGGCGATCTTCCTCGGCGACCGAGTGCTGGTGATGACGGCGCGCCCCGGCCGGGTAAAGCTCGAACAACCCGTCAACCTGCCGCGTCCGCGCAAGGCCGATATCGTCACTGCCCCGGAATTCATCGCGCTGAAGAAGACCCTGCTCGAGGCGATCGAGGAGGAAAGCATGAAGTCCTTCATGGTTGCCGGACACTGAAATGACAACGAACTGTCGGCGCGTCGCGCCGGTCCGCGCGGGGCATGATGCCCGGATGCAATGAGTTGAGCGCCTTTTTGCGTGTCCGTTGGGATGCGCGGCTCTCGCAGACAAGGATTGAGGATGACCGAACATTATTCGAACCGCCCGACCCATATTCCCGAAGCAGAATGGAAGGCCCGCGTTGATCTTGCCGCATGCTACCGCATGGTGGCGCGTCTTGGCATGGACGACCTCATCTACAACCATATTTCCATGCGGGTTCCGGGCCATGACGACCAATTCCTCCTAAACCCCTACGGCTTCCTGTTCGAGGAAATCACCGCATCCAGCCTGGTGCGGATCGACACCGAGGGCAACAAGCTGGACGATACACCCTATTCGGTGAACAAGGCCGCCTTCGTCATCCATGGCGCCATCCACAAGTCGAGCCATGACGCCGCCTGCGTGCTGCACACGCATTCGGACGCTAGCGTTGCAGTCTCCTGCCAGAAAGACGGGCTTTTGCCGCTTAGCCAGTTCGCTATGCGCTTTTACCAGCGCCAGGCCTTTCATGGCTATGAGGGTGTGGCGATCGCTCTCGAAGAGCAGGAACGGATCATCAACCACCTGGGTGACAACCGAGTCATGCTGATGCGCAATCATGGCATCCTGACGGTTGGCCGCACGCCGGGCGAAGCGTTCATGCTGCTCTACTATTTCGAACGCGCTGCCCGCATCCAGCTTGATCTGCAGGCCTCCACCGCATCCGGCGCAGAACTCGTCGTTCCGCCGCACGAGGTGTGCGAAAAGGCTGCGCGGCAATTTTGGGAAAGCAAGGGGGACATTCTGATTGCCGGCGAACGGGAGTGGCCGGCCTTCCTGCGTCAACTGGACAGGGAAGGATCGAACTACCGTCAATAAACTGGGCGGAGAGCGAGAATAACAACGATAACCAATAGAGAGGCTCCATGCTGAACAGACGCAATGTGATGGCTGCTTTTGCGGCTTTGACCCTTGGTATTGCCGCGACGCCGGTCTTCGCCCAGGATCTTCAAAGGGCTAGTCTTCGCCTAAAGTGGCTGACTCAGGCCCAGTTTGCTGGCTTCTATGTCGCCAAGGAAAAGGGCTATTACAAGGACGAGGGAATTGATCTCACCATCAATCCAGGTGGCCCAAATCTCCTGACCGAGAACCTCGTCGCCACCGGCGCCGACACCTTCGGCCTTTCTGGAGGCACCGACAGCGTGTTTGCCGCGCGCGACAAGGGGCTGCCGGTCGTCTGCATCGGCGTTGCCCACCAGTTGACGCCGTTCGTCTTTGTTGCCCACAAGGACGGCCCGGTCAAAACGGTTGCCGACTTCAAGGGCGAGACGGTCACGACCTGGTTCACCGGCGCCAACCATGTTCTTTCGGCCATGCTTTCGAAAGTCGGCGTGAGCCCGTCCGAAGTGACCATTCAGCCGCAGCAGGTTTCCGTCACGCCTTTCGTCGACAAGCAGATAGATGTCGTCACCGCGACCCGCTACAACGAACTCTACGTCATCAACCAGCGCGTCGGTGCCGACAACCTGAAGCTCTTCGTGCCCGAAGACAGTGGCGTCTCCTTTCCGCGCGACACCCTGATCACCTCCGAACAGACGATCAAGGAGAAGCCGGAACTGGTCGAGAAATTCCTTCGCGCCAGCATCAAGGGCTGGAAGGAAGCCTTCGCCAACGAGAAGGAAGCGATCGATATCATCATGAATATTGCGCCGACGCTCGACCGCGCCCAGCAGGAATTCATGCTGGGCGAAGTCAAGAAGCTGATGATCGCCGGCAAGGCATCCGAAGACGGCATCTTCACGATCGACAAGAAGGCCGTCGGTTCGGCCAATGATCTGCTTGCACAGTACAAGGTGATCTCGAAACCCGTCGACCTTGACGCCGCCTTCAATGCGAGCTTCCTCGATAAGATTCCCGTTGCGGACCGGCGCCTGTGAGCCTCTCCGCCACGCAAAATGCAGCACCGCCCGTCGCCAAGACGGGCGGTCTCGTCCGCGCCGCGAAGACAGTGCTGGCTGTGGTCGTATTGCTGCTGGTTATTGAGGTCATCATCCTGGCCTTTGGTATCCGCCCCTATTACCTGCCGCGGCCCAGCGCAATCGTGACTGCGATCGCAATGGCTCCGCAGGCCTATCTGGCCGGCCTGTGGCGGACATTTCTGGAGACGGCGCTGGGCTTCGTGGCCGGCAGCCTGTTCGGTGTGCTCGTCGCGATCGTCTTTCATCGCTGGGCGATGCTGAAGGACTTGTTCTTCCCGCTTTTCATCGTATCGCAGACCATACCGGTGATTGCCTTCGGCGCGGTCGTCGTTCTCTGGTTCGGCAACACGCTGTTTGCGAAGGCCGTAATCGCGTTTTACGTCAGCTTCCTGCCGGTAACGGTCAACACCATGCTTGGCTTTTCGGCGGTCGATTCCCGGCAGATCGTCCTGATGCGCAGTTTCGGCGCGAAGGATGGTCAGATCCTGCGCAGGATCTACCTTCCGGCCGCCCTTCCGCAACTCTTCGTCGCGCTAAGGCTTGCCTCGTCGTTGGCGCTGGTCGGTGCGATCGTCGGTGAATGGTTCGGCGATACAACCGGTCTCGGCGTTCTGCTGCTCCAGGCCATGTATAACGAAAACGTCGTCGGCATCTGGGCCACCATCGTCATGTCGGCCGCTCTCGGTATGGCCCTTTATACGGTCGTTGCCTATGCGGAGCGCCGAATCGTCTTTTGGGGAAATGAACAATGAGCGCTGCTGCGACAATCAAGAGCAGCCGTCAGATCGCGCGCGGTATCGCCGGCGCGGTGCTTGTCGCCGTCATATGGGAACTGTCGGCCCGCGGTTTCAACCTGCCGGCCTATGTCTTGCCATCGGTCTCCAGCATTATCTCCGGCATCGTGAGAAATGCCGGCATACTGACGGAAGCGGCCCGCTTGACCGGATGGGAAGCCCTGGCCGGGTATGTTCTCGGCTGCCTCATCGGCATGACCGCAGCACTTGTGGCTACCATGCTGCCCGGCGCCAGAAGCGTGGTGGTGCCCATTGCGACCGCGATCAATTCGGTCCCGGTCGTCGCCTATTCACCGCTGGTTCTCCTCTGGTTCGGCGTCGGCATGGCGTCGAAGATCGTCATGGTGGCTATTGCCGTCAGCTTCACGATCTTCCTCAGCACGATCGCCGGCCTCGACCGTGTCGATCGTCGGTCCGTCGATCTCATCCGCTCCTTCGGCGCCTCGCGGCTTGCTGTTCTCTGGCGCTTGCGGTTGCCGACGGCCCTGCCGCTGATCATTGCCGGCATGCGTGTCTCGACCGTGCGCAGCGTGCTGGTCGCAATCGTCACCGAAATGCTCGGCGCCTATGGCGGTCTCGGCTGGGTAATCTACCAGGCCGTGCTGCAGATCGACTTCGTTCAGGTCTGGGGCGCCATCATCGTCGCTTCGGCGATCAGCCTTGTCTTCTTCGGTCTCATCGGTCTCGTCGAGCACCGATATATTTTCTGGAAATGAGCTTCCCTCATGACTCGTAAGATCCACTTCGGCCTGTTCATCCTGGGTACCGGAAGCCATGTTGCCGGCTGGCGCATGCCGGGTGCCATGGACAGCTTTCAGGACATCGACATGGTGCGTCGGATCGCGGTCGAGGCGGAGAGGGGATTGTTCGACCTCATTTTCATGGGCGACAATCTCTATGCCGATCCGAAAGCCCATCCTTCCTATACGGCCCGGCTCGAGCCTCTCACCTTGCTCGCCGCCATCGCCGGCGCCACCAAACATATCGGTCTCGGTGCCACTGCTTCGACGACCTACAGTGATCCCTTCACGGTCGCCCGGGCCTTCGCCTCTCTCGACCATCTGAGCGGAGGTCGAGCTGCTTGGAACGCGGTCACTACCGCCAATCCGCAGACTGCGGCGAATTTCTCCATCGCCCATCCGGATCACACCAAGCGCTACGAAATCGCCGAGGAATTCCTGACCGTGGTGCGCGGCTTGTGGGACTGCTGGGCGGACGATGCCATCATCGCCGACCGCGAAAGCGGGGTCTATATCGACACTTCCAAGGTACGTGCCCTCGATCATCAGGGCCCGCATTTCCAGGTGAGAGGGCCACTCAACATCGGCCGCTCGCCGCAGGGCCAGCCGATCGTCCTACAGGCTGGCGGGTCAGAGCCGGGCCAGGAACTTGCAGCCAAATCCGCCGATGTCGTCTTTTCGGTGACGCAGGACATTGGCGAGGCACGAGCGTTTTACGCATCAGTTAAGGGCCGCCTCGCAAAATACGGGCGCAGCGAGGACTCCATGGTCGTGTTGCCGGGCGTCATGCCGATCGTCGGTCGCACCGAACGAGACGCGCATGACAAGCTGGCGCAGTTGCAGGGCTTCGTCAGCGAGAGCAATGCTTTGGCACTGCTGTCCGATCGCTTCGGAGTCGATATGAGCCTTTACGATCTTGACGGCCCGCTGCCGGACCTCAAGCCCTCCGACAACTACCATGCCTTTGCGCGAGTGATGCTGGAAAAGGCAAAGCGTGAGAATATGCGGCTGCGCGATCTCTACAATCTGGTGGCGGCCGCGCGCGGCCACTGGGTCCTTTGCGGCACGCCCGAATACATTGCGAACACGCTGGAGACTTGGTTCACGACAGGCGCGGCCGATGGCTTCAATGTCATGCCCTCTCACTTTCCGGAAGGCCTCATCGATTTCGTCGATATGGTCGTGCCGATTCTCCAGGAAAGAGGACTGTTTCGCACCTCTTACGAAGGGGGGACGCTACGAGATCGCCTGCAACTGGAGCGACCTTTGCGTACCTGAGGCCGTCGAAGGCGTGTCGATCGACGAAGCGGCGATGCCGAGCCCTTCGCCATGACGCTGCATGCGGTGAACCCCTGCCGGACCCTGGTAAAAGGCTACTCGTCACTGGCTGCGGCCCGATTGGAGCTCTGGCGATCATTGCTACTCGAAGCTTCGGGCAATGAGAGTGCCGTGCATTCAGCTCGATCTCGGCGGCGACATCTCCATTCCTCAATAAATAGTTGTGGCGAAGGAGATCGAGATGAAGGGGACCTTCCGCTTCCACGAGGAATTCGGTCTCGTCGTCGATCTCATTAACAACCGCCGTGTCGATCTCAAGCCGTTGTTGATCGGCGTCTTTTCAATCGATGATGCCGTCATTGCCTTTGAGGCAGCAGGGGTCCGCAGCAAATCCATGAAAATCCAATTTGCGTTCTGATCGCTGTCCGGACAACCCAGTGGGAGTAAGCTCCGTAATTGGTGTTACACCTCAGAGGCTAAAATTTCCCGTAGCTTAGGAGGATCGCATATGTGAGAGGGAGATGTTGCAGGTTCGTATCCTCTCAAATGCGTCATAGAGTAAAAAGAGCGCATCCTAATCGGCAAAGTTGAAGCTCAGTTTTGCGTATAGCTCAGGATGCTGATGGCGGGTCCTCAATAGATGTCCCTCGAACACCTTTCGAGCACTGGTCCTAATGAGGTCGGCTAAGGCACCGAGCTCATATTGTCGCGTGACTAGGGTGATCTGACGCGAGATTGCGGATTTCTCCAGCGGCCTGATGTTGACTTGATGCCGTTCCGGTGCCTCCCTTAGTAGCAGAAGGGATGGTGCCAAGGCCCAACCGAAACCATGCGCGACCATCATCAGGACGGCATCGAGGCTGCCGAAGGTTGCTGCGGGAGTGATGTCGATCTTGAGGCGCGACAGGTAGGCTGCGGTAAGCCGTCCGAAACCCGATTCCTTGTGAGCGCCGACCATCGGCACGCCGTTGGCAAGTTCGACGAGGGAAAGGTGGCTGAGCAGGGGCGGCGTTATCAGCACCACCGATTCCGTTAGCAGCGGGAACTTGGTGGCGCCTTCCCGCCGCTCGTCGTCTTCGAGCACGACAAGCGCTGAAAGCTCGCGCGCATAGAAGCGTTCCCAGAGCTCCGCATTATTGCCGCTGACGATCGTCCACGAGCGCGAGTTCGCGGCCAGTTGCTCGACAAGGTTTGTTGCGAACCAAGTGCCTAGAGTTTCGATCAGGCCGATGCCGAGATGGGCATGCCTGACCCGTCCCTTCGTCCTCAGTTCCTGATTGATGCCCGTTGCGTCCTGGAGCAGTTGCTGCCCCCGATTGAAGAGCTGTGTCCCCAGCACAGTCGGCTTCAACGGCCGAACGGAGCGGTCGAAGAGTGTCACGCTCATCCGCTTTTCCATGCGCCGGACAAGGTGGGAGACCGCCGACTCCGTCAGGCCGAGCCTGCGGGCAGCCTCCGTCATGCTGCCCGTTTCGCAAACAGCGATAAAGGCGTCGAGATCTGCGAGGTCAAAGTCGCGCTGTGTTTGCATGAAAAGCAAGGTCCAAAATTTAGGCAACTGCGAGGTATGTATGCAGTTAATATGAATTAATTTCAAGATAGGAGGTTAGTTAGGCCATTCCTTCCCAGGCTCTGCAGCAACTCTGATCGATAACAGTATTCGTTTTCAGAAGGTTAGACCGAGCCTGAAACAATTGCCAACGTAAAGAGCGGGGTCGTTGTGCCGACCGACGTCATTGTAATTTTTTTCATTATCCTCATCCTGCCCCCCAATCTTTCGAGAAGGAGAATGCTTTGCTTACCGCCAAACCCGCGCCCGTTCACGAAACTCTGCTCTACTCCAAGCCCTGCTACGACATCGAGCAGCTCGACGCGCACATCGCGTTTCTGGGCATTCCTTATGGCGCTGCCTACGATCAGTTCGCGATTTCCAGCGAACAGTCCAAATTTCCGGATGCTCTGCGTCGAGCGACCGACCGTATCGTTCGCGGCCTCGATCATTTCGATTTCGATCTTGGCGGCACGTTGCTCGACAACCAGCCGATCAAATTGGTCGATTGCGGGAACGTCGCCGGCCATCCGTCTGACCCGACCGTGCACCAGAAAAACGCGGAGCTCGCCGTCCGCAAGATCCTGAAGGCCAGCGCCATGCCGATCGTCATGGGCGGCGACCATTCGACACCGATTCCAATCTTCAAGGCGCTCGCCGAACTCGGCAAGCCAATCACGCTGATCCAGGTCGATGCCCATCTCGACTGGCGCCAGGAAATAAACGGCGTGACCCAAGGCCTGTCGAGCCCGATCCGCCGTGCATCGGAAATGGATCACATCGGCGATATTTTCCAGATCGGCCTGCGTGCTTCCGGCAGTGGCCGTACGGAAGAATACGAGGCGGCTCTCGCCTACGGCGCCAACCTCATCACCGCGCAGGAAGTTCACGATGTCGGCATGAAGGCGATCCTTGATCGCATCCCGGACGGCGGCAACTATTATCTGACGGTCGATGCCGACGGCATGGACCCGTCGCTAATGCCAGCGGTTCTCGGCCCGGCATTCGGCGGCCTGCTCTATCCGCAGATGCTGACGCTGATTAAGGGGCTTGTCCAGAAGGGCAATATGATCGGCATGGACATCGTCGAGATCGCTCCTGACCGTGACCATAATCGTCGGACGCTGATTGCTGCCGGGCGCTTCATCTTCAACCTGATCGGTACGACTGTCCGCGCCGGCTACTTCAAATAACCAACGATAAGACAAGACCACCATAGGAGAACATCATGGCATTCCCGAACTTCATGAAGGCAGCCGGCGTCGCGGCTGCTCTCTTCGCTCTGCCTGTCACCGCTCTCGCCGGGCCGGTCATGGACAAGATCAAGGAAACCGGCAAGCTGACCGTTGCAACCGAGGCGTCTTATCCTCCCTTCGAATTCACGAAGGACGGTAAGATCGTCGGATACGGTAAGGATCTTCTTGATCTCCTGATGCAGGCACTGTCGAAGGAAGTCGGCAAGGAGGTCGCCCTCGAACAGCTCGACCTGCCGTTCCAGGGCATTCTGCCGGGTCTCAGCGCCGGCCAGTTCGATTTCGTCGCGACCTCGGTTGGCATCAATGCCGAGCGCGCCAAGCGCTATGCCTATACCCGTCCGATCGCAGTCTCCGCCCAGACCGTGATGATCCGTGCCGGCGATGCCGACACGCTGAAGACGCCCGAGGATCTGAACGGCAAGGTGCTCGGCACGCAGATGGCGTCGGCCAGCGAGCCGGTTGCACGTGGCTTCGACGAGAAGATGAAGGCTGCCGGAAAGGAAGGCTTCTCCGAGTTGAAGCTGTTCACCTCCTATCCGGAGACCTATGTGGCGCTTGCCAATGGTTCGATCGACGCGGTGCTGCAATCCGGGCCTGCGCTCGCCGTGCTGGTCAAGGAACGTCAGGGCGTATTCAAGCTGATGGGTCCGCTCACCGACCAGAAGAGCTATCTCGCCTGGGTGGCGCGTCCTGAAGACGGTGACTTCCGTGATTTCGTCAGCAAATTCTTCGTCGAACTCGACAAGAGCGGCAAGATGGGCGAGCTGCAGGAGAAATGGTTCGGCTTCAAGATGGATACGCCGAACAGCGGCTACTTGCCAGAAGGCGCCCTCTGATCACTCGACGCAAGGGGTGGGCTCCGGTCGGCCCTTTGCAATAGCCTGCCACTCCGGAGCCGCCTTATGGAATTCAATTTCGAGTTCATGTTCTCAACCATACCGGCGTTGCTTTCGGCAGCAGGCGTGACCATCCGCGTGGCGGCCATCACCATCTTCTTTTCGATCATCGTCGGCACGCTCCTGACCGTCATGCGAGCCTTCAAGATCCGACCCGTCAACATGGCGATCGGGCTTTACATCAGTTTCATTCGCGGCACCCCACTGCTGGTGCAGATCTTTCTGGCCTTCTATGCACTGCCCGCCATCGGCATCAAGCTCGGTCCCGTTACCGCAGGTGTTCTCGCGATCACCGCGAACAACGCCGCCTTCATGTCCGAGATCTTCCGCGGCGCACTGGCCAGCATTCCCGCCGGGCAGATTGAGGCGGCTGCGTCGCTTGGCCTCAAATCGCAGGCAATCTGGCTCAAGGTGATCCTGCCGCAGCTCTACATCCGTTCGCTGCCAGCCATCGTCAACGAATGCACGATCGTCGTGAAGGGCACCGCGCTTCTGGCAGTCATCACAGTCGTCGAAGTTTTCCGTACCGCCCAACAGATCGGCTCCAGCAGCTTTCGCCCATTCGAAACCTTCGCCGCGGCAGGACTGGTCTTCCTGGGTATGAGTCTTGTCATCAGCCAGGCCGGCCTCTGGCTCGAACGTCGCTTCGCGTTGCGGCACGGCGCATAAGGAGGGGCGACATGGATTTCAGTGTTATCGCCAACAACTGGCCTCTGTTCGCGAAGGGCATCTGGATGACCATCCAGGTCTCCATCGCAGCGATCATCCTCGGCTTTTGTATCGCCTTTGGCGTCGCTCTCGTCAGGACCAGCCGGTTTCGCGCGCTTCGCGTCGCGGCGAGTGTCTACGTCGAAGTGCTGCGCAACATCCCGTTCATCATCCTGCTGTTCATCTTCTTCTATGGCTTGCCGTTTGCGGGGATCAGGCTTCCTGAACAGGCGGCCGGCACGATCGCGCTCTCCCTGTTCGCGTCCGCCTATTATGGTGAGATCATTCGTGGCGCGATGGCGGCCGTACCTCGAGGACAGGTGGAGGCGGCGCGCGCCATGGGCTTCACCTTCGCGCAGACGCTCAGAGACATCGTCATCCCGCAGATGTGGAAGTTCGCGCTGCCGCCCATGGCCGGCACGACGACCATGACCGTCAAGGAATCTTCCATTCTCAGCACGATCACGGTGGCCGAACTCACCTACCAGGGCCTGATCGTTCAGGGCATGACGTTCGCCCCTTTCGAGGTCTTCTTCGCCGTGGCCGGCCTGTACTGGGCGTATACGGCCCTGATCTCGCAACTCTTCAGGCAGGCGGAGAGACGGCTCGGTGTCTCCGAACTCGCTGCTGCCTATCGTAGTCCGGTAGCTCGCAAATATCTGACGCTCGATGCCGGGAGGCGCGCATGAAGGCCCCGATCCTGACAATCGACAAGCTCGTTAAATCCTACGGCCCGATCCGCGTCCTGAACCGTGTCAGCCTGGAAGTTCGCCCGGGCGATGTGGTGGGCATCATTGGGAGAAGCGGATGCGGCAAGAGCTCCCTCCTGCGCTGCATCAACGGGCTTGAGACGATCGACGACGGCTCAGTCAATCTGCGTGGGGAGTTCATCGGACGTGTGCCGCAAGTCGAAGGGCGCTGGCGGTATCAGTCGGAGCGGGAGTTGACACAGCTGAGAGCCCGCATCGGCTTCGTATTTCAGCAGTTCAATCTTTGGTCCAACAGGACTGCCCTCGACAATGTCGCACTTCCCCTGGTGCGCGTGCAGAAGAAAACGTGGTCCGAGGCGCGCCAGAACGCTGCCGAAATGCTGGAAAAGTTGGGGCTCTGCGCGAAGACAGGCTCCTATCCCGGTGAGCTTTCCGGAGGCCAGCAGCAGCGCGTGTAGATCGCGCGGGCGCTGGTGATGAAGCCCGAACTCATGCTGCTCGACGAGCCGACCTCGGCGCTTGACCCTGAACTGGTTCGGGAGGTGCTTGCGGTCCTGCAGGACCTTGTCGCCCAAGGCATGACGATGATCTGCGTGACCCATGAGATGGGCTTCATCCGCAATTTCGGAAACCATCTCGTTTTCATGGACAAGGGCGAGATCGTCGAAGCCGGTCCACCCAAGGAACTGATGAGCGCACCGAAGACCGAGCGGCTGCAGAGCCTGCTCGGTATCATGGCCCGTTGAGCATCGAGAAATAGCAGGAGAACATCATGAACATGCTGGGTGATGACGGTCGGCTCAATCGCGGCTATGTGGGCATTCCCACCTTCCTTCGCAGCAATTACTGCTCCGACATCGACGCGCTCGATGCCCGGTATGCAGTCTTCGGCGTTCCTTATGACGAGGGGTCGCCTTTCCTCCCAGGGTCCCGCTTCGGGCCAAGATCCATCCGCGAGCATTCGTTACGCTTCAGTCCCGAAGGCATTTTCGATCCGGCGACCGAAACAGCCTATCTGACGGACGTTGTGCGCCAGGGAAAACTGGCCGATATCGGCGACGTCGACATCGTCCCGAGCAGCCCTGCCCGGACCTTCGCTAGGCTCACCGATATGGTGAAGAGGCTTCGGTCACGCGGCGCAATCCCGGTCATGCTGGGCGGCGATCACGCTATCACATTTCCCGCCGTGAGAGCGTTCGAGGAAGACATGCACGTCATCCAGCTCGATTCCCATATCGACTATGGAACCTATGACGACGAATTTCGCTACGGCAACGGCCAAGGCTTCCGGCAAATCAACGAACTGCGGAATGTTCAGAGCCTCACTCAAATCGGCATCCGCAGCTATCGAACCAATCCGGCGGACTTTCGCAAAGCTAAGGCGGACGGAAGCCGCATCGTCACCATGCCGGAACTCCGGCAGAATGGTCCGGCGTCAGCTATTTTCCACATTCCCGCAGGGGCGAAAATCTATCTCAGCATCGACATCGATGCCTATGACGGGCCGCTCGTCCCCGGCTGCGTATCAGCCGAACCTGATGGACCCTCCTTTGCTGAGATGCTGTCCTTGCTGGAACTGATCACCAAGAGGTTCACCACAGTTGGCTTCGATCTTGTAGAGGTCAATCCACTGCTAGACGTTAAAACCGGTGCCACCTCATACTTGGCAGCACTGACAGTGGCGATTCTGCTCGGCTTCATTGAGGCGCGGGAGAATTAAACCTTACGAATTCTTCAGCTTTGGGGTTAGTTGGCGGATTTCTGCCGAGGCAGAGTTCACGTACGAGCTCCTTCGCCGTAACCTCGTACCCAAGCGAGAAATCATGCAACGCTGTTTCTCGGCGCGACCGCTGTTGTCCGCTGGGCGAGGCGACACGGAGCACCGGCCGGGTCATGGTTGGCAAGAATGCTTTTGAAGAAGCCGCCGAAGCTTGTTGCGGTTGCTGTGGCAAATAAACTGGCGCGTACCGCTTGGGCTCTGATGGCTCACGGTGACGTCTATCAAGCTCCGACCTCTGGCGCTGCATAAGGCAGAGCCAGAGGTCGCGAGACGTCGGGAGTATGGTGAGGTCTGACGGAGGATTATGGGCAATCGGTCAGAAACGGAATCGGAAGAAGGTGGACGAGTGCCTTGAGCACGCCGGTCCGAATTGAATCCGATTCACGTATTCCATGAGGGCCGCGACGTATTGATGTCGCTTTACGAGGCCGGACACACGTTAGCACCCGACCACATGCCTATACTGAAGTAAGATTTTGCTGGCATTTGCCGGGGCGCCCACACAGGTTCATCTGGATCCGTCAGGACTGATCAGGCCGTATTCTGCTTTCATCGGCATGATTGGCCTCCAGAGAGATTTCTAGCGACCTCATCCTGCCACGGTGCAGGCCGCTATCCACCCCCGGATGGGATCTCAAGACCAGCAATATTCTCAGTTTAACTGCCAGTTCTCAAATCATGTGCAGCGCTAACTATCTGATATCGTTGAAGCGCGAGTCTTGCGACTAGCTGCTAAGCGATAGCATCCTTCGCCACGGGCGAACGTCGTCTCCTGCGTGTCGGCTTCAAGACTGCGGATCCCGTCGAAAATAGCTGCCCAGCCTGTGATCTCATTCACGCCAGCTTTGGCATTGCCACACAAATCCTCCTGCTCTCGGTTTAGACGGCGTCGGCTCCGATCGCGGCGAGCGCGGCGCGGGCGACTTCGAAATCCTGATCGCCGGTGCCGGAGCCAACACCGATCGCACCGGCAAGCCGGCCGCCGAAACGGATGGGCAGGCCACCCGGCAGAGGTGTGACGCCGCCCTGTGACGCGATGCCGGCGGCGGTGCCGAATTCGAAGGCCATGGTACCCGTCGGCGCATTGCTCGAGGCGGCGGTCCGGGCCTTGGAGCAAGCCGTGTGCATGCTCAGATATTTCGCGCCGTCCATACGGATGCTGGCAATGGTCTCGCCGCTCGCGTCGACGATGAAGACGCATTGCGGGATGGCGATCTTTTCGGCGTGGGCGACGGCGGCGGCGATCGCCTGCATCGCGCCGGCATGGGACAGGATCAGTGTTTCGCGTGTGACGGACATAGGCTTGTAGCTCCTGGACTATCGAATTCTTAGGGTGAAGACAGGCCGTGCGGCCTCGCCAACGGAGATCATGGTGGGGGCCGATCATGAGCGGCCCAGCCGTTCCTAGCTAGACCGGCATTCTCGTGGTTGGCAACGCGAAGACATGACGTTGTCCGGTCAACATCTGGTGAAACTGATTTTCCGGAAAGGCATAAACCAGCTTTCGCGCCAACTCCTGATGGTGCCGACGGCCGTGTCCACGTAATTCCATCGAGTGACCGCGCTCGATAACGATGCCGACGGCTTGCCCTGGCGATGTCGTTTCGCCATTGTCGCCGCACGGTAGAAGAGTGCTTCGGTGGTTTGATGAAAACTCGGGCGAGAATCGGAATTCTGGAAGTCGCACGGCTGGCAGGGGTTTCCGCGGCCACGGTCTCTCGTGTTTTGAACGGGCGAGAGGATGCCCGCATCAGCCTTGAGACGCAGGCGCGCGTCAGAGCGACGGCGCGCGACGTCGGCTATGTGGTCAACCGGCTGGCTACCTCGCTCAGAACTCATCGAACCGGCGTTTTCGGCGCGATTGTCGGCAGCCTGTCGGGCATTACCAGCCGCATCTGACCAGCCGTCTGCAAGCCGTCGCGCAGAAACGGGGTGTAGAGCTGCTGGTCGCGCAGGCGAAAGCGGATGCCGGCGATGTCGCAGGGCAATTGCGCCTGTTTCAGGACGATTTCTTTGATGGCGTCGTCATGGTCAGCGATCTTCCCGGCCACGAAGCCCTTTGCGACCATCTCGATCGGATGGGCAAGGCGCATGTCACGCTCTGCGGCGGGCTCACCGGTCCGAGGCCCGCGGTATTGACCGACGATCGGCTCGGCATGCGCTTGCTGTTCGACCATCTGACAGCACTCGGACACCGCCATATTGCTTTCGTTTACCGCATAAGCCGGGTCGCCCTTAGTGATCGCCGATCAATTTTCCGGGAGATGATCAGCGAAAGCGCCGGTGCTCTCGAGGGGGATGTCATCTCCTTCGAAAGGGCGGAGATCGATCGCGAGGCGTTCCGTGAGATGTTGGCGTCGCCGGCGACGAGGCCAACCGCGCTTGTCTGCGGCAGCGACGGCCTTGCCATCGAGGTCGTGGCGCTGCTGCGGGAGTTAGGAATGAGAATTCCGGCGGATATCTCCGTTGTCGGTTACGACAACGTGCCGGATACGGCCTTTTGGGCGCCACCCTTGACGACTGTGGCGCAGCGCGATCTCAACATAGTCCAGACCATCGTTATCCTCATCACCGCGACCATGGTGAGCGCCAACCTGCTCATCGACTTCCTCTATATCCTCGCCGACCCGCGCCTGCGGCATCGGGCGGCAGCTTGATCCGCATTTTCGAAAGGGATGACCATGACGAATGCGACCACCGGCATGGACGGCCTGACCAAGCCCAAGACCGAGAAATCGCCACGCAGCGCGCGACTGGATCTGACGACCGCGATCTGCCTGGTCATTCTCATCATCTTCATCGTGCTTGCGGTCTTCGCCAATCTGCTGGCGCCCTATGGCTTCGCACAGATCGACTTGCACGCCCGCAAGGCGCCGCCGCTATTGTTCGGCGGCACGTTCCGGCATGTTCTCGGCACCGACGAGCTTGGACGCGATATTCTCAGCCGTATCTTCTATGGCGTCCGCACCAGCCTGCTGATCGCGCTTGGCGCGTCGGTGATCAGCCTGATGCTCGGCACAACGCTTGGGCTGCTGGCTGCGTTTCGTCGCGGCTTTGCCGACATGCTGATCCGCGTCGCGGTGGATTTTCAAGCCTCGATGCCCTTCCTGATCATCGCGCTCGCCGTCCTTGCCTTCTTCGGCGACAATCTCTGGCTCTTCATGGCACTGCTCGGCCTCTATGGCTGGGAGCGCTATGCCCGATTGGTCCGCACGATGACCGGCCTGGAGCTGGAGCGCGGCTACGTCGCGGCGCTGAAACGCAACGGGTCGAGCACGGCGCGCATTGCCGTCATGCATGTCCTGCCGAACATCCTCTCGGTGGTGCTGGTCAATCTGACGGTGGTCCTACCCGACATCCTGATGCAGGAATCGGCGTTGAGTTTCCTTGGCCTCGGCATCCAGCCGCCGATGGTCAGTCTCGGCAGCATGGTCGGCTCGGGCCGAGACTATGTGATGACCGAGTGGTGGATATCGACGCTGCCGGGGATTGCGATCTTTCTGCTGTCGCTGTCGATCAGCCTGATTGGCGACTACCTGCGTGACGCGTTCGACCCGACGCTGCACTGAACTTCAAGAGCCTTTTATAACCCAAGGAGAATTCCCGTGCCTTTGCCCCTTCACGCCGCCCGTCATGGATCGCTTCGTATCTCAGCCCATCGCGGCTTCAGCCGGCATTTTCCGGAAAATACGATCCTCGCCTATCAGAAGGGTGTGGATGCCGGCGCCAATGAATCCGAGATCGATCTGGTGCTGACTCGCGACGATCAGGTGGTCGTCATGCATGACCTGACACTCGCCCGCACCACCGATAGCTGGGGCCTGGTTGCCGATCACGATCTGGACGATATCCTGACACTGGACGCCGGTGTGAAGTTCGACCCGCGTTTTGCCGGAACGCGCGTTCCGACATTCGCCGAGGTCGTTGGCTGGGCCAAACAGACCGACACGCGTCTTGCCGTCGAGATGAAGGAACGTGGGCGTCCGGATCGAATGACGGATGTCATGATCGAGGTGATCAAGGACGCCGACGCCTTCGCTCATATCGCCATTTCCTCCTTCGACCATCTCGATCTGCAACGCGTGAAGCAGATCGAACCGCGCCTGCAGACGGAAGCGATCGTATATCACCGTCCGATCGCCCTGATCGAGTCGATGCGCGCCGGCAACATCGACGGCATCTCGCTGGAGCTTAACCATTTTCACCGCGCGGACGCCGAGGCTCTGCGGGAAGCCGGTATTGCTGTGCGCCTGAGCCTGCCGCTCCCGGAAAGGCTCGCCGTTTTCTGGCAAAGCGGACGCGACAAGCTGCCGATGATCCGTAGCTGCATCAAGGATGGGCTGATTGACGCCTTGATCGGCGATGATGTCGACTTTCTCTGCATGCTGGCCAAAACCGCGGCTGAGATCGAGGGCTAAGCCCGTCAGCTCTGTACGGATTTGGCCGCCAAAGCGGCGAAGCTGTCGAGCATGTGGATGACGGTCGTGCTGCTTGCGGGCATGGCATTGAGGACGGTGCGGCCACCTTCCGCCGCACCGTAGCCGACCGATGTCGGCACGGCGATCGAGGCGCAGCCTCGTCCGGATCAATCCGCCGAACGATACAGACCTTGTCGGCATGTTCGATGGAAAGGGGGATGAAGCGCGCGGAACCGCAGATGCGATCGTATCGCCCGGCATTTTCACGCCAATCGGGCAGACCTATCCTTGCCCGGCTTCTGCCATTGTTGTCGCCTGGCAGATGGGGTGGTTGTCGTCCTCCCCTAACGGTATCGCAATGTACCAGGGTGATGTGATGCAGACCGGCGAACAAGGAGGTCGGCGCTTGTTGTTATGGAAGCCTGCGGGAGCGCCCATTACTGGGCGCGTGAGTTGGTGAAGCTGGGCCATGCAGTCAAGCTGATCGCGCCGCAATATGTGCGCCCGTTCGTGAAACGGCAGATGCCGACGGCTGGATGTTCGGGAGTTCGCGCAGAGCCGGATCCATGTGGTCTTAGGCGTGGCTGCGCGAAGGAACCACTATCAGCTCCGGCTTGGATATGGAGGCAGGTTTAGTCACGTTTTAGTGTTTCACACCCATGTGTGTAACAAAGTCGCCTCTGCTTTCGTAGTGGAATGCAGAAGGTCCGTTGTGCGAGCGGGAGCGTAAGTTGATGTCAGAAAAATTTCGGATCACCGGGAATATTTCTGATCCGCCGTTGTCTGCATAGCAGAGATGCTTCGTGATGCAGTTGCCGGTATCCTTATCAATCGAAGGAGGTTCGAGCCATGTGGAGCAGACGATTGTTGCTGGTAGGCGCCGGCCTTGGCATCGTGGCGACCCGTTTTGCCTGGGGCGGAGGCAGTAGCAGCCCGGCCACGAAGACGGCCGAGACCTTTCCCCTCACGCATACCGATGCGGAGTGGCACAAGCTGCTGACGGATGACCAGTATGCGGTCCTTCGCGAGGAGGGCACCGAGCGGCCTTTCACCAGCCCGCTGCTGCATGAGGAGCGCAAGGGCAATTTCGCCTGCGCGGGCTGCGAGCAGGATGCCTTTTCCTCGACGACGAAATTCGACAGCGGTACGGGCTGGCCGAGTTTCTGGGCGCCGATCGACGGCGCCGTCGGCACGACGCGGGACACCGCCTACGGCATGGTTCGCAATGCGGTGCATTGCAGCCGTTGCGGCGGCCATCTCGGCCATGTCTTCGACGACGGACCGAAGCCGACTGGACTGCGATACTGCATGAACGGCGTCGCGATGACGTTCCACACTGTCTCGGCGTAATCGTCGGAAAGATCCACTGCCATGATCCTTTTCATTCTTGCCTATCTCGGCGGCGTGCTGACCA
The DNA here is from genome assembly GCA_036398815.1 of Rhizobium sp. Taxonomy (GTDB): domain Bacteria; phylum Pseudomonadota; class Alphaproteobacteria; order Rhizobiales; family Rhizobiaceae; genus Rhizobium. The sequence goes on along the minus strand of DASWOH010000157.1, from coordinate 5,445 downwards.
TCGTCAGCCCCTGCATCCTGCCGGTCCTGCCATTCGTCTTTGCGCGGGCCGGCCAGCCTTTCCTGAAGAGCACGCTGCCGATGCTGGTCGGCATGGCGGCGACCTTCGCGGCCGTGGCGACGCTTGCTGCCGTCGGTGGCGGCTGGGCGGTGGAGGCCAATGAATATGGCCGCTACGCCGCCATGGCGCTGCTTGCCGTCTTCGGCATCATCCTGCTTTTCCCCGCGCTGTCGGATTATCTGACGCGGCCGCTTGTTTCTCTCGGGGCACGGCTGTCCCAATCCGCGGACAAGGGCGCGCGCAGCGGCGGCTCGACCATCATCGCATCCCTGTTGCTGGGCGTCGCCACCGGCCTGCTCTGGGCGCCCTGCGCCGGGCCGGTTCTCGGCCTGATCCTGACGGGCGCCGCGCTTCAGGGCGCAAGCGTCGGCACGACGCTGCTGCTGCTTGCCTATGCGCTCGGTGCGGCGACTTCGCTTGCCCTGGCGCTCCTGATCGGCGGCCGCGTCTATCAGGCGATGAAGAACTCCCTGGGCGTCGGTGAATGGGTACGCCGCGGGCTTGGCGTCCTGGTCCTCGTCGCCGTCGTCGCCATCGGTCTCGGTCTCGACACGGGTTTCCTGACGCAGGCATCGCTCGCCAGTACCGCATCGCTGGAGGAGAACCTCGTCGATCGCTTCCATATGCAGCAGGATAAAGATCAGGCTTCGGGCGGCGCGATGAAGTCTTCGGTCGTCATGAAGGGCGGCGATGCGATGATGAGCGGCAATCAGGCCATGATGAGCGGCACCAACGCCATGATGCAGGCAAAGCCGCAGGCCGCAGCCGAGCAATTGCCGGTCGAGCACACCACGCCGAATTTCGACGGCGCCGTGCAGTGGCTCAATTCCCAGCCGCTGACGGCCGAATCGCTGAAGGGCAAGGTCGTGCTCGTCGATTTCTGGACCTATTCCTGCATCAATTGCCTTCGCGCCATTCCTTATGTCCGCGCATGGGCTGAAAAATACAAGGACCAGGGCCTTGTGGTGATCGGCGTGCACTCGCCGGAATTCGCCTTCGAAAAGAATGTCGGCAATGTCAAAAAGGCGATCGGCGATCTCGGCATTACCTATCCGGTCGCAATCGACAATAATTATGCCATCTGGCGGGCCTTCGATAATGAATACTGGCCGGCGCATTATTTCATCGACGCGCAGGGGCGCGTGCGCCATCACCATTTCGGCGAGGGCAGCTATGACGAGTCCGAGCACGTCATCCAGCAGCTTCTTGCCGAAGCCGGCAAGACGAATGTCGCAAACGACGTGGTCGAGGTGAAGGCGACCGGTGCGGAAGCCGCCTCCGACGAGGCGGATGTGCAATCGCCGGAGACCTATGTCGGCTACATGCGCTCGCAGAATTTCGTCGGCACCGAGGGCACGGTCAACGATGCCGCCCATACCTATGCCGCGCAGGCACCGCAGCTCAACGAATGGGGCCTGACGGGCAACTGGACGGTCGGTTCACAGCAGGCGGACCTCAACGATGCCGGCGGCAGCATCTACTACCGCTTCCATGCCCGCGACCTGCATCTGGTGCTCGGTCCGGCCGCGGACGGCAAGCCGGTGCGCTTCCAGGTGACGGTCGATGGAAAGGCGCCGGGCGACGGCCATGGGATCGATACCGATGCCGACGGCAACGGCACCGTTACCGGACAGCGCCTCTACCAGCTTGTTCGGGAAAGCGGGCCGGTCGCAGACCACACGTTCGAAATCAGGTTCCTGGATCGGGGTGTTCAGGCTTATGCATTCACCTTTGGCTGAGAGGAAATCATCGCGATCAGCCTGTCGGGACACTATCTTCAAAGGCTTGCCGTACGCGACGCGGCCTGCCGCCGAGATGACGGCAAAGCATCGTCTTGAAGCTTTCCAGGGCTCCTGGCCAGGCGAAGGCCTTCATCTGCACGATCCGGGTGGTGCGCGCTGATCAGTGGTACGGCTATGGCTTCCTTGTTGTCCGGGGGCTTGCGGAAAAGCCAGGCAGGAGAATTATCAAGCCACGCGACCAACAACTCGCGCTGCGGATGATCCGAGAAGCACGAAGAAGAGCGTATAGATCCAGCCAGGATCCGCCACGCGCCAGTCGCAGTTCTTGGTGAAGAGCGCCGTCAAGAGGTCCGCGCCCTCGCAAGCTACCGGACTGCCGACGCCGAGCGCCCGCGACAATGGCAGCCAGAAGACCGAAAACCCATAGGCCATGCCGATGCAAAGATGGATGGCGAGCGCTGCGGGAGGCACAAGCCAGCGGTTGAAACCAGGCTTCGCAATGGTCCTTTCACGAGACAGCAGGGCGGACGTACCTTTCCCTTGCCGCCAGCTTTCCTGAGCGGTCGACATGTTTCCTCCTCTTGCCGCCGATGATGTCCCTGGATGTGGATCACGTGCCCACTCCACCGTTCAGGCAGGGTAGCCTCGTTTCGAAATGAATCGATGATAAATCCACGCAACGAGAACCAGCGCGGTGGTCCCTGCCAGGATAGGCAGAGCCAGAAACGACCATCCTGCCCCACCGAGGATGACCACCAACGGATCACCGCCCGCTGGCGGGTGGAGCGTACCGGTGAGTTGCATGATGGCAATGGCAAGTCCGACGCCGATTCCCATCGCAACCACACCATTGCCGATGAAGGTCAGCACCAGCAGGCCGACGAGCGCCGATAGAAGATGCCCGCCGATCACGTTGCGCGGCCGCGCGAGCGGGCTCTGCGGTATTGCGAACAGAAGCACGCAGCTTGCCCCGAACGGTGCAATCAGCAGGACGTGATGAACGTTTTCCGTGAGCGCAGCGAGAAACCAGATCGCCAGCGCGCCACCAAGACCGGAAACAAGGGCAGGAACCGCGTTTTTCGTGACATGCTGCAGGATTGTTTCCGGCGGCGAGACGGCTTGTGCTGTGTCGGTATCTGAGGACATTCATCTACTCCAGACGAGCGTCGGCCCGCGCAAGTTGCCCTTGCGCGGGCCGGACCGGTTAGTTGACCTTCTTGAATTTGGCGGCCTCTTCAGAGCCGCCGGTCGCGTTGCCCTTCGAGTAGGAATGGGCACCGGTGCCAGCGAGCGCGCCACCCTGGACGATCAGGTATTCGTCGCGGATCGGGCGGCCCTCGAAGTAGCATTCGAGGATCTCGCGGGTGCCGGCCGCATAGCGCGCCTGAGCGGAGAGCGATGTGCCGGAGATATGCGGCGTCATGCCGTGATGCGGCATGGTGCGCCAGGGGTGATCCTGCGGGGCGGGCTGCGGGAACCAGACGTCGCCGGCGTAGCCTGCGAGCTGGCCGCTCTCCAGCGCACGGACGACGGCGTCGCGGTCGCACAGCTTGCCGCGGGCGGTATTGACCAGGTAGGCACCGCGCTTGAAGAACTTCAGCGTCTCGTCGTTGATCATGTGCTCGGTTTCGGGGTGGAGCGGGCAATTGAGCGTGACCACATCGCAGGCAGCGTAGAGCTCTTCGCGCGTGGCGTGCCACGTCAGGTTCAATTCCTTCTCGACGGCTTCCGGCAGCCTGTGCCGGTCGTTGTAGTGAAGATGGACGTCGAAGGGCTTCAGCAGGCGAAGGACGCGCAGACCGATGCGGCCGGCGGCAACCGTGCCGACATGCATGCCTTCCACGTCGTAGGAGCGAGCCACGCAGTCGGCGATATTCCAGCCGCCCTTGATGACCCAGTTGTAGGAGGGGATATAGTTCCGCACGAGGCCGAGGATCATCATCACCACATGCTCGGCAACCGAGTTCGAATTGCAGTAGGTGACCTCCGCAACGGTGATGTCGTGGTCGATCGCAGCCTGCAAATCCACGTGATCGGAACCGATGCCGGCGGTCAGCGCGAGTTTCAGCTTCGGCGCCTTGGCAATCCGCTCGGCCGTCAGATATGCAGGCCAGAAGGGCTGAGAGATCACGACTTCGGCATCGGCCAGATGCTTTTCGAGCTCGGAGTTCGGGCCATCCTTCGATGATGTGACGATGAACTCGTGCCCCTGCGATTCCAGATACTTACGCAGTCCGAGTTCGCCGGAAACCGAGCCCATCAGGGTGCCGGGCTTGAAGTCGATGGCTTTGGGTGTGGGCAGCGTCTGCCCGTCCGGATACTTTTCTAGCTTCGGCAGATCGTCGCGGGCATAGGAGGTGGGATATCCATCGATCGGATCGTCGTAGAGGACGCAAACAACTTTGGCCATGAAAATTCCTTTCTGTCGTTGAGACAGCCAGATAACCGTCCGCGCACCGCTTTCGAGGGCGCAGGATTGCAAGCCTGATCCGGATATCGGACAATCCAGCCGGGCGGCTGGATGGAGTGTCGGGGCTTTCTCCCTGGATGCCTTGGTTTAAGCGAAGTGTCTTGTGAGACGAAAGCACGATGCACCCGCCTGCTGGACCCATCCAATGGATGTTTTTTACGAATCGATAGGCGTTGCCAATGAAGCTGCGTTGCAGCAATAGGCATGTTCAATGAGTTCAACCGGTTCAGGCGAAGCCGCGGTTGATTGGTCGGGTTTTTTCGCAGCGCGAAATACGTCAAAAACCTGAAAAGGTGATTTCGATAACGCCTGTATACCGATTATCTGGCTGGTTTCTTGCTCGGCTCCAAATCGGATCGCGCAAACATCGATTCAAATCTTCGTTCTATATCGGCCTTCTCAGCGCAATCCTGGAGCGCCAGCGCTATCGGCGATTGCGGCAACCGGTTGGCCAACACGAGGCCGATCGTTTGCTGATGCACCGGCTCTATCATATCCAACAAAACGAGATCCTCTGTTCCGCCAAAGACGAAACCGAACGTATGAGGCACGATCGCGCACCAAAAACCCAGGCGTAAATGCGATGCGACCCCAAGGAACGAATTGCTGACCACTTTCGGCCGAAGGTCCAGTCCTGCACTGGCTGCAATCCCGTTCAGGATCCTTCGATTTTGCATGTCATCGGACAGCAGGCAAAGTGGTTCCTTCACTGCTTGCGCCCAGGTGACCGTTTCGCCTCCCGCCAGCGGATGATCGTTGCGGCAGGCAAAGACGTAACGTTCATGATAAAGGGGGAAGCGACGCACATTCTCAAGCGGCTCATTGTCCAGATAGGTGATGCCGCCGTCGATCTCGAAATTCTCCAGCGATCTTTCGATCACACGAGACGACATAGATCGAATTTCGATCTGGACCAGAGGGTTTCGATCCTCGAACTGGTGCGACAGAAAGGACACCGCCGGCATCGCGGCAGGGATGACGCCGAGCCGTAGCGTGCCGGTCAGCCCTCCCTTCGTCTTGCCGCTCAGGTCATCATGCAGACTTTCATAATCAGACAGAATCTGGCGTCCCCAATGAAGGACCTTTTCTCCCTCCGGCGTCAGCGAAACGAAACGGTGGCCTCTGACGATGAGCCCCAGATCGAGATCTTCCTCCAGCTTTCGAATGGCTTGG
>DASWOH010000156.1:0-38349 GCA_036398815.1 Rhizobium sp. | reverse complement strand
TCGTATATTGTGCTGTCCCTGCCCTATATGTACCGCTCGGTTGACACAGCCATGCGCACGATCGACATCGGCACGTTGACCGAGGCCGCCGAAAGCCTGGGTGCCAGCTGGACGACCATCATGTTCAAGTGCATCTTCCCGAATGTCATGAGCGGCGTGCTTTCCGGCGCTTTCATCACGCTTGCAATCGTCATGGGTGAATTCACCATGGCATCGCTCCTCAATCGTCCGGCATTCGGCCCCTACATGCAGCTCGTCGGCGCCAATCAGGCCTATCAATCGTCAGCGTTGGCGATCATTGCACTCGCCGTGACCTGGCTCAGCATGGGCTTACTCCAGCTGGTCTCCCGTTTCTCAAAATCCGCTCCGATTAAGGCGTAAGGCTCCCCACCATGGCTTTTCTCGAACTTACCCATCTCAAAAAATCCTTCGGCGAAATTCATGTCGTTCACGACTTCACCATGCACATCGAGAAGGGAGAATTCATCTCCTTCCTCGGACCGTCTGGTTGCGGCAAGACGACAGTCCTCCGGATGATCGCCGGCTTCGAAAGCCCGACCGCCGGCACCCTGACGATCAACGGCAAGGACCAGCGTCCGCTGAAGCCGAACCAGCGCAATATCGGCATGGTGTTCCAGGCCTATGCGCTCTTCCCGAATATGACCGTGTACGACAACGTCGCCTTCGGCCTCAAGGTCGCCGGCATGGCCAAGCCTGAGATTGACAGCCGCGTCAAGGAAATGCTCGGCCTGATCAAGCTCGATCATCTCGCCGACCGTTTCCCCTACCAGATGTCCGGCGGCCAGCAGCAGCGCGTGGCGCTCGCCCGCGCCATCGCCGTCAAGCCACAGGTGTTGCTGCTTGATGAACCGCTCTCGGCGCTCGACGCCAAGATCCGCGTATCGCTGCGCGAGGAAATCCGGGCTATCCAGCGGCAGCTCGGCATCACCACCGTTTTCGTAACGCACGACCAGGAAGAAGCTTTGTCGATCTCCGACCGCATCGTCGTCATGAACGCCGGCCGCGCCGACCAGATCGGCACGCCCTTCGAAATCTACAATACCCCGGCCACCCGCTTCGTCGCCTCCTTCGTCGGCACGCTGAACCTGATCGAAGGCAAGGTCGTCGATCCGGACAACAACCGCATCATGATAGGCGATCAGGGTGTGACGCTGAAGCAATCGGTCACCGCTTATAAGCCGGGCGATACCGTATCGCTGGCGCTGCGTCCGGAAGCAGGCTCGCTGGCCGAGTCGGCCAAGGGCGACACGGCGCTGACCGGTGAGGTCTCCTCGGCGCACTTCCTAGGTTCGGTTATCCGCACGCGCATGAATGTCGGCGGCAACACCATCTCCTTCGACATGTTCAACAGCCCAGGCCTGCTGCCACCGAACGTCGGTGAAAAGGTAACACTGCGCTTTGCCTCTTCCGATCTGCTGGTCATCCAGGACTGATCGACGTCTGTTGGATAAATTTTTCACAAGCGCCGGGTCAATCGCCCGGCGTTTTTCTTTGATTCCTGTTGCACTGCATCTATATTCCGACCGTTCTCAGGGCGGGGTGCGATTCCCCACCGGCGGTATGGAGACTTGTCTCCGAGCCCGCGAGCGCCTTCCACACAATGGAAGGGTCAGCAGATCCGGTGAGAGGCCGGAGCCGACGGTATAGTCCGGATGGAAGAGAGCAAGCAGGATCGGTGACTCCTCCGCGCGGGTAGTTCGGCGGCCTTGCGTGTTCGCCCAAGGGATATTGAGTTAAACCCTTGAAAGGCAGAGTTCATGACCATATCCATTTCCACACAGCCGGGCCGTATTGCACTGATCCGGGCGCGCTGGCATGCCGACATCGTTGATCAAAGCGTCGATTCCTTCGTTGCCGAATGGCAGAAGACCGAGGGTGCTTCCCCCATCGACATCTTCGATGTGCCGGGCGCCCTGGAAATCCCGCTGCATGCCCAGACGCTTGCCCGCAACGGCCGCTATTCGGCCATCGTCGCCACGGCTTTCGTGGTCGACGGCGGCATCTATCGCCACGAGTTCGTTGCCAATACCGTTCTTGACGCGATGATGCGCGTCCAGCTCGACACCGGCATACCGATTCTCTCGGCCGTGCTGACGCCGCATCATTTCCAGGAATCGGAAGCGCATATCCAATTCTTCAAGGAGCATTTCGTCCTCAAGGGCCGCGAAGTCGCGAACTCCTGCCGGCAGATCCTCGCCGAGCGCGCCAAGCTGCTGCCATCGGTCACGGTCTGAGTTAAGATGATGGAGGCGCGGCAAGGCCCCGCCTCCATTTTTCGTTGGGAGCACCGCATGACCGTTCTGCGCATCATTCCCAATCTCCACGCGGCCGATCCGGCGAGCGCTCGTCTTTTTTACGGTGACCTGCTCGGCCTCGATATTGTCATGGATCACGGCTGGATCCTCACCTTCGCCTCCGAGGCACCAACCGTGCCGCAGATCAGCCTTGCCAGCGAAGGCGGCTCCGGAACCATCGTCCCCGATCTTTCCATCGAGGTCGATGATGTCGATGAGCTTTACGCGCGCGCCCAATCAATGCAGTTCGATATCGTCTATGATCTGACCGACGAATCCTGGGGTGTCCGGCGCTTTTATGTCCGCGATCCCCTCGGCAGGATCGTCAACATTCTATCCCACCGATAGGGCCGCTACCCCAAATCGACCTTGAAGGTCACCCGTTCCGCCGACCACACCGTTTCCGCATAGGCTACGGGCGTGCCGGAGGCATCGGCATCCACCTTGAGGACCACCAGCACCGGCGCCGATTTCGGCTGCCGCAGTAGCCGCGCCTCCTCGGCGCTCGGCATGCGCGCCTCGATCTCGGTCGACAGACGCTCGTAGTCGCGGACTCCATAGCTTGCAAGCGCCGCTGTGATCGTCGGATATTGCAGCCGTGCCTTGTCGAAGTCCGGAAAGCGTTCCGCCGGATAATAGCTATCGCCCAACTCGACGGGAACGCCATCGGCCGTCATCACACCGCGACGACGGATGACCGGCGCATCCGGCTCAAGCTTCAGCCGCACGGCCACGCGCTCCGGCGCCGGAATGATCTCGTGGATCAGCAGTTCACCACCAGGCTCGAAGCCCTGCTCGATCACGTTCCTGGAAAACCTCGTCTTCTTCGAGAGCGTATAGTCGAGAGCCCCCTTGTGCACGAACGTGCCACGCCCCTGCTCCGCGCGCACCAGCCCCCGCTGCTCCAGATGGCCGAGCGCCTGGCGGACGGTGAAGCGGCTGACGCCGAAGCGCTCTATCAGCTCCGGTTCGGTCGGCAGTTTGGCGCCGGCGACAAATGTCCCGGCGGCGATGTCCGCCGCCAGGATCTCGCCGATCTGATGCCAGAGAGCGCTGCCGCTCTTGCGATCGATCGTCTCCATGTCAAACGCGCTTCTCGAGCCGGAACAACAGCTTGTATTCGGCGGGATAGGCCAAAGCGTCGAGAATGCTCGGATAATATTTGCGGTCCTTCGAACCGCTCACGAAGCCATCATAGCCGAAACGCTTGACGGAGACATTGAAACCGGCCGCAACGAAGGCGTCGATATAATCCTGCGGAGAGCGATCCTGCACCGGCGCATTGCTGTTGCCGCCGATCAGCTCGCGAAATCTCGGCCAGAGCGGCATCTCGGTGTGGCAACCGGTGACGGCATAGTAGACGCCGCCGTTGCGCATGACATCGAACATCTGCTCGGCATGCCGCTTCAAATCCGGCAGCAGATAGACGACCTCATAGCTGAAGGCGACATCGAAGCTGTCGGTGAAGGGTGAGAGATCGGTCGTGACGTGGAATTGCAGCGGCATATTGCCCTTGGCGGCGTCAGCAGCCGCAACGGAATCCGAGGCGATATCGACACCGACGCCGCGGCGGAATGGCCGCATCGCATGAAGCAACCGCAGGAAACCTCCGCGATTGCAGCCGAAATCCAGCACCGTCTTCGACGAAAAATCGCGCTCCGGCACGATCTCGATGAAATGCCGCCAATAAGGACTATGCGATTCCGCCATCGCCGTGTCGCCCTGCGGATCGGTATGCCATGTTGCGTAGGTGGTCGCTACGTTTGTCATGATGCGCTCGCTGCTGGGGTGGACTGAGCGAGGAATAACGCGTCTCTGTGACAGAGATATGAATTCGTCCGGACGACTGGACTGCTGAAAGCCACCGCAAGGCAAATAAAAAGAGGGCCCCGCCGAAACGGAGCCCTCTTTTTATTTGCTGGATACCGACGCCTACCCCCGAATGGCCTGATCATTCTCGTCAAAGCGATGCATATGTCCCGTGTCCGGCGTCGCATAGACCGTTTCGTCCGGCTCATATTGGTGCTCGCCGAACAGACGCACGGTCAAAAGGCCGGTGTGGTCGGATTCGAGATAGATGATCGTGTCGGCGCCGAGATGTTCGACGTGGACGACCCTGGCAGCCCAGGTGCCTTGCTCGCGCGACAGCGTAATATGTTCGGGGCGGATGCCGATGGTCTTGGCGCCGCCCTGTTCGAGCTTTTCCGCCGGGATGAGGTTCATCTGTGGCGAGCCGATGAAGCCGGCGACGAAGACATTGGCTGGGCGATTGTAGAGTTCCATCGGCGAGCCGATCTGCTCGATTGCCCCGGCGTTCATCACGACGATCTTGTCGGCCAACGTCATGGCCTCAACCTGATCATGGGTAACATAGATCATTGTGGCCTTCAGGCTGCGATGCAGGCGGGCGATTTCGAGACGGGTCTGGACGCGGAGCGCCGCATCGAGGTTCGACAGCGGTTCGTCGAATAGGAAGAGTTCCGGCTCGCGCACGATGGCGCGGCCGATGGCAACGCGCTGACGCTGGCCACCGGAAAGTTCAGCCGGACGGCGAGCAAGATAAGGCTCGAGGGAGAGCATCCCCGACGCCTTGGCGACCCGGCTCTCGATTTCATCCTTGGCGGTACCGGCCTGTTTTAGACCGAGGCCCATATTGTCCTTCACTGTCAGGTGCGGATAGAGCGCGTAGGACTGGAACACCATGGAAATGCCGCGCTTGGCCGGCGGCACCGTGGTCACATCCTTGCCATTGATCAGCACTGAGCCCGAGGTCACGTCTTCGAGGCCGGCGATGCTGCGCAGCAGGGTCGACTTGCCGCAACCGGAAGGGCCGACGAAGATGACGAACTCGCCGTCCTTCACCTCAAGGTCGATGCCCTTCAGCACATCATGCGTGCCATAGGCCTTGCGGATGGATTTCAGTTGAAGCGATCCCACAGTCTTTTATCCTTACAAATAAACGGGCTTGCCGGTGCGCACGCTCTCGTCGGCGGCAAGACATATGCGCAGCGATTGAACGGCGTCGGCCATGTGGCGGCCAAGGTCGATGTCCTCGCGGATGGCCTTGAGCATGAAGGCTTGCTCACGGTCGCACAGCTCCTGGTGACCCGGCTCGCCATTCATGTGCAGGTCCTGGTCCGGCCGGATGAATTGGCCGCTCGGCCCGGTCTCGGCGCTATGCAGCCGGATGACGGAGGTCTTGGTGTGCGCGTCGATATCGTCTGATTTGGCGTTCGGGTCCATGACGATCGATACGGCGCCGTTCGGCGACATCACATCCTTCACGAAGAAGGCGGTCTCGGACATCATCGGCCCCCAGCCGGCCTCGTACCAGCCGACCGACCCATCCTCGTAGATCACCTGCAGATGACCGTAATTGTACATGTCGGGCGCGATCTCGTTCGACAGGCGCAGGCCCATGCCACGCACCTCGACCGGCTTGGCATCGGTGATCTGGCACATGACATCGACATAATGCACGCCGCAATCGACAATCGGCGACGTCGTGCGCATCAGCGCCTTGTGTGTCTCCCAGGTCGGGCCGCTCGACTGCTGATTGAGGTTCATGCGGAAAACATAGGGGCCACCGAGCTTGCGGGCCTCGGCAATCAGCCGCGTCCACGAGGGGTGATGACGCAGGATATAGCCGATCACCAGCTTTTTCCCCGCCTTCTTTGCGGCGGCGACCACGCGCTCCGCATCTTCAACTGTCGTCGCCAGCGGCTTTTCGACGAAGACATCGCAGCCCGCCTCGAAGGCCATGACGGCATAGTCAGCATGGCTGTCGGAATAGGTGTTGATCGAGCAGAGATCGGGCTTCAGCTCCTTCAGAGCCGTCTCGAAATCCGGGTGGATCGTGTAGCCCTGCAGCTCCTCGGCCAGCTTCGGGCTGGAGCGGTTGACGAGGCCGACGATCTCGAAGCCGGGATTGTTGTGATAGGCGAGCGCATGGCTGCGGCCCATATTGCCAAGGCCGGCGACGAGAACGCGGATCGGCTTTTCGGATGCGCTCACTTGACTGCTCCAGAGGTAATGCCGCGAATGAGCTGGCGGGAGAAGATGACGTAAAGCACGAGGATCGGCAGGATGGCGAGCGTCAACGCCGCCAGCACGGCATTCCAGTTGGTGACGAACTGGCCGATGAAGATTTGCGAGCCCAGCGTCACAGTCTTGGTCGCCTCGCTCGGCGCCAGAATCAGCGGGAACCACAGGTCGTTCCAGATCGGGATCATCGTAAAGACGGCAACGGTCGCCATGGCCGGACGGACCAGCGGCAGCACGAGGCGGAAGAAGATCGCATATTCGCTGAGGCCATCGATACGACCGGCGTTCTTCAGGTCATCGGACACGGTTCGCATGAATTCCGACAGGATGAAGACGGCAAGCGGCAGGCCCTGCGCCGTGTAGACGAGGATCAGCGCGGTCAGCGTGTTGACCAGGCCGGTCGCGACCATGCCCTGCAAGATGGCAACCGTGCCAAGGCGGATCGGGATCATGATGCCGATCGCGAGATAAAGCCCCATCACGGTATTGCCGCGGAAACGGTATTCCGACAGCGCGAAGGCGGCCATGGCGCCGAACAGCAGCGTGAAGACGATCGAGACGATCGTCACGATAAAGCTGTTCTCGAAATAGGTGAGGAAGCTCCCCTGTCCGAGCACGGTCTGATAGCCGATCAGACTGAAGCTGGATGGCGTCGGAATGCTCAAGGGCGCGCGGAAGATCGATGCGCGATCCTTGAACGAATTGATGATGGTCAGAAACACCGGGAAAACGGCGACGAGCGTATAGGCGATGAGCGCCAGATGCACGAGGCCGGTGCGGGCAAGGGAAGTGCGTGCCTTGGACATGGTCGCCGCTCCTCAGAACTGGTAGCGACGGATGCGCCGCTGGACGATGAAAAGATAAAAGGAAACGCCGGTGAGGATGATCAGGAACATCACCGTCGCGATCGTCGCTCCCATCGAGCGGTCACCGAGCTGCAACTGGAAGCCGAAGAAGACACGATAGAGCAGCGTGCCGAGAATATCGGTGGAGCCGTCTGGCCCGGCCAGAGCCCCCTGAACGGTATAGACCAGGTCGAAAGCGTTGAAATTGCCGACGAAGGTCAGGATCGAGATGATGCCGATCGCCGGCAGCACCAGCGGCAGTTTGATCTTCCAGAACTGGCTCCAGCCGGTAATGCCATCACATTCGGCCGCCTCGACGACCTCTTCCGGAATGTTCAGCAGCGCGGCATAGATCAACATCATCGGGATGCCGACATATTGCCAAACCGAGATCAGCGCCACCGCGATCAAGGCCGTTCCCGGCCTGCCGAGCCAGGGAGCAAAGAACGACTTGAGGCCGACCAGACTCATCAACTCGGGCGCGACACCCCATAGCGGCGACAGGATCAGCTTCCAGATGAAACCAACGACGACGAAGGAAAGCAGCGTCGGCAGGAAGATGGCTGTGCGATAGAAGGCGACGAAGCGCAGCTTCGGCAGCGAGAGAAGAGCCGCAAGCGCCACACCGATCGGATTCTGCACGCACATGTGTATGGCGAAGAAGATCAGGTTATTACGCAGCGCGTTCCAGAAGTCGTGTGACCAGCGATCATCCCCGAACAACACCTTGAAATTGTTGAGGCCCACGAAGGTCGTCTGACCATCGACCACGTTGTAGAGCGACAGCCGCAGCGTTTCGATCAGCGGCAGGATCATCACGGCCGTGTAGACGATGAAGGCCGGAAGAAGAAAAACGACTATGTGCCAGCGCCTCTGGCGCTTGATCGGAGCCGCGTCGTATACGGCGGATATATCGGCTTCGGTCATGGCTTTCTGCCTGATTTTACTGGCTGCTATCGGAACGGCAGCACAAATGTTCAAATCCGTCCGGCTTACCGGCTCTCCAGCCAAGCATGGAGAAACAATATTCTGCGCTTCCCTCCATCTGCTTTCAGCGCGGGAGAGAATAAAAGTGAGGAGCCATCAGGCCCCTCACCCGAATTGCATCAAAACAGGCTTACTTAGCCGGCTTGTACCACTTGTCGAGACCGTCCTGCAGCTTCTTCGCGGCAACGTCCGGCGTATCCGTGCCGTTGATGACGTTGGCGGATTCCGTCCAGGTTTCGTTTTCCAGGTTCGGTGTACCGCGCGACAGGATCTGGTAGGTCGAGCGAACGGTGGACTTGTGGTTGTCACGCCAGGAGACGAATTCCTGGGCGAGCGGGTCGCTCATCTTCACCGGATGCGAGTTCAGGCTGAAGAAGCCCGGCAGCGCGTTGGCGTAGATGTTGGCGAACTCGTCGGAAGCGACCCAGCTCAGGAACGTCTTGGCTTCTTCCTGATGCGCGCTCTTGGCGTTCAGGCCAACGCCGATGTCCGGATGGTCGGAGATGTAGGCGGTGTCGCCAGCCTTTTCGACCGGCGGCGGGAAGGCACCCATCTTGAACTGAGCCTGCGTGTTGAAGAGCGAAATCTCCCACGAACCGGCCGGATAGATGGCGGCCTTGCCGAGCGTGAAGAGGTTCTGGCTGTCAGGATAGCTCTGGGCTTCGAAGCCATCGCCGAGATAAGGCTTCCACTTGGCGAGTTCCTTGTAGGGCTCGACCCACGGAGCGTCCGTCAGCTTTTCCTTGCCGGAAATCAGAGCCAGGCGGCCGTCTTCGCCCTTCCAGTAGTTCGGTCCGATATTCTGGTAGCCCATGGTCGCGGCTTCCCAGAGATCCTTCGTGCCCATGGCCATCGGGATGTAGGTGCCGTCGGCCTTGATCTTGTCGAGAGCGGCGAAGAATTCGTCGCGCGTCGTCGGAACCTTGAGGCCGAGCTTGTCGAAGGCATCCTTGTTGTAGATGAAGCCGTGGATAACAGACGCCATCGGCACGCAGAAGGTCGACTTGCCGTCATCCGTGGTCCAGGCGGCCTTGGCGACCGGCGAGAAGTTTTCGATGCCCGGCAGCGTCGTCAGATCAGACAGATGCTTCTTGTTGAAGAGATCGAGCGAGGCGTCGAAGGGGCGGCAGGTGATGATGTCGCCCGCGGAGCCGGCATCGAGCTTTGCATTCAGCGATGCATTGTATTCGGTCGGAGCCGTCGGCGAAAAGACGATCTTGATGCCGGGGTTCTTGGCTTCGAAAGCCGGGATGATCTTTTCCTGCCAGATCTGCAGGTCGTCGTTGCGCCAGCTTTCAACCGTCAGCGTCACGTCCGCCGCATGCGCGAAGCTGACCGAGGTCAGCAGGCTGGATGCGAGGAGCAAGCCTTTCAGAACATTATATTTCATTTCCCTCTCCTGTTTTAAGCGCCTGATGAGGCGCTGTTCTCCGTCTGAAAAATCCGTTGGCATATCCGAGGAAACGGCCAACACACCAACAGGGGTCGCCAACATTGCCGACCCCAAATGCACAAGGGCGCTCGAGGCTGTGCGCCTGATCGGCCCGATCAATCGTGACCTGCCGGACCACCGGACAGAGACACCGGAAACTCAACACACGGGAAAATCATGACGAACGCCGTCGCGCGGACCCTCTTGATCCACGCGGCTCCTGACAACGGCAGAGGTCCGCCACCTTCTGCTGGGCTTCCCGGCTATTGTTATTTTGCCGGTTCCGCCGATATCAGTTCGAACTGTTCCCTTGGTAAGAATTAAGGCCAAAAAAATACCAATTGTCCAGCCGAATTTAACTTTTAGACACGATAAAAATCAACAAAGAAATTTTATCCCTATTTTTCAATGCGATATACAGAAACAAAAAGCAACGAATTGCCTCTTGGTAAATGGTATTTTTTTGGTATTGTAAGAAAAAACGGGGAATGGATGGTATCCGGAGGGTGTAATGGCGGAGTTTTCGATCGGTATCGATGGCGGCGGGACAAGCTGCCGCGCTGCCGTAACGGACAGGACGGGCAAAGTTCTCGGCACCGGCAAGGCGGGCGCCTCCAATATCCTATCCGATCTGGAAAACTCTCGGATCAATATCGTTGCATCCGCCCGGCAGGCGCTTGTTGACGCCGGCCTCGATCCGGGATTGACGAACAAGTTGCCCGCCGTCATCGGCACCGCCGGCGCCAATGTCGGCGACTACGGCAAACGCCTCGAAAAGGCCCTGCCCTTTGCGACTGTGCAGGTCGTTACCGATGCGACGATTGCTCTTCAGGGCGCGCTCGGCGATGCCGACGGCATCATCGGCGCTTTCGGCACCGGCTCCGTCTACAACGCCCGCCACAATGGCAAGAGCTGGGGAATTGGCGGCTGGGGATTTGTCGTCGGCGACCAGGCCAGCGGCGCGCGCCTTGGGCGCGACCTGCTTGAGCGTTCGCTTCTGGCGTATGACAAGGTCTCGGCATCTTCACCGCTTACGGAAGCACTCATGGCAGAATTTGAAGGCGATCCCGAACGTGTCGTCGAATTCGCGCATGCCGCCAAGCCGAAAGATTTCGCACGCTACGCACCGATGGTTTTCGAATATGCCGAGAAGAGCGATGCCGTCGCGGTCGATATCGTCAAGATGGCGGTGAACGCAATCGCCCAAAGCCTCGATGCCTTGCTCTGGCCAGAATGCCCCTCGATTTGTCTTCTTGGAGGCCTTTCGAGGGCATATTACCCCTGGCTCGAGAGCCGCCATAAAGAGCTTCTCAGGGAGCCGAAGGGGGATGTATTGAGCGGTGCGATGGAACTGGCGGCAAAGCTCCTGCGGGATGACAAGGGGAGCACGCCATGACCGAGGATCTGAGCCGCATCTTCTCGTCGGGACGACTGCTCGCGGGCGGCACCGGCCCACTCTACGTCAAGCTGCGCCGAACGCTGGAAGACGCCGTCAAGATCGGAACGCTGAAACAGGGCGACGCCCTGCCGGCGGAACGCGACATCGCCGAATATGCCGCCGTCAGCCGCGTGACGGTGCGCAAGGCGATAGACGATCTCGTCGCCGAGGGTATCCTCGTCCGCCGCCACGGCTCCGGCACCTTCGTCACCAAACCCGTCTCCAAGGTCGAACAGCGTCTGTCGCAGCTGACATCCTTTACCGAAGACATGGCGCGGCGCGGCATGACGGCGCGTTCGCAATGGCTGCATAAGGGCGTGCACACGCCCTCGCCCGACGAGATGATGATCCTGGGCCTTGCCGCCGACACCAAGGTCTCTCGCCTCAGCCGATTGCGCATCGCAGACGATCAGCCGCTCGCCATCGAACATGCCAGCGTCTCCGGCGAGTTCCTGCCCGATCCCTCGATCGTCACGTCCTCACTCTACGCCGAGCTTGAGAAGCGCCAAGTCCGCCCGGTGCGCGCCGTGCAGCGCATATCGGCCACCAACATGAAGGAAGCCGATGCCGGCCTGCTCGGCGTCCCCGTCGGCGCAGCCGGCCTGTCGATCGAGCGCATCTCCTATCTCGGCTCCGGCCGGGCGGTGGAATTCACACGCTCGTTGTATCGAGGCGACGCCTATGACTTTGTCGCAGAGCTGACAATCGCAACGACATGAATATCAAGATAAATCAAATGGATACGGTCGAAGGATGAATCACGCCTCGACCGCACGAATAGTCTGAATCAATTTATCAGCACAGAGGCCCAAGCCGTGGAAGCGACTCGCAATTATGCTGCGTCATCCACCACGGCATCGCGCTTTTCCGGCACATAGTTGAGCACCGGTCCAAGCCAACGCTCCACCTCCACAACCGGCATTCCCTTGCGGGACGCATAGTCCTCGACCTGATCGCGCTCGACTTTGGCGACGCCGAAATAATAGGAGGCGGGGTGGCCGATATAGATGCCGGAGACGGAAGAGCCCGGCCACATGGCGTAGCTTTCGGTGAGCTTGACACCGGTCGCAGCTTCCGCATCGAGCAGACGGAACAAGGTCTCCTTCTCCGTATGATCAGGCTGGGCGGGATAGCCGGGCGCTGGGCGGATACCTGCGTAGGTTTCTGAAAGCAGTTCGTCGCTGCTCAAATTCTCGTCCTTGGCATAACCCCAGAATTCGCGCCGCACCCGCTCATGCATCCGCTCGGCAAAAGCTTCGGCGAAGCGATCGGCGAGCGCCTTGACGAGGATTGAGGAGTAGTCGTCGTTGGCACGCTCGAAACGCTCGGCAATAGCGATTTCCTCGATGCCGGCCGTGACGACAAAACCACCGACATATTCCTCGACGCCGCTCGAAACCGGCGCCACGAAATCCGACAGAGCGACATTCGGACGTCCATCCCGCTTCGATAACTGCTGACGCAGCGTGTAGAAGGTCGCAAGTTCGTCAGCGCGAGCTTCATCGGTGAACAGCTTGATATCGTCGCCGACAGCGCCCGCCGGCCAGAAACCGATGACGGCACGCGGACGAAACCAGGTTTCCGCGATGATTTTCTCAAGCATCGCCTGTGCGTCGGCATAAAGCTGTCTTGCTGCCTCGCCCTGCTTCTCATCTTGAAGGATCGCCGGGAAGCGGCCCTTCAGCTCCCAAGTCTGGAAGAACGGCGTCCAGTCGATGTATTTGGCAAGCTCGGCCAGGTCGTAATTCTCGAACACCTTCGTTCCGAAGAACTGCGGCTTCACCGTCCTATAGTTTGCCCAATCCAACTTCTCGGCATTCGCGCGGGCCCTTGCGATCGGCAAGCGTATTTTCTCAGCTTCGCTGCGGGCATGCGCCGCCGCCACCTTGGCATATTCCGCCTTGATGGTGTCGACATAGCCTTGCTTGGCCTCGGGCGACAGCAGCGCCGAGACGACGCCGACCGCGCGGCTGGCGTCGGTGACATAGACCGTCTGGCCCTTCTCGTAGCGCGGATTGATCTTCACGGCTGTATGCACGCGGCTGGTGGTCGCACCACCGATCAGCAATGGAATGTCAAAGCCCTGCCGCTCCATTTCAGAAGCGACATGCACCATTTCATCCAGCGAGGGAGTAATCAGGCCGGAGAGGCCGATGATATCGACCTTCTCGGCGATCGCTGTTTCCAGGATCTTCGTTGCCGGCACCATGACGCCAAGGTCGATGATCTCGTAATTGTTGCAGGCAAGCACGACGCCGACGATGTTCTTGCCGATATCATGCACGTCGCCCTTGACGGTCGCCATCAGCACCTTGCCGGCGGCCTGACGTTCGCCGCTACCGCCATTGGCAAGCTTCTCCGCCTCCATATAGGGCAGCAGCACGGCAACGGCCTGCTTCATGACGCGAGCTGATTTCACCACCTGCGGCAGGAACATCTTTCCCGTCCCGAATAGATCACCGACGACATTCATGCCGGCCATCAGCGGACCTTCGATGACATGCAGCGGCCGCTCCGCCTTCAGCCGGGCCTCTTCAGTATCGGCTTCGATGTATTCGGTGATGCCGTTGACCAGGGCATGCTCAAGCCGCTTCTCGACCGGCCATTCACGCCAGGCCAGGTCCTGAACCTTGGCTTCCCGGGTGCCGGCTCCGCGGAACCGCTCGGCAACTTCGAGCAGCCGCTCGGTGCCATCGGATCGGCGGTTCAGAACCACATCTTCGCAGGCATCGCGCAGCTCGGGGTCAATATTGTCGTACACTGCAAGCTGGCCGGCATTGACGATGCCCATATCCATACCCGCCTGAATGGCGTGGTAGAGGAACACGGCATGCATCGCCTCGCGCACCGGCTCGTTGCCGCGGAAGGAGAAGGAGAGGTTCGACACGCCGCCCGAAATATGGACCAGCGGCATGGTCTGGCGGATTGTCCGCGTCGCCTCGATGAAGTCGACGCCATAGTTGTTGTGTTCCTCGATGCCGGTCGCGACCGCAAAGATGTTCGGATCGAAGATGATGTCCTCCGGCGGCAGCCCGGCCTCTTCGGTCAAAATCTTGTAAGCACGCGAGCAAATCTCGACTTTGCGCTGATAGCTATCGGCCTGCCCCTGCTCGTCAAACGCCATGACCACGACGGCCGCGCCATAATTGCGCAGCAGCCGCGCCTGCTTGAGGAAATTCTCCTCACCTTCTTTGAGAGAGATGGAGTTGACGATCGGCTTGCCCTGCACGCATTTCAGGCCAGCCTCGATGATCGAGAATTTCGAGCTGTCGATCATGACCGGCACGCGGGCGATGTCCGGCTCGGCAGCGATCAGGTTGAGAAACTCGACCATCGCCTTTTCGGAATCGATCAGGCCTTCGTCCATGTTGATGTCGATCACCTGCGCGCCGTTCTCGACCTGGTCGCGAGCGACGGCCAGTGCCGCTGTGTAGTCGGCATTGGTGATCAGCTTGCGGAACTTCGCCGAGCCGGTGACATTGGTGCGCTCTCCGACATTGACGAAGGGAATGTCCTTGGTCAGCTCGAAGGGCTCGAGGCCGGAGAGCGACATGAATGGGCGGTGCGCAGGGAGCTGGCGCGGCGGATATTTGGAAACTGCTTCAGCGATCGCGGCAATGTGCTCGGGCGTCGAGCCACAGCAGCCGCCGACGATATTGACGAGGCCATCACGGGCAAAGCCCTCGACCTGCTCCGCCATCATCTCCGGCGATTCATCATATTGGCCGAATTCATTCGGTAGGCCGGCGTTGGGATAGGCGCAGATAAAGGTATCGGCAGCGCCGGAAAGCTCCTGCAGATGCGGTCGCATGGCGTTGGCGCCGAGCGCACAGTTGAGACCGATGGTGAAGGGGCTGGCGTGACGCACCGAGTTCCAGAAGGCTGACGGCGTCTGGCCGGAAAGCGTGCGGCCAGAGAGATCGGTGATCGTACCGGAAATCATTACCGGCAGACGGATGCCCTTGGCTTCGAACCGCTCCTCACAGGCGAAAATAGCCGCCTTTGCGTTCAGCGTATCGAAGATGGTCTCGATCAGGATGATATCGGCACCGCCGTCGATCAATCCGTCAATCTGCTCGCCATAGGCAATACGTAGGTCGTCGAAGCTGACGGCACGATAGCCGGGATTGTTGACGTCGGGGGAAATCGAGGCGGTGCGGTTGGTCGGACCGATGGCGCCGGCGACGAAACGGCGCTTGCCGTCCTCGCGCTCAGCACGGAGCGCTGCACGCCGAACAACGGCGGCGCCCTCCTTGTTCAGGTCGTAGACCGCGCCTTCCATCTGATAATCAGCCTGGGCGATGCGAGTTGACGAGAATGTATTGGTTTCCAGAATATCGGCACCGGCCTTGGCATAACGATAATGGATTTCCTCGATGGCATCAGGCTGCGTGAGAATCAGAAGATCGTTGTTGCCCTGTTGATGACAGGCACAGCCGATGAAGCGATCACCGCGAAAATGATCCTCGTCAAAACCAAGCCCCTGGATCTGCGTGCCCATGGCGCCGTCCAGCACAAGGATGCGCTCGCTCGCCGCCTTCCGCAGAGCCGCGAACACCTCGCTCCCGTCGCGTTTCGCCGTTTCCGAACCAAAAAGATTGTCAAACATAACCGAATTCCCTTGGCCTGATTGCGACTTCGCATCCAGATCACATAAAGATATCTTTATGTCAACATATCTATGCATTATCATGCTTTCGCGCAAGAACAATGCTGCTATGATTTGCCATGCTTCGGAAAAGCTGAATACGCACGACTAAAAACTCCGACAAGGGTGGTAACTCAAAGCCGCCCACACAGTTTCATCCCATAAAGTCATGACAGCGCTTTGAGCCGGCGCTATAGGGCTTATGGCAAAAGAATCTCAGGAGGATAGCATGAGCATACAGCGTGAAACGGCGGCTCTCGGGAATTGGAGCACGCGTGCCTACCACCGGCGCTGGTTGCTTGACCAGGCGAGCGGTCTTTTCGATTTCTTCCAGTATCGCGGCGTCAATCCCAAGGGTGGATTCTACGATATGGACGATGCCGGCAAGCCGCTCGATGCGGTCAATCCAGTGCGTGGCATTCACTCGACCGCCCGCATGGTGCATTGCTTCGCGATAGGTTCGCTGCTCGGCCGTCCCGGCTCGGAGGATATCGTCGATCACGGCATGAACTATCTTTGGAAGCATCACCGCGATGCCAAGCATGGCGGCTATGTCTGGTCGCTCAACAATGACGGTCCCGTCGATTCCAGCAAGCAAGGCTATGGCCATGCTTTCGTGCTGCTCGCCGCCTCCTCCGCCAAGACCATCGGCCATCCGCTCGCCGACGGCATGCTCGCCGATGTCACCGAGATCCTGAACACGAAATTCTGGGAAGAGAAGCACGGCGCCATCGCCGAGGAATTCAACCAGGATTGGTCGCCGATCGATGGCGGCAGCTATCGCGGCCAGAATTCCAACATGCACCTGACGGAAGCATTGATGGCCGCCTTCGAAGCGACCGGCGACAAGACCTATCTCGACAAAGCGGAGAGCATCGCCGATCTCGTCATCCGGCGCTCCGCCGGTTCCGTCGGCTGGCGCGTTGCCGAGCATTTCAATGCCGATTGGGTGCTCGACAAGGACTATCGCGGCAACGAGATGTTCCGCCCGTCCGGTACGACGCCGGGACATTGGCTGGAATGGGCACGCCTCATCCTGCAGCTCTGGTCGCTCGGCAGCCAGCGTCATGACTGGATGCCGGAAGCGGCCAAGGCCTTGTTCTCCCAATCCATGTCACTGGGCTGGGACAATGATAAGGGCAGCTTCTTCTATACGCTGGATTGGGCCGACGTGCCGGCCAAGCGCAACAAGCTCTGGTGGCCGGCCAGCGAAGGCGCCGGTGCCGCGCACTATCTCAACCAGCATCTGCCGAGCGATTTCCATGAAGCAAGCTACCGCAAGATCTGGGGCACCATCGGTCGCTCCTTCATCGACCACGCGAATGGTGGCTGGCATGAAGAGCTGACGGAAGACCTCGTTCCCGCCCACACGCTTTTCCCCGGCAAGGGCGACATTTATCACGCCCTGCAGGCGTGTCTCATCCCCCTGTTCCCGGCAACCGGAAGCCTGACGAAAGTCATCGCCGAGGCCGGCGGGAAAATCTGAAATCGAAGGCGGCGCCCGCTTCAAGCGCGGCGCCGCAATCCTCTCTTAAGACAGGCTGAGATTGTGCAGTTCGTGGCCAAGCGTGAGCGCCAGAGCCTCGACGACCAGATTATGGTCTTCGCGCTGCGGAAGACCCGATACGGTGACGGCGCCAATGCAGCCCGTGCCGTTGACGAAGATCGGAAAGCTGCCGCCGGATGCAGCGTAGTCGGCGCTGGAAAGCCCGCTATCCTCGATCGTCTTGCCCTGCTTTTCCAGACGCAGCGTGCTGGCGTAGCTGCTGCGGAAATAGCGCAGCACCATATTGCGCTTCCTCCGGACCCAATTGGAATTGTCCGGCGTCGAACCGGGCAGCGCGATATAGAAGACCGGCATGGAATGAAGCGTAATGTCGATCACCACCCCGAGATTGCGCTCGCTGGCAAGATCGTGCAGCAACTTGCCCAGCACCCAGGCGGTTGAAAGATCGAAAGCGTCGAAACGCAGCGTCTCTTCCTGCAATGCGATGCCGCTGAGGTCCTGTTCGATCGTCATGAAAATCCTTCCTCTAAAATCGGTCGGCCTATCAAACGCGGACAAAGCGATTTGTCTACCTACCTCTTCGGTATTTCGAAGCCGAGCCGCCACTTCTGGCCGAGCACGAAATCGTAATCTTCCGGTTCAAAAGCCTCGAAGCCGCCACCGGGATAGAAGGTCAGCTCGCCGACATAGACCCAATCAGCAGAGGCATAGAGATCAACGCGAACGAAATCGATATCGTGAGCGATCGTCTCGGCAATATGGATCATCTCATCGAGCCGCGATGGCCGAGCCACTTCGCCCGGATAGAGGCCGAGATAGTCGGGATCGTAGAACGGCAATTTCTGCCATTCCGGCGTATAATTACAGGAATAGCCTCGACCATTTTCACGGATGTCGATCTCGATATGCGACACCTTGCCGTTGAACGTGAAAAGCCGATAGTCCCAGGGAACGTGCCCGTCGGCAAGCAGCATGGTTTCGATGAGAATGCGGCGTTCAACCCGGCTATAGGCCCACTCCCTGTTATAGGAAGCATGGTCGATCGCCAGCCACTCGGCTGAAGGATCGTTCTTCAGCAGCTGCTCGATATCGTTCTGTCCATAGAGAAAGCGGCCGACGCCACTCGCATGCGTCGGCTTGACGACGGCAGGCAAGATGATGTCGGACCAATCGACCTCGGACAGATCGGTGCCGACCCATTGCGTGGGAATGACATATTGGCTGCCGATACGCTCGGCGATCAGCGTCTTCGCGCCAGCCTTGTCGACGAAGCGCGGAAACAGCGGATTGCGGTCGTGGAGCTTGCGAGCCTGGATTTTGTCGGTGAAGGTCCGCGGAGACGTCAGGTTCGGGAACTTGCCGCGAATGACGAAATATTTGAGCGCGCAATAGGGCCTGTCCGGCAGCGGCGACATCAGCCGCCAAAGCAGGTTGCGCGTGCGTTCGCCCAATCCCTTCTGCAAATATCCGGGAATGAGGAATGCATCTCGATCGGCAGTCTTGTCCATCACGGCGACCGTCTCAGATTTCAACTTGAACGCTAGTGACAAATATCAGTCCGCCTTTAACACAAGGTTATGGGACTGCCGTCATGATTGGTAATCATGAGCGCCTACACGTCCAACCTCTTGAAGAGTTCGCTGATCAGCTTGGCGGCGACGGTGATTTCGCTTGCGGCCGGTTTCGCCAGCAGCGTTATCGCCGCGCGTCTGCTCGGTCCCGCCGGCTCCGGCAAGGTTGCCTATGCGCTCTGGATCGCGACATCCGCCACTGCCTTGGCCGATATGGGCCTGCCCCAGACATTGCTGCGCAATGCCGGCGCTCTTTCGGGCGAAGGTGATGCTTGGAAGGCGTTGGTGCGCTCGGCATTCCGCAGTTTCATGACATCCGTCGCGATGGTGGGCGGCGGCATCCTTTTCTATGCCATGATCACCTATGCCTATCGCGATGCGCGACATGCCTGGTTCTGGGTCGTGACGGCGCTGCTGTTCCTGAGCTATGCGTTCTACGTCTTTTCAACTGCCGTCGCTCGCGGCCGCAATCGCTTCGGACAGACGGCGCGCAGTACGGTAATCGGCGGCATCCTGCAAATTCCGCTTGTTCTGGTCGGAGCATGGCTGCTTGGCCCGACGGGTGCGTTGATCGGCTATGTCGCCCGTTATCTGCCGCAGGCATTGCAGTTGCGCGGCTATATCGACAGGAGCGTTCCTGCTTCCAGCGAGACACTGACACCGGAAATGCACCGCTATGGCCGCTACATGTGGCTGAGCGACCTCATCGAAATCCTGATACTCTCCCGCATCGAATTCCTGTTTCTCGGCTTCTTCTTCTCGTCGACCGGCATCGGCTATTTCGCAGCGGGCCTTGGCCTCGCCGGACTGATCGAGCAAGTCATGCTGCAGATATCGCCGGCGCTGATCGTCAGCTTTGCAGACGCCCATGCGAAAGGGGATCGCCAGTCGCTGCAGACGACTTATGGGCGCGTCATCCGCATAATGGCTCTCGTCATGCTGCCCATCAGTTTCGGCGGCGCGGTCATCATGCCAGACCTGATGCCGCTCATCTTCGGCGATGCCTTCGAGCCCGCCATCCCGGCTGCGGCAACATTGCTCGCCTTCGTCTGGCTTGCTGGCCTCTCGGTCATTCCCTGGGGCATGATCAGCGCTTCCGGACGCAGCGATCTGCTGTTGCGCGTACAGATCATTTGCGGCCTGCTGACGGTGTTGCTACTTGCCGTCATGGTGCCGCTGGCCGGCTTGGAGGGCGCAGCCATCGCCCGCGCGACAATCACTACGCTCACCTTTTTCCTGCTCGCATGGACGGCTTGGAGAAGCCTCCACGCCACCATCCCGCTTGCGGCATTGGCAAGGACGATATTAGCGGCGGCCATTTGCGCCGCGACGGCTGGTGTCGCCGTCTACTATCTCGATGGGTTGGCGGCAATTGCGACGGCCATTCCCGTCGGCACGATCACCTACCTGCTGGCGATCCGCATCCTGCGTCTGGTGGAGGCGAGCGATAGCCGATTGCTGATGGATACGATCGGCGGCAAGCTGCCCGGACCAACCCGCCCGCTGATCAACGGCCTGCTGGCCTTCCTCGCGCCGGGCTGAGGCGTTCACTTCGTCTCGAAGGCAGCGTCGAGGGTTTGCCGGGCAACATCGTCCCAGGTCAAGATCCCCTCGCGAAACGCAAGCGAACGCCGCATCCCCAGCGCCATGTCGATCTTTTCTCGCCAGGCAGTTTCGCCATCCAATCGATAGGCTATGGCATTGGCACGGGTAAATGGGATCAGGTCGGGCAAGAGAATAGGCAAGCCGCAATAGCTATACTGCACGAGTTTCAGGCTCGACTCCGCCAGATAGACCTCATCCCCCGTCAAACGGTAGGGAGCGATGCCAAAATCCGCATGCTGGAGAAAAGGCACAATACTTTCGAAATCTCGTTCCCCATAAACCGTGACATTTGGCGGCGCAGAACCGCGCCAGTCAGCGCCGAAGACGTGGAAATTTATGTCCGGTGCTACTGCCGCCATCGCAGCAACTGTGACCTCGTCAAACAGCATATTGCCGATGGAAACGGCATTGCGGCTGCCAGCCGCATAGGGTGAAGGTTGTTCTTGGTTAAACAGAGCCGCATCGACGCCCTGCGGAATAACCCGGACGCGCCCACCCGATGGCAGTAGCGCACCAAGCCGCTCCGAGGGCACGCAGACCGTATCGAAACGTCCGACCGCAGCCGACTGCATATCCTGCAATACGGGCGCCGCACCGACGCTCCGGAGCAGGTCGCGGCAAAAATAGAGGGTTCGCGCCTCGGGATTAAGTCTTTGAACGTAGTCGAAGAAGGCGAGCGCTGAACCGCTTTCGATCATGACCAGATCGGCGTCAGCAAGGGCACTGCGGGCAAAGCGCGGCAAGTAATTGCCATAGAGCCGGAAAAGCATTCCATTTGCCGCATTCAGAATTGGATTGTCGGAACTGAAAGCATGCAACGGCGGCAGATAGGCACCCGCCCGGAGATTCGGTGCGACCGTCTCGAACCGGTTGGCCTGCCGCTCCGACAGCGCCCGAAAGCGCGGGCGATCTTTCAACAAAGTGAGCCAACTGTGGCCAATCGTCAGGAAATGAACATCATGCCCCCGCTCTGCCCAGCGGGACGCTACGAAATGGACCGACGCCTTGCGGTAGCCGCGCAGAAAGGCATGCGACGTCAGAATGACGATCTTCCGTCGCGGCTCGACGCCGCCGTCCGTCGTCGCTCCTTTTCCCAGGTTTGTCACGGGCAACCCCAACTGCGATTCTCGGTCGGCCTCGCTCATACCCGACATTCAAATCGTTGATTCAACCTGCGGCGGCGAACCTTCATGTCCGGGGCACTGATATCCGCAGGCAAAGCCCAATACGGATCGATATGAACCGGAGAGCGTCTAACAGGCGGTTAAAGTGGAATTATTAAATCAGATAATCGGCATGCGAACCCCACCGCAACGTCGCGGAATTCCCCCACCTCTTGCCCGCGGGAGACGAACAGGTCATTGATAGCGCTCGATGATCACCCGCCGCAGGAGTTCCCCGCCATGAACGCAAAATATGCATTGCCCGCTCTGTTGGCTTGCACTTGCACCTGCGCCATGACCCCGGCCTTAGCCAAGGATCCAGCTCAATTGGTTCTTCGCGACGGTTTCGACGGCATCGATTTCGATCCGGCGGGCCATCTCTACTATCGCGACAATGCCGAACAGAAAGCCGGCACGGTCGAATTCCAATCCGAGGTGAAGCGCAGCGGCAGCGGCGCGCTGAAACTCAGCGTCAAGCCACTCTGCTCGCCGGGCGAGGCGAACTGCAGCGAGAGAGCGGAAATATGGGAGCGCACCAAATATCGCGTCCCCTATGATCATGGGGTCTGGTATGGTTTTGCGGTCAAATTCGCCGATCCTATTCCATCAGGCGATCATCGCTATCTCATTGCACAGTGGAAGCGGGAGATCGGCCCCACGGCAAAGGGGGATTTCAGTCCCTTCCTGGCGCTGCGGCTGAACAACGGTAAGCTCTTCGCGACAGTCGAAACCAACTATGTCGCCCCACCGAAGGCCTACTCCCACGACGGGGCAAAAGCCTGTGACGGCAACCAGACACCCGTCTGGTTCCGCTCGGACACCAACCAGATGCGTGCGCTGGTCGCAACCGACAGCAATTGGGGCAAGGACGATGGCCAGGAATTTACCGGTTGCACGAGCGCCATCACCGTGACCGACCATGGCAACAAATTGCCGACACCGGATTCCGGCTGGATCGACTTTGCCATCTACAGCAAACCGGGCCCTGACGGCACCGGGCAAATCGAGATATTCGCCAACGATAAATGGATTGTCACCGTCAAGGGACATATCGGTCATGCCGACAAGGGGTTGGGCAAGAACCAATATTTCAAGTTCGGCCCTTATCGTGCGGCCGACACGACGGAATGGACGCTTTATTACGACGATTTCCGCCGCTCCCCCCGCTGCGCCGATGTATTGTCGGATCCGAGTCTTTGCCCGATGAAGTGAGAATTTCCGCATGTCTCGCCGCGCGCGGTATCACCGGGAAAACATTCTCGGGCTAATTCAGATTTTCCTTGAATTCGGCTGAACCTTTTTGCCTCTCGTTGGTTAAGCCTCATTCAGAGGAGACCAACGAGATGCTCACCACTCATCGCGATTGCAAACACCACGTCGAGAAAAACGCTATTCCTTCCCTTGGCGAAATCGAGGGTCGTGTCGCAGTCCTCGAAGTTGTCGCCCAGTCCGCCCTGACGCATGTGTTTTATGAAGGTCATGTCGATCTCGACGCCACGTTATTGGTGGAAATTCGCAGGGCCATGCATCGTAAATGCAGGGAACTGAAACTCGATGGCGAAGATACCGCCTCCGCGCTCTCCTATGCGGAGGAATTGATCGAAGCAGCTGTAGAGGCATCGCATCCGGTCCATCAATGATGCCTTCGCGGCCGCGATTTATACTTTTGATCATGGTGGCGCTGGCTGTTGCGCTGGGCGTCCTGCTGTTTATTGTGCCCCATAATGGCAAGGATGGATTCGAAAATCCGGCACCGCACGCGCCAGACCAGAAACCACAATAACCCTTTTCGCAAGCACCTGTGCCAATACGAAACTCGGCCTGTATCATATCAGGCTGACGTTAACGTCGGCACGCGAAGTTGATTGCAAACTTCCGAAATCAAAGCAGTCTCTGCCCTGCCCCCGCTCAAGTCTGAGCTTCCAACCACGGTGTAGCGAATGTCTATGATGGTCAACTCGCCCCTTCATTCCGACGATGTCGATATCCTTGCCAGCGCACTCTACGCCTGGTGCGCGGAACGCAGCATCAAACTGCAAAGCCAGGAAGGCCTATCTGCAGCCAATATAGCGATCAGCCTCTATGAGGCCGGCTATCAGACGCAGGACCAGTTGCTCGGCGCTCTGCATGAATACGAATTCCATTGAAATTCGCAGCGCCGGCGCAGCCTGATAGTGATGTCACGACAGCAGATCCAAGCTGCCAGCGGCACCACTATTCAGAGCCATCACGCTGCGGCAGCCTTCCTCAATACGCTGGCGATGCAATCCCGCTCTTCCAGAATGCCGCACCATTCATTCTCGTGGAATGAGGAATCGTAGATCAACGTGAACGGGCCTTTATAGCCGGCCGCAACGGAGAGCTCGACGCAACGAATATAATCCTCGGCATCGAGACCGGTTTCCGAATAATGCGCCTTGGCATGGCAGAGCTCGGCACGCCCCATGATCTTTGCCAGATCGGCATATTTCCCCGGGCCGTGCCAATTGCCGAAATCGCCATTGAGACCGAGTTTACCGTTCAAAGAATCAAGCACGCGATTGACCTCGGCAGGCCCCGGCAATAGCGAGAACCAGTTTTCGATGACAAGGCGGACGCCGGTGCCTGCCAGTTGTTCTGCCAGCCGACGGAGGTAGGTTTCCGCGCGGCTCAATGCCTCATCAGTTGGCTGCTCCTTGCCGGCGATCACGCGCATATTCTCAGCTCCGAGCGCAACGGCAATCTCGATCCAGCCCGCCATCCAGTCAGCATCACGTTCGGCCGTCTCAGGATTGCTGAGATCCCCGTCTTCGACCAAGAGCGTCTGAATCTTCACGCCTGCTGTCTCAAAGGCTTTGCGCAGGTCAGCAATATAAGCGGCCGAGCGGCTCGGCAGATGAAACAAGCATATTTCCATGCGGAAAATGCCATGTTCCGCAAATTGTGCCGGGAGATCGATCAATTCCACCAAGCCTTCACCATAGGTTGGCTGGCGCGCAGGCGTTTTGGTGCCTCCAGGCTTGTAAGGATAAGTGCCTCCAAGGGCACGGTGCAGCGACCATGTGGAAACGGCGAAACGATCCGTCAAATCTCTCGTAAAGGTCATATGTCTCTCCTCCTCTTTCTCTCCCGCAGTATCAGGTAGTCAACCAACACATCAATGTCCCGCCAATCGTTTCATGAGGGCAATCGCCTCGTTCGCCAAACCGATGGTGAGCTCGGATGCAGAAAGCGATTGTGCCAGCTTCGCGGCCTGACCGGACCAGAGATTGGTGAAATCGCCGGAACCGATTGCCTCCGCCTTGGCGCGCAGCGGCGCCAGCGCACCGCCGGCCGTCGGAAATGCCGGCGCAAGATCCGTGAGCGGCCCAACCTCGCGCATGATGCGGTTCATCACGCTCCTCGCCGGCCGTCCGGTAAAAACATTGGTCAAAGCCGTACTGTCATCACCAGCATGCTCCAAGGCCGCCCGATGAACCGCAGAAATATTCACCTCGGGCGTGAACAGATAGCTCGTACCGATCTGCGCCGCAGAAGCGCCGAGCGCAAAAGCCGCCGCAATCCCGCGTCCATCCCCGATGCCGCCGGCAGCGATAACGGGAACGTTAACGGCATCGACAATCTGCGGCACCAGCGCCATCGTCCCCACCTGTGTCGCCATGTCCTGAGTCAGAAAATTGCCGCGATGGCCACCCGCCTCGAAGCCCATGGCAATAACCGCATCGACACCGCGATCGGCAAGCCACCGCGCCTCTGCCACCGTGGTTGCCGAGGAGATGATCTTTGCTCCTGTCGCCCTTACCCGTTGAAGCAGCTCCATACCCGGCAACCCGAAGTGAAAGCTGACGACCTCAGGCCGGTAAACCTCTACGACTTCGCAGAAAAAGCGGTCGAAGGGTGCCCGGCCACCGGCAGGAACCGGCGCAGCCGGATCAAGGCCTGCCTCAATGTAATAGGGCGTAAGCCGAGCCCGCCATGCCATTTGTCGAGCCGGATCGTTTTCCGGCATGGGGTGGGCGAAGAAATTCACATTGATCGGTTTTTTCGTCGCCGCCCGTATCGTATCGAGCGCCACACGTAGGTGTTCGACATTGTATTGCGCACTCGGCAGAGATCCGAGCCCACCCGCCTCGCTGACCGCGATCACCATCTCCGGCGACGTTGCTCCAGCCATCGGCGCCTGGATGATCGGGAGGTCGATGCCAAATAAATCAAGGATCCGGATGTCTGGCCAATGGCTCATCATGCGCAACTTTCATCGTCAATCTCCGCCAGCCACTAATACCAGCCCCGCGACAACGGCGACAATGATTAGTTCAGATGAAAGACATCACACTCGGCAATGTGAACTGAGGCCTCTCATCGCAGATCGGCCTCCTGATGTGCTGCAGCCGGACATGGACCGGCGCGATCATAAAAGCCACAAACGCAAAAAGCGCCCTCTCCCGTTAAGGAGAGGGCAAAACAGGGAAATTGCAAGCACGCGGCGAAACGCCGGCCAACCATGCGGGCAGCGTTAAACGGTTGCAACCACACGCCATTTGACAGCGCTGGATCAGGATATCGCTCTCCCACCCCTGATCCAGCGTGAGATCGTATCGAATATCAGATCGGCGATCCACATCGCGCAGACGCCGACCACGAAGGCTGTAGCATTCATGGCAGCGACATCCTTCTCCGGTAAAGGCCAATTGACGGCTCGCAGATAGTAAAGTGCCGGCTCCGTTAGGTAAGCTGCCGCAAGCGCCCCGCAGATAGGGGACGCGACGATTTCGCGGATAGTATATCGACGTCGCGACAGGCCGCGCAAAATGCCGCCGGAGAGACCAGCGATGACGACCCCGACCTTGATGCCCAATGCATCGAGAAATTCGTTCACCGCCATAATCCGCCTTTGCAAATATTGGTTTGAAATTAGAAATACCTCTACCCCAGCTGAGAAATGGCTGAGAAGAGCGACCTCATTTTATGACAGGCGGTTGTGGCTTCACCAAACCGGAAAGCCCATCACGGACGATATTGACCACAATCTTGAGGGTTCCGAGACCGGCGACGACAAAGGCCGTATAACTCGGACCGAGAAAGGATTGCGAACATTCCAATGTACCATCGGCAAGCTGCGTGCAGCCAGCCGCCAACAAGATGGCGACCAGCAATGCCGAGAGAGTAATCAAGATATTCAGAACATTGTGCAGAGCATTGGTGTTGAACATAAGGTTTCCTTTGGAACTGTGAAATTTGTTGAGCTTGCAGAACGGCATTATTGTCACCAAGGTGCACCATCAGCGCCACGGCATCAGCGCCATCGCAGCAATGCGGAGCCGCGTAAAAACACGCCGGTAGAAACCGTGGCGACTTTATCGATTGATCGATTGCCTAGCCGCGTCCAGATCTGCGACGAGCATGAATCAGCACACCGCCTGACAGGCTTTCCGGAAGCTTTTTTAGATCGAGATGCCGAGCGATTCAGTCTGGACCGAGGAAAGATGGTCCGGACATCCCTGCAAACAGGGAGAGGGAGAATGGTGGAACCCTTTGATAGGGGAAGATTTGTCGTGCTGCTGCATCCTGAGCCGGTTATGCGCGTGTGGCTTCAAGTGCCGCGGCGAATTTCTTGGCATAACCGGCGATGTCGGCGGCTCGGTCGGTGCTATTGATGATCTTACGTGCGCCAATCCAGTTGGTCGAGGTTGCGCAAAAATAGTCGGCAAGCTTCTTACCGGTGAAGCGGCCATTGATCATTCCATCGAATAGAATTTCGACGGCCTTGGCCGGATCAAGCGCCTTACCGGGATCATCGGCGATGCCATATTTCACGTAATTGTCGCGACCGGTGATCTGCACCAGGCCACGCCCGCGATAACGCCAGCCGTCGCCGCTGGCCTCGCCACCGTTGCCCATGCGGTTTGCGTAGGCTCGATTGGCGATGCGCTGCGGCTGACGGGCAGGCGTGCTGATCAGCATCTTGAAGACGCCACCGACTTCGGCCATGCGGCCGTTGCAGCCCTTCAGAAGCTCGGAAATAACGTCGAGCGGTTCTTGATCGCACTGGATTTCGTAGCCGGCGCGGAAGGCCGGTTCGAGACTGCCGTCGTCGAGCGTCACCGTTGCGTCGCAGGCATTTGCCGCCGCCATCCAGTTTGCGGTCGGCAAGGAGAAAGCGGCGATGTTCTGGCCGCCATAAACCCATTCCGAGCCATGATAGACACCGCGCGCCAGATTGTAGATCATCGTCGCGGGATTGCTGGTGGGCTCCCAGGTGGCACGATTATCCCAGCGATGCGCGCCATTGCCGCCGGCCGACGAGTCCTTGCGGATGTCGTAGAGCGGCACCGGATGCGGTTGATAGAGGCCGGCGGGAATACCAGAGAAAAGATCGGTGTTATAACGGGCAGTGAGGATGACGACCTGGCAGCCGAGGCCGATCATGGTCGACTTCCAGGGACGATCCGGCTCAGTGCCAAATTTTGCCGTCAGGAAGGCGTCGGGGCCAGATTGCGTACCGTCGAGGAACCTGATCCAGAGATAGTCCTTGCTGCCCACGCGGTACTGCAGCACCGGATAGCCGCGCCCGTCGGGATGCGGCTCCTCCCAGAGCACGCCGACTTCCTGATCGTCGATCCAGACGCTGGTGAGGCCGCGCTCTCCGGCATAGTTGGGCAGGCTGCCGATCTCGATGACATCGGTGAAATAGGCGTTCGGCGTCTTGCCGTCATCGCCCCAGGAGCCGGCATATTTGCGTCGTCCGGCGGTGGCATAGCTGCTCATGATGAAGGACATGGGATGGTCGTCGCCCATGCTGATCTCGAGCTTGGCGCTCGCTTGTTGCGGCTGCTCCTTCTTGGCCAATGCCTTTTCGATCAACGACAGGCCGACATTCAGGGCAACCGTCAGGATCAGCTTGCCGATGCTGATCGAGCCGATGAATTCCGAAATCGCGGCGATCGCCAAGCTGATCGGCTCGGCATGCGCGACGTCCGCCATCAGCCAGAAGCCGAGGACGTTCAGGATCAAAATCAGGATTTTCATGGACCGGGCGACCTCGAATGACGCATGGAAAAGAGCGCGCCGCCGGCAGGCCGGCGGCAGCAAGTCACTCGTGAGTGATGAGAAGGGAGGATGGCCCGCGCCGGGCTCAGCCGACCTTGAACGCCCGCTTGGCGTCGAGCAGGTCGACCGTGCCGAGGCCGGTCTCGCGCAGCACGAAAATACGCTCGCCGTTTACGACGCCAAGCGCATAGCGGCGCAGCACGGCATCCTCATAAGCCTGGTTGCCGATATTGGCCGAGAACTGCGGCACTTTGATAATGTCGATCTTCGCCTCGAAGACGAGGCTGGCGATATTGGCAGCCGTGCTGTCGGCATTCTTGATGGCATCCAGGGTCGCGGTGAGCACGCTCTCGCCCCAGCCGTGACTGCCCTGCCCCAACGCCCCGCCAAAATCCTCGTCCGGCGCCATAGCGCCGTTGAAGATCACCAGTCGAGACGGATGGATGGCGACTTGTGCGCCGCTTGCGCCGGTCAGCGTGTAGAACTTCGGCTTGCCATACCATTCCGAAGTGGGATCGCGCTCGATCTCTCCGGCGGCAAGCTGGCGGCGCGTCAAGACGGTCAGATGTTTCAGCCCACCTTTACCGACGCGCTCGCTATCGAGCGGTCGAGAGGGGTCGGCATCGCCGACACCGATGAACAAAGCCGCGCCGCCGAAGAGGCACGCTTTTTTCGATGCCTCCAGCACCTTGCCGCGCAGATTCAGCCGACGCTCTTCAGCTTCGATCAATCCGATCTGACCGCTCTCGGCCTGCCAGTTGCGCCATTTGCGGCAGCTATCCAGCGCCGGAATGTCGACGATCTTGCGTGGCAGCCAGGAGCCGCGATAGGCGGCGATGATCTGTTCGTCGGTGAGGATCGGCTGGGTATAGAAGACCGACGCCGCCTTGTCGCGCTCCGTCCCCATGCGAGACGCAAGGCTCACCAGCCCATCGCGAACCATCGAGAGTACGTGTCCCATGGATTATCCTTTGGCATGTCTATGAAGGAGAGGCCCTTATCTGCAGGGCCTAGAAATTCTTGAAGCTGAAGGAAGAGCTCAGTGCCAACTCGTTCAGCGCATCGGCAAAGGCATCCACCTGATCGTCGAACTGGGCGTTTGGGAAGGCGCAAATCTCATCGAGAAATGCCTCGTTCCAGTCGCCCCGCACGAGTTTGACATTCCCAGCTTCAGCCTGCGCCGAAGCCGGCTTGGCGCGGGTCGCCTTGTCACCAGTGGCAGACAAGACCTTGATAGGAAAGCCGGCAAGCAGCTTGATCTTTGTCTCCGCATCGGCCTTGCCGGCAGCACCCGGATCCTGCGGCATGCGGATCATTACCGTCGGCCCATCCTGCGTCGCCATGTTCTTCAGATTGCGCTCAACCTCCGCCGGCGACCAGCGGCCACGGGCGATAATTTCGACATAGAAGATGCCAGCGGCTTCAGCCATGCGCAGGCCGACTGTCCAGTCCGGCTGGCGGCCTGGACGCGCTTTCGAAGCTGCGAAATCCCAGGCGCGACAGCGTTTCGCACCCGCTGGAACAGCATCAACGATTCCGAAATCGCCGCGCTGGAACAAGCCGCCTGAGCGCGGCGACGGCCGCTGCTGAAACTGACCGGCGACGGCGTAGGAACCGAGCGGCACCTTGTCCCGCTCCACAACGGCGCGGGGAAAGCGCTCAGGGAAGAGCAACTCGCCCTCCTCCGTGCGCGGATCGGCAAATCCCATAGAGGTCCGGCAACAACGCTCCGGCTCGAACTCCATCGGCAGCATCAGGTGCTCGTAGCCCAGCCCAAGCGACAGGATCGTGCCGGAGACATCGGCCTCATGCAGCCGCTGCATGACGACGACGATCGCCGAACGCTGCGGATCGCTGAGACGCGTCGGCACGGACTCTCGAAAGGTGCGGATGGTCGACAGTCGCTCCGCTTCGGATTCCGCGCCGTCGACCGAATGCGGGTCGTCGATGATGACCCGATCGCCGCGCCCACCCGTCAGCCTTGAAAACGGCACGCCCTGACGAAAGCCCATGCGCGTATTGGCGAAAGCCATCTCGCCCGACCGCGTCAGCTTAACCCGGTCGCCCCAGAGCGCTTGATACCATTCCGAGGCGACAAGATCGCGCATGCGCCTGTTGTCACGCTTGGCATAGTGCTCCGAATAAGACGAGCCGAGATAACGCAGCTCCGGCCTGTTCCTCGGCCCCCATTCCCAGGCCGGCCAGAAGACGCCGCAGAGAAGCGACTTCATCGTTCCCGGCGGCACATTGATCAGCAGTCGCGAGATCTCGCCTGACGTCACCGCCTCGAGATGTCGGCAGATCGCATCGATGTGCCAGCCGTGAACATAGTCGACGGAAGGCTCGACCACATGCCAGGCTTCGCGGACGAAGCCGGCTAGAGAACGGCATCGCTCTCGAATCCTCTCGGCATTCTCGGCAATCCTTCGAGCAAGCTCGGCCCGCTCGGCATCAGCCTTCCGTTTCGCTTTCTCCTCGCGGATCGCCTCCATCATCGCCGCCGGGTCCGGCAAGCGGACCGAAGAGGGATTCGAGTGTTGCAAGCTGCTCATCCGTGGCGTTGGTTAAGTCGATGGTAAAGCTTTGTCCGCCCTTGGCCCCGTTGCCCGGGCGTTCGCTTGGCTTCTGGTGAACATAGGATGCGGCAATCTTCGCCATTTCATCCCGTCGTTTCTGATCCGCCTCGTCGTCGCGCATGACTTTCAGCATATAGTCGAGCGGCGTATCGCCGGCGGACACGGTTTTGCGCCGTCGGGCACGCGGCTTGCGCGACGCGACGGGCTTGTCGGCTGTGGACATGCTGTGTGATTTCCGATGGAACGTTGAAAGGAAACAAGCGGCTGAAACCGAGCCGCTTGCGGTCAACAGTGCGTCGCTGCAACTGTTCTCATCATGCCTAAATCAATACCCCAATTCGGCGCTGTTGGCGACACCCTTGATCGGGAAGACGGCTGCAAGGATTGAGAAATCTTTGATCAACAGCCAGATAATTATTTGAAATTGCACTGGAATATTGCATTCTTTCGTCCGACGATCAGAGCAAGAATACTCTCCTTTTCCGTCGAAACGGTGTTAGCATCAGACAAACGAATGACCAAGAAACAGGATCGACACCAGCCCGATCAGGACCTCTCTCATATCCGCACGATACTGTCGCGCGAAGGGGAGCCTATCGACAGCAGCGATAAACCGGAGGAAGCGGCGCAAGTCGTAGCCACGATCGAAGCAGCGCGGACTTTCATTGCCGCCCATCTTCCCGTTCTGCCGGTTCCATCGATTCCGGAGATTCGTCTGCACAAGGCCGGACCGCAAAGCGGCCTGCGGCGGCTAGCCGAGCGGGACGAGGCGTTCGGCTCACCCTATTGGGCGCATTACTGGGGCGGAGGGCTGGTGCTGGCACGGTATCTTCTCGACCGGCCTGAGGTCGTTGCCGGCCGTCGCGTGCTCGATCTCGGCGCCGGCTCCGGCATTGTCGGTATCGCCGCCGCAAAGGCGGGGGCAGTCAAGGTGATCGCTGCCGACGTCGATCCCCATGCCATCGCGGCCATGGAGCTGAATGCTGCTATCAACGGAGTGGCGATTCTCCCTGTCCTTGCCGATCTGACGACCGGCGAGCCACCTGCAGCGGATATCGTCTGTGTTGGCGATCTCTTCTATGAAGCGGCACTTGCCGAGCGCGTTACGATCTTTCTCGACCGTTGTCTGGAGCGAGGCATGGAGGTTCTGATCGGAGATCCATGGCGCGCCCATCTGCCGCGTTCACGGCTGCATTTGTTGGCGGAATATGCCGTGACGGACTTCGGCGACGTGGCGGGAAGCACGAGGCCGAGCGGAGTGTTTGCGTTTAAGGATGCAACGCCGCGGCACGACCGAAGCGAGAGGGCCTCGTCCTAACAAAAAAGCCCTGGGTGTGAACCAGGGCCGTTGTACAGAACTAGGCTTTCATCTTCGCGCGCCGCCTGTTTTCTCGCTCCAATCGCTTCGCCAGTGCCGCCAGCTCCGGGCTGGCCGCATCGAACACAGGCTTTGCATCATCCGGCAACCAATATGTCTCATGTTTTACAGTAAGCGTTTTCGTCCGCTCGAGACCACCGGTCGAATTCGGCATCATCGGCGATATGCGTGACCAATCGGGTTCCTGCAATGCAGGCGAAACCGCAAGCAAGGTCTTGGCGACAGACTGAAACTCCGCCTGAATCCACCGCTCCGCCGTTCGCCTCACCCGCCCTGTCTTTGCGCAGAAATCGCGGAAGGAGCCGGCAACATATGGCGCAGCAAGGCAAACCGACCATCGGGATAGCAGGATACGACGTTCCTCGCCCCGAACATGGGTCAGCAGCCAGCCCTGCAGCACCTCCTCCGCACGGCTGATGGCCGCCGCGCTCGGGCGATAGCGAACACGGATATCCGCATGGTCCCCAGGTTCAGGAAGAACATCGGGCCACAAACTACGCATCTTATCGGGGCGCACGCCGCGTACATCGAGATGAACCATCGTGTCGGCAGCCTCGACGAAGCGGGCGCGAACGATCAGGCTCAGATCCGCAACCTCGGCCGCATGTTGTGAAAGATCGTTAAACTGCAAGGCGTTCTGGTACATCAAGTCGTCTCTCCAGTTCCCGATAGATCAAAATGCGCAGCGTCGCGCGCACCGGCCATGGCCGCCGCGCCACGGCGTCCGCACGCAACACGCTAAGCGCAATATCGTCGAAAGCAGTCAGCAAATCGCCAGGCCGCCGCAATGCCCAATCCTGGCGTTGCACCAGGATATCGGAGACGGCTCCAATCGTGTCCGACCATAGCTCATCGCGATTGTTGCCGGTCTGGCGAATGCAGCGCAGCACAAAGACGAGATGGCCATCGCCATGCTGCCCCCGGATTTCCTGCATGGTGCCACGCGCATGGCTCTGCGCCGGGGCGCGGCGGCGATGAACCGGAACCAGCTTGATGCCGAGGCCATCAAGAAGAGTGTCGAGCCTGCCTTTGGTCATGGGTGCATCCCTCCCTTCAACACGGAAAATTCAGAGCAGTCGGCGGCATCGGTTCGATCATGCGACCTTCCCGTTTTGGGCTTCCGCAGAGGGACGCCTCGGCTTGAACAGGGCTTCCGCCTTCGACATTCTCTCTACCCTCGCCCCATCACGCAGCATTGGCGTGTTGAGGTAGGCAACGATCGCTTCGCCAGCGGCCGCCTTGGCTGCATCCTCGGTCAGAAAGACGATCGGTTCGCCGCGATTGTCCTTCAGGACCTCGTTGGTGGCGCGGTGGACCTTGCGTATCCAGCCGAGATGACCGCCGGCGACCGCTTCCGTTCCGATCTGAAATTCATTCATAGAAACCTCCTCTGGCCGCCCCGGCCAGTTATTTGGATTGACTTTTGTAAGCAATTCAGACGCTTGGCAGCGGAGCTATGGTCGTGATCCCGTCACAGGCTCGCTCCGCGCTCAGATACATGCTCAGCCGTCCGGAAATGAACCTGATCACCCTCCGGCGCACAGCTGACGTCGTCGCCCTCGCCTGCATGTCTCAGCGACGATATGATCGGCGCTACAGCCGCAAGCACGCAGACGAAAAACAAAGCAGCTCCGATACACGCCAGGAAACCTTGAACGAGTTCACTCATGCGATCCTCTCCACGTCTTGTTCGCACCCCGGCAAACCGCGATCGGGCATCTCCACCGGCTCGACACGCTCCTCGCAAGCTTCACAATGCCGTTCGATCACCTCGGCAATTGACAAGGCCCGTCGACAGCCGGGGCACCCCCAGAAGAAGTCGAAATAGAATGGGCTGGAACCCACCCTTCTGCCTTTCCTGATCGAGACCATGCGACCGCTCCTAAAACCACTCTTGCCGGGCGCCACCCGCCTCAGCTCGTCAGCCTCGCGGCGAATTTCTCCGCAGGCATCTTGATGGACACAAATTATGTTGTTATTAATGTCAATGTCAACATGATTTATGTTAATTATTTTGCGAGTGTCTGGTCATGCAGAAATCCATGGGCGAACGACTGAAGGCGGCGCGCGAAGCCGCAAATTACTCCTCAGCGACGAAGGCGGCGGAAGCGCTAGGTGTCAGCTTGTCCACCTATCGCGCACACGAAAATGGCCAGAACGAATTCGGCCCCGAAATCGCCGATCGCTACGCCAAGAAGTTTGGCACTACCGCCGGCTATCTCCTGACTGGCGAAGGCCCACGCAAGGTAGAGCGGCCGGGGCCGCGCATGGTCACCTCCTTCGATCCTGATGAACAATACAATGAAGGATTTGCCGAAGACGGCGAGGAGATCAGCTACAGCCGGGAACACTGGCAATCGAAGATCGAGGGTGCGACGCCGGAGGTGGATGTCAAACTCGGCGCCGGCAGCGGCATTGTCGGCGAAGTCATCAATCTGCCCGTCGGGGCGGGTAATGTCGCCGGCCACAAGATCATCGCGGAATGGGTGATTCCCGCGGGCTATCTGCGCAACGAAGCGAAGGCATCACCCAACCACACCATCATCATGGAAGTGATCGGCGATTCCATGCAGCCCACCTACATGCCCGGTGACCGCGTCATCGTCGATCTCTCGCAGAACCTAATGGTGACGGATACGGTCTATGCCATCAGTGACGGCTATTCCGAACCCCAGATCAAACGCCTTCAGCGCGTCCCCTTCACCCAACCCAGCCAGGTCAAGATCATCTCCGACAACCCGGCACTGGAAACCTTTACGGTGGAATTGGAACGGCTGACGATCATCGGGCGCATCTGCGGGCATATCGCGCGGAAGTAGGGGCGGGCTGCCCTCACCCCCTAAAGTCAAAGTCATCCATCTCGGCAAGCTTGTCACGCCCGTACGGGACAAGACATTCAATGCTGGAACCAACAAACATCAATCGTGCCCATACCGCAATCAATAAACACGTATTATGTTGACATAGATCATGTCGCGTGACATCTTTCTTTTCGCGAGCCAATCGCCCGAGACGGAATGAGCCCATGCAAGTTTCAAAATCTTGCATGAAGTCTGCGAAACCGGATCGGAGATCGAGCGAATATGAATGTCGTGTCTCAAATGGGCACGCAAACGAAGGGTGCGTGCTTCATGCCAGCGAAGTCAGACGTCATGATCATTGCCTGGACACTCTACCACCGCGATACGCGGCTACGCCGGCCACTAACGGCAGCCGGCAGGCGCAGATGGTTCGCCCACTCTCTGGCGACGGCCTGGATCTGGGCGCGGCAGCAGGCAACCGACGCGACCAAGACCGAAGATCAGCATCGTGCCGAGCGACTGACAGGCTTGAAGCTGGAATTGCTGCGCATCGATGCCCGACCATTCGGAATGTCGATCACAAAGGATCGAACAACGCTCATGGCGGAGATCGAGCGCCTGACCGCCCAATCATCCGCATCTGCAACGCGGATGGCGGCATGATGACACCCAACCATGTCTTCTCCTGCGAATACTCATTCGATGAGCTCATCATCAATCTCTGCGATCGCTGGGAATCAGGCCTGCTCCTCTATGGCCGCGCCGAATTGACATCGGCCGGTGACGGCTATGACGGCGAGTTTTACGTCTCGGCGATCCGATTGGATGGTGGAGCCCGGTTAGCGCGACCAAGTCCGGTTGCAAAGACAGGCACCTTCGAGGCCGAGCTGTTCCAACGCATCGCCGCCGTGATCGAAAACGACAAAACGCTCGCCGGCCGTCACGCTGCCGAACTGTTTGCCTGTGAGTATGAGCAGTCCATGGAGACGGATAACGACATGTTTCATAAGATCAAACGGGAAGAGGCATTGGAGCCTGTGGCATGACGCTCATTCCAGTCTAGGCGTCTTTCCACTTGGAAAACGTCGCTGCTTGCCCTCGCCGATGCCCATCCCGGTCGATGAGCTGCCAAACGACGCCATCCTCAATCCAAAAGCGACGACCCGACTTTGCAATCCGCAGTCCACGATAATCGGCAATAAAGCCGTTGCGTGTAACCGCATCCAGCAATTGCTGACGCTCCGCCCGATTGGGAAGCTCCGCAGACAGACGCGACGGCAGTGTCACGAATTCATCCCACGGATATTCGAAACAAGCCTGGCCGGCTCTATTCGCATAGACAAACCGCGGATCAGGATCCGTGTTATGCGCCACGACCACGAACGGAGCATCCTGATAGAGCCATTCCGGCCCGTACTCTTGATCGACAAGCGCCATCCCGACAATGCGAGCGTAACTTCCCACAAGCAGATCGAAGAACTCGCGATCAAGCGACAAGTCTGAAGAATTGTGTCTGGAACTGTCCGCCATCGATGTCTTTCCTATCGAACCGTTGCCTGCTTTTTTCTAAGCACAAGACACCGGAAATCAAACGAAATCACTCGCTGGAGCTTGTGATTGGTTCGGTTTTGTGGATTTGGGGAAATGGTGGGCCCGGAGGGCCTGCCGAATTCCAGGAAAATCAGCAGCTTAACCCCATGTGGGACGAAGACCCCATTTTATAAAAATCAATGGCTTAGTAAAGCCGCCGTCCCACTTTTTCCGGCCGTTTCTGCCCCTTCTTTCCCGGTCGTATTGCGACCAGGGAGGCGCGCATGAGCGGGGCGCGGCCATTTCGGGACGTGAAGTTGCAATGGCTTCAGCAGTTGAGCTGCGACAAGGACTTGAGCGACAGCGCGCGGTCTGTGGCGCTCTATATCATCACCACGCATTTGAACGGCCACACCGAGAAGGCGTGGCCGTCCTATCAAACGATTGCCGACGCGACCGGCAAGAGCGTCAAGACCATTCAGCGCGCCGTCCGTGAACTTGAGGTCAAAGGATGGTTCGAGGTCGAGCGCGGAAATGGCGTCGGGCACAACACAGAATATCGTCCC
Source organism: Rhizobium sp. (assembly GCA_036398815.1). Classification (GTDB taxonomy): domain Bacteria; phylum Pseudomonadota; class Alphaproteobacteria; order Rhizobiales; family Rhizobiaceae; genus Rhizobium. Next base: position 914 of record DASWOH010000156.1, on the reverse strand, counting down.
TCAGCGGCGTCGATTTTACGCGCATCGGATGCCCGCGAAAAGACGGACAAAGTTGTCACCCTTTACCCTGAGAAAGGCGGTCAAAATCGTCCGGAAAGGCGGTCAGATGTGTCCAGCGAAGGGGGACAAATATGTCCACCAAACTTAGAGAAAGAAAAAATATATAAACCTAACCCGCGCGAGGACGCCCCGCCGCGCGTCGAGGCGCGGCGAGCCGTCCCGCTCGTTTTCGTGGCCGAAACCAAAGCAGATCAGGTCCAGCAATGGCGCGCTTGGTTGCGACGTCACGGCTTTCCGTCGATCGATGCTTTAGGCATGCGGACGGTGAAAACCGGGAAAGCAGGCTATGCCCTGCCCAGCTATTGGCCTCCGGATGAAGCAAGCCCGAGCGCGCTCGATTGGATCGCTTTCTTCAGCCACCGCCGTGACCACATCGCCGATGAAACCGCCCGGCAGACCACAGTCCGGAGGGCGTCATGACGGCTGGCGATTTGAAGGGAGCAAGGCGACCCCTGTCATACGGCGAGCCGTCTGACAGGGAGCCTTGTGAGGGGAGGCAAGCCTCCCCTTCAAACCCCACCAAGAGCACGCGGCGATCACCCAAAGGCGACCTCAACGCCGTCGTGGTTTTCCGCTGCACAGCATCGGAAAAGCAGGCGCTGACCGCACGCGCGGCGCGGGCTGGCTTGCCCTTTGCCACGCTGATGCGGGAAGCGCTTGGCCTCACCGAGGCGCGCCGCCGCCGTCCGGTCCCCAAGGTGGACCCGGAGCTGGTGCGCGCCGTCGCGCGGATCGGCGGCAACCTCAACCAGATCGCGCGATGGCTGAACACGGCCCAAGTTCAGGGCCAGGTGTCCGCCATCGACGCAATCACGGTTGTCGCGCGCTTGGTCGCCATCGAGCGGGTGCTATCG
>DASWOH010000155.1:0-36838 GCA_036398815.1 Rhizobium sp. | reverse complement strand
AGGCCAGCGGATAGTGGTTCGACAGCATGAAGAAGATGACGGGCAGCGTCAGGTAGTTGTTGTGCAGCGAGCGTTGCTTGGCGATGCGGCCATATTTCGGGTCGGGCGTGCGACCGGCGATCAGGTCGGCGACGACGATCTTCTGGTTGGGGATGATGATCATGAAGACATTGGCCGACATGATCGTCGCGGTGAAGGCGCCGAGATGCAGGAAGGCCGCGCGGCCTGTAAAGAGATGCGTGTAGCCCCAGGCCATGAAGACGAGGACAGCATAGAGCACCGCCATCAGGCCCCAGGTATTGTTGCCGAGCGGCGACCTGCAGAGCAGGTCATAGACGATCCAGCCGCCGGCAAGCGAGGCTAGTGAGATCAGGATGGCGACGGCAACGCTGACGTCGAGCACATGCCGGTCGATCAGGAAGAGATTGGCGCCGCCGTAGTAGACGATACAGAGCATCAGGAAGCCGGAGAGCCAGGTGAAATAGCTCTCATATTTGAACCAGGTCAGGTGCTCGGGCATCGAGGCCGGGGCCACCAGATATTTCTGGATGTGATAGAAACCGCCCCCATGCACCTGCCACTCCTCGCCATAGGCGCCAGGCGGAAGATGCGGGCGCTTCACCAGCCCGAGATCGAGCGCGATGAAGTAGAAGGACGAACCGATCCAGGCGATGGCGGTTATGACGTGGAACCAGCGGGCGGCAAAAGCCAGCCATTCCCACGCGATGGCGTATTCGTACATTCAATTCCCCTTCTTTTTCCTTCGACTCGACACCTTGCAAAATGTTGGGGACGGAGGGAAGGGGGGAGTTTGATGTGTCAGGGAAAAGCGACACTCTTGTCGAGCGTCCGGCTCGCATTAGATCAGAATATGGCGAGCTATGAAACGCCAGCGGCTGCTTTGAGCGGGCTGCGTCCGCGGCGGCCGTCCATTTCGACGGAGAATCGCCCATGCGTGGTATTCTGGCGTTCGCATTCTTTCTTTTTGCTGCCTCGGCCATGGCGCATGATGCGCCTTCCGGCTGGGCCTACGATCCCTACTGTTGCAACGGCGACAGCAAGACCGGCGATTGCGAGATGATCCCTTCGCGCACGGTCACCGTCATTCCGGGCGGCTATAGGATTACGCTCAATCCGGGCGATCATCGTTATGTGACGCATGCTCATATCTTCACGCTGCCGCAGGGCAAGACGATGCGTTCGCCGGACGGGTCCTATCATCTCTGCCTGTTTCCGGACGAGAACACGCCACGCTGTTTCTACGCGCCGGACATGGCCTATTGAGCTATTCCGAGGGCATGCCGAATTCGCCAAGAATCCAGTTCTTGAAGGCACGGATTCTCGGCGTGTGGCGTCTGCTTTCCGGATAGGCAAGCCAGTAGTCCGAGCTATCGCTGCAGAGGATGTCGAAGGGCTGGATCAGCCGGCCGGCGGCAAGGTCGTCGGTATAGAATTCCGGTGTCAAAACCGCGACGCCTTGTCCGGCGATGGCCGCACTCGCCTCGAAGGACTGGGCACCGAGCCTGCTCCTCGGCCTGCCTTGCAGGCCGGGATCGGGAACTCCGGCCTCTTCGAACCATTGCACCCACCAAGGATCGCCGGCATCGACGATCCGGAGCTTGAGCAGATCGGCCGGCGTATGGACGCCACCGATGCTGGCCGCGAGCTTCGGGCTCAGCATCGGCGTGAAGCTGACCTTCATCAACAGATGCGCACGCAGGCCCGGCCATGTTCCACGTCCACTGCGAATGGCGATGTCGGACGGTTCACGGGAGAAGTCGATAAGATCCTGCGAGGTGGAGAGCCTCACCGCGATGTTCGGATGCTGCAGCTGAAACGAACCGAGATGGCGGGCAAGCCATTGTGAAGCAAACGTCGGCGTCGAATGAATGAGAAGTGTCGTCTCGGCATCGCCGCTGACGGAGGCCATGGCATCCTGCAGCATGCTGAAGGCTTCCGTCACCTTCGGCGACAGCCGCTCTCCGGCTTCGGTCAATTCGATCTGCCGTGGACGCCGTAGGAACAACGGCTCGCCGATATTCTCCTCCAACAGCTTGATCTGATAGCTGACCGCCGTCTGCGTCATGCCCAGTTCTTCGCCGGCGCGCGTAAAACTGCCGAGCCGGGCGGCGGCCTCGAAGACGCGCAACGCATTCAGCGGAAACTGTTTTGACAGTTTCATGGATAAGCTCTCTTTATGCATGCAGACGGTTGTTCGATTGGAATTTCAGCATTTTCGGCGGCAAACTGCAATCCATATCATCGATTGGATTGAGGTGTTGTCATGGATTGCCATGCTGTAGAGCAGGTGAATGTCGTAAGGCCGTCCGTTTTGGCCCATGCACTGGCGGTGCTGTCAAAGGCCTTCGCCGGCCGGGCGGAGCCGGCACCACGTCTGGATCTGGAGGAGATGCCCGATCGGCTCAAGCGAGACCTAGGATTTCTCGACGGGCGGGGGCCGCGCTACGAGGATGATCGGATGCGGTAGGCCGCAAAAGCCGTCAGCAATTCGGCGGCGGTCATGGCGGCGATGACTTCCGGACGCTTGTCCTTCACCGCCTCGCCGCCGATCGGCAGTGTCAGCCGGTCGAGCGAGGCCTTGTCGCCGCCCTCGCGGGCAAGCCAGTGGGAGAAGGTGGCGCGCTTGGTCGCCGAGCCGATCATGCCGACATAGGCAAGATCGGTGCGCGCGAGCGCTTGCTGGGCGATCAGGAAATCCAGGGCGTGATCATGGGTCAGGATGACGACGGCGGCGGCTGTTGGAATATCCGCGACCAGGGCTTCCGGCATGGCGGCGCGGCGGGCGTTGATATCAGCGGGAAGCTCGTCCAGCTCCTCCTGCCGCGTTTCGATGACCGTGGTGACAAGCGGAAGCGGCTTCAGCGCGATCGCCAGGGCGCGGCCGACATGGCCGGCGCCGAAGAGATAGACCTCCGGCCAGTCGCCGCTTTCGTCCCGCAGCCGTAGCTTCAGCGCGTCGATCGTCTCAGGCGTCGCCAGCCGGCAGCGCAGTTGCGTGCGGCCGCCGCAGCATTGGCCGATCTCGGGGCCGAGCGGAATATCCATGAATTCCACGCCGCCCGTACCCGCCAGCATCTCGCGGGCGTTACCGATCGCCAGATACTCGAATTGCCCGCCACCGATCGTCCCCCAGATATGATCCGCCGAGACCAGCATGAAGGTGCCGGCCTCGCGGGGGGTGGACCCCTGTGTGCCGATGATTTCGATCAGGATGGTACGTGGGTTTTGCGCGAGGAAGGTTTCGAGGGGTGGGGTCATGAGTTGGGACCCTTGGAGCACGCGGATGGTGCGTACCCCCCTCTGTCACTATCGTGACATCTCCCCCACAAGGGGGGAGATCGTTGGGAGTTTGCCGCGTCACCAGCAAAAACAATAAGCTCAGCTTCAGCAGATGCAGTCTTTGTTCGGTACGAGGGGGCGCCACGGGTCACCAATCTCCCCCCTTGTGGGGGAGATGCCCCAAAGGGGCAGAGGGGGGTTGTTCGGCGCGTAGCGACGAACACCCTGAGCGCAAGCGAAGGGTATTCCTTACGGCACGGCTCCTCCCAAACCATCACATCCCCTTCAGCCGCTCGACCGCCATCAACACCCGTTCCGGCGTTGCCGGCGCGTCCAGACGTGGGCAGACGCGGTAGTCCGCGACGCTGGCGACGGCCATCGACAGGGCTTCGAGCACCGAGATGCCGAGCATGAAGGGCGGCTCGCCGACTGCCTTGGAGCGGCCGATGGTGGCCTCTGTATTCTCGGACCATTCGGCGAGGCGGACGTTGAAGATTTTTGGCCGATCGGATGCCAGCGGGATCTTGTAGGTCGATGGTGCATGCGTGCGCAGCCGGCCCTTGGCATCCCACCAGAGCTCTTCCGTCGTCAGCCAGCCCATGCCCTGCACGAAGGCGCCTTCGACCTGGCCGATATCGATCGCCGGGTTCAGCGAGCGGCCGACATCGTGGAGGATATCGGTGCGGTCGATCAGATATTCGCCGGTCAGCGTGTCGATCGAGACCTCGGAAACCGAGGCGCCATAGGAGAAATAGAAGAACGGCGTGCCGCGCCCGGCCTTGCGGTCCCAATGGATTTTCGGCGTCTTGTAGAAGCCGGCGGCGGAAAGCTGCACGCGGGCGAAATAGGCCTGCTTGATGAAGTCCGGGAAGGGAATTTCGCTATCGGCGACGCGCACGCGGTTCGGCAGGAACTGGATTTCTTCGGCGCCGACGCCCCACTTCTCCATGGCAAAGGCGACGAGCCGCTCCTTGATCTGCCGGGCGGCGTCATAGGCGGCCATACCGTTGAGATCGGAGCCAGAGGAGGCGGCGGTCGCGGAAGTATTCGGCACTTTGCCGGTCGTTGTCGCAGTGATCTTCACCCGGTCGATATCGACCTGGAAACTGTCGGCCAGCACCTGCGCCACCTTGGTATAGAGGCCCTGGCCCATCTCGGTGCCGCCATGGTTCAGGTGGATCGAGCCGTCCTGATAGATATGCACCAGTGCGCCTGCCTGGTTGAAGGCCGTCATGGTGAAGGAGATGCCGAACTTCACCGGCGTCAGCGCGATGCCCTTGCGGATGAAGCGGCTGGAACGGTTGAACTCGATGATGGCGTTGCGCCGCGCCTGGTAATCGGAGGTTTCTTCCAGCTCATCGACGATGCGGTGGATGATGTTGTCGGTGACGTCCTGATGATAGGGCGTCAGCGTCCTGCCGGAACCGGGTTGGCCATAGAAATTGGCACGGCGGATCTCCAGCGGGTCCTTGCCGAGCGCATAGGCGATCTCCTCGATGAAACGCTCGCCGCCGACCATGCCCTGCGGCCCGCCGAAGCCGCGGAAGGCGGTGTTGGAAACAGTGTGCGTCTTCAGCGGTTTCGAGACGAGATGCACATGCGGATAGAAATAGCTCGAATCCGCATGGAACAACGCGCGGTCGGTGACCGGGCCGGAGAGGTCGGACGAGAAGCCGCAGCGGGCGGCATAGGTCGCATCGACGGCGTGGATGCGGCCGTCATCGTCGAAGCCGATTTCGTAATCGACGAGAAAGTCATGCCGCTTGCCGGTTGCGGCCATGTCTTCGTCGCGGTCGGGACGGAATTTGACGGCGCGGCCAAGTTTCTTGGCGGCGACGGCGGCGAGTGCCGCGAACTGATTGCCCTGCGTCTCCTTGCCGCCGAAGCCGCCGCCCATGCGGCGCACGTTGACGGTGACGGCATTGGACGGAATGTTGAGCACATGGCCGACGATATGCTGGATTTCGCTCGGATGCTGGGTGGAGGACCAGACGGTCACTTCATCGTCTTCACCGGGGATCGCCATGGCGATGTGGCTTTCGAGATAGAAATGCTCCTGGCCGCCGATGCGCATCTGCGCCTTGATGCGGTGCCTGGCATTGGCCATCTCGGTTTCCGGCTCGCCGCGCCTCAGCGTCATCGGCTCGCAGACGAGCGGGCTGCCATTGGCGAGCGCCCCGTCGATGTCGCTCCAATGCGGCAGGTCGCGATAGTCGATCTTGGCAAGCCTTGCGGCGCGGCGGGCGGTATCGCGGGTTTCGGCGATGACGGCGAAGATCGGCTGGCCGTGGAACTCGACCTTGGTCTCGGCGAGCAGCGGCTCGTCATGCATGCCGTTGGAACTGGTGTCATTGACGCCGGGGATGTCCTTGCCGGTGAACACCCAGACCACACCCGGATAGGCTTTGACGGCGGAAAGATCGATACCGGCGATGTCGGCATGGGCGCGGTCGGAGAGGCCGAGTGCGCCATGCAGCAGGCCGGACGGTTCCGGCAGATCGTCGATATAGTCGGCGCCGCCCGTCACATGCTTGTGTGCCGAGTCATGTTTCTGCGAGCCATGCATCGAGCCGTTGATGACTTTGCGTTCCTCGAAGGTGGACTTGTCCATGATTACGCCTCCACCGTCGCGAAGCGCTTCAATTCCTGCGGCGCGCCGGCCGTCTCGAGATAGAAGCGGATCAGCAGGTTCTTGGCGGTCAGCTGCCGGTATTCGGCGGTGGCGCGCCAATCGGTAAGCGGCGAGTAGTCGGCATCAAAGGCGGCCCGCGCCGCGTTGACCGTCGCTTCCGTCCAGGGCTTGCCCATCAGCTCGGCCTCGACCGTGCGGGCGCGCTTCGGCGTGCCGGCCATGCCGCCGAAGGCGATGCGGATATCGGCAACGTTGCCGGCCTGGTCCAGCGCCAGATGGAAAGCGCCGCAGAGTGCGGAGATATCCTCATCACGGCGCTTGGAGATCTTGTAGACGGCGAAATGAATGTCTTCGGCAGGGTAGGGCACGAAGATGCCCTCGACGAATTCGCCGGGATTACGGTCCTGCTTGCCGTAGTCGATGAAGAAGTCTTTCAGGGGCAAGGTACGGCTGCCAGCAACCGAACGCAGCTTGACACTCGCTCCAAGGGCGATCAGCGGCGGTGGGGTGTCTCCGATCGGTGACCCGTTGGCGATATTGCCGCCGATCGTGCCCATATTGCGCACCTGCTCGCCGCCGATGCGGTTGATCAGGCTTGCGAATGCCGGGATCTTTTCGGCAATTGCGGCGAAGGCGCGGCTATAGGTGACGCCGGAGGCGATGGTCAGGCCGGTGTCGTCTACCGTGATCTGCTGCAAATCCGTCAGGTGATTGATGAAGACGACCGGGTCGAGCTTGCGCATCTGCTTGGTGACCCAGAGACCGACATCGGTGGAACCGGCGACGACGGTCGCTTTCGGCTCGTCGGCGAGCACTTGCGCAAGGGCCGAAACCGAGCCCGGCACGATCAGGCGATCTCCGTCGGAAGAGGTCATGCTGATGGTGTCGCCACCCTGCATGGCCCAGAGACGGGCGACGATGTCGGACCGCGTCTTTTCCAGCGGATCGAACAGGGCGCTCGGACGCTTCTGGCTCACCTGCTCGGCCGCCTTGACGATCGGCTCGTAACCGGTGCAGCGACAGAGATTGCCCTGCAGGGATTTTTCGATCTGCGCCCGGCTCGGCTTCTCGGTGGTCAGCCACAGGCCGTAAAGCGACATGACGAAGCCCGGCGTGCAGAAACCGCATTGCGAGCCATGACAGTCGACCATGGCCTGCTGCACCGGATGCAGCGTGCCGTCCCTGGAGGCCAGATGTTCGACGGTGACGACGTGGGTCGCATGCAGCGAACCGACGAACCGGATGCAGGCATTGACCGACTCGTAGTGAAGTCCGCCGTCGATCAGCCGGCCGACCAGAACGGTGCAGGCGCCGCAATCGCCTTCCGCGCATCCTTCTTTCGTGGCCGTCAGATGCCGGTTGAGACGCAGAAAATCGAGGAGCGTCTCGGTCGGGCGCAGGCTGGAAAGTGAGATATCCTCGCCGTTGAGGATAAAGCGGATGCTGTCGTTCATATGGTTCCCAGTTGTTTTCGTTTTCAAGGCCGGACTCAGGCGTCCAGGTCCGGCCCTGGAATGAGCATGATCTTGTCCAAAAACCGCTTTGCACTTTTTGGGCTCATGCTCGACCGTCTATCGTTATTCCGCGGTCCAGCCACCGTCAATCGAGACGTGTGTGCCGGTGATCTGGCGCGCTTCGTCGCTGGCAAGGTAGATCGACAATGCGCCGATCTCCTCGGCCTTGACGAATTCATGCGTCGGCTGCGCCTTGAGGATCACCTCGTTCTTGACCTGCTCCTCGGTCATGCCGCGGGCCTTGGCCGTGTCCGGGATCTGCTTTTCGACGAGCGGGGTCAGAACATAGCCGGGGCAAATGGCGTTGGCCGTGACGCCGAATTCGGCAAGCTCGAGCGCCACCGTCTTGGTCAGGCCCAATATACCATGTTTTGCCGCGACATAGGCGGATTTGAACGGGGAGGCGACGAGGGCGTGGGCGGAGGCGATGTTGATGATGCGGCCGTATTTCTTCGCCTTCATCAGCGGGACGGCCGCGCGAATGGTGTGGAACGAACTCGACAGGTTGATGGCGATGATCTGGTCCCATTTCTCGATCGGGAAATCCTCGATCTTCTCGACATGCTGGATGCCGGCATTGTTGACGAGGACATCGACACTGCCGAAAGTCGAATTGGCGGTCGCGATCAGGTCGGCGATCTCGGCGGGCTTGGTCATGTCGGCCGGATGGTAGATCACATTGCCGCCACCGGACGCTTCGAGCGTGTTTCTGATGGCATCGATCTCTTCCGGCTTGCCGAAACCGTTGATGACGATGTTTTCACCCTTGGCGGCGAAGGCGGTCGCGATGGCGAGGCCGATACCGCTTGTAGAACCGGTGACAACGACTGTTCTTGCCATGATCTTCTCCTTGGACGCGCTGCGTCTTGTTGCGGCGCGATAGCGATTTGAGGTTAGTCCCAAACCTGCGGATATGGCAATCGCACCGCTGCAAGACTCTTTTGCGACAGCGGACTTCATATATTCGCGAGCAGGAACGGGACATTTTCGACAAAAATTTCGTTTTGCTTTCTTTTCACATTCGTTTTGCTGCCGTATTTGTTGTTTTGGGATGAGATTATGAGGAGGACTGCATGAGCGGTTATGTCTTGGCGATAGACCAGGGGACGACGTCGACACGGGCGATCGTTTTCGACGGCGACATGAAGATTGCCGGCGTCGGGCAGAAGGAGTTCACGCAGCATTACCCGAAACCCGGCTGGGTCGAGCATGATCCGGAGGAGATCTGGGCTTCCGTGGTATTCACCGTGGGCAAAGCCATTGAGGCCGCCGGCATCACGGCAAAGGATATCGCCGCCCTCGGCATCACCAACCAGCGTGAAACCGTCGTGGTGTGGGACCGCAAGACCGGCAAGCCGATCCACAAGGCCATCGTCTGGCAGGACCGCCGCACCGCAAGCTATTGCGACAAGCTGAAGCGGCAGGATCTGGAAAAGCTCTTCACCCGCCGCACCGGCCTGCTGCTGGACCCCTATTTCTCCGGCACCAAGCTTTCCTGGGTGTTGGCCAATGTGAAGGGCGCCCGCGCCCGCGCCGCCAAGGGCGAGCTCTGCTTCGGTACCATCGATACCTTCCTGATCTGGCGGCTGACCGGCGGCAAAAGCTTCGTCACCGACGCGACCAACGCCTCGCGGACGCTGATGTACAATATCGCCAGCAACGCCTGGGACGACGATCTGCTCGATATCCTGCGCGTGCCCGCCGCCATGCTGCCGGACGTGAAGGATTGCGCCGCCGATTTCGGTGTCACCGATGCATCGCTTTTCGGTGCGGCCATCCCCATCCTCGGCGTTGCCGGCGATCAGCAGGCGGCGACCATCGGTCAGGCCTGCTTCGAGCGCGGCATGATGAAATCCACCTATGGCACCGGCTGCTTCGCGCTGCTCAATACCGGCACGGACATGGTGCGCTCGAAAAACCGGCTGCTGACCACCATCGCCTATCGCCTGAACGGCGAGACGACCTATGCCCTGGAAGGTTCGATCTTCATTGCCGGGGCGGCCGTGCAATGGCTGCGCGACGGGTTGAAGGTGATCAAACGCGCCGCCGATTCCGGCGAGTTGGCGGAAAAGGCCGATCCGTTGCAGGAGGTCTATCTCGTGCCGGCCTTCACCGGGCTCGGCGCGCCGCACTGGGACCCGGATGCGCGCGGCGCGCTCTTCGGGTTGACGCGCAATACCGGCCCGGAGGAAATCGTCCGCGCCGCGCTGGAAGCCGTCTGCTACCAGTCGCGCGACCTGCTGGACGCCATGCACAAGGATTGGCGCAACGGCAATGGCAAGGAGACGGTGCTGCGCGTCGATGGCGGCATGGTCGCTTCCGATTGGACCATGCAACGGCTCGCCGACCTGCTCGACGCTCCCGTCGATCGTCCCGCCATCCTGGAAACGACGGCGCTCGGCGCCGCCTGGCTTGCCGGCAGCCGCGCCGGCGTCTGGCCGGACCGTGAGGGTTTCGCCAAGGCCTGGGCCCGCGACCGGCGGTTCGAGCCTACGATGGACGAGAAAACCCGGAGCGGGAAGCTCAAGGGATGGAAAGACGCGGTGAGGCGGACCTTGAGTGCGGGATAAAGGCGACTGAAGCGATGCCCGGCTCACCTAAAATTTGATCGTGTAAGATTTCTTTATTTTCCTAATGCAACCCGAGGCAGCAATAATAGATGCTGCGAACGGCCCGGCAGCGTGTCGCTGGTGGGCCTTTCCGCCGGGTTCGGCTATCGTTTGATGAACGCCTTGGCGGGTCTTGGGGCGAGGCATGGCTGCTAGATTCAGGGAAGTGAAGAAGCATCTTTATCGGCGCATGAAATACCGGCTTCTCCGGCCGGAGCCTCCGGCGCTCCCCGAGCCGTTCTCCGGACCCGTCGTTGTGGTCGGATCGGCGCCGGTGTCGCACAAGCCCGCGGATTTCGACGAGAGCTTCCGGGTCATCACCATCAATGGCTCCCAGGTCGTGACCAAAGCCTGGGGCGTCGAGGTGCCCGATGTCGCGCTCGTGCAGTTCAACCAGATCGAGGGAACGAACACCAACGCTGTCGAAGTCCGGCGCGTCCTCAATGGCGAGCGGGTGAAGATGCTATACGTCCTGCTCTGGCGTGACGGGCGCAAGCGGCTCGAAGACGGGCTGAAGGCCTTCGATTATCGCTACGACAATCTCCAAATCGTCGACCGCTACCGGCGCATGGCGCTTCTCGATCGGGTCGTCGGCATGCAATGCAGCGAACTGGGCTCGGACGACAAATGCTCGAACGGCATCAATGCAGTGCTTTTCGCACTCCATAACGGCGCCACCGCCGTCATCATTACCGGCATCAATCCCGATTCCGGCGGACACATCTACAATCAGGAAAATCTGGCCCGGCTGCATATTCACAAGGACAGGGAAATCCTGTTGCGGCTGATGGAGCGAGGTTATCCGGTGTTCACGGCCGATCCGGCCGTATCGCAGTCCCTCGGCTTGCCGCTCTGGGAAGGCAAGGCCCGCGCCCGGCAGATGTCCGAAGGCTCCGGGAAGGCCGCGTGCCCGGTCTCAAAGCCAGCTACCGTCCTGAACCCGTCGCTCGGTTGATGAACTCTCATCCGTCCTGGTTATGATGCGCGCGTCCATTTCTCGTTGCTTCCGTTTGCTATAATTTTTGACGTGGCCTGTCGGTGCGGGCGATACTCCTTCGTCTTTACATGAGAAGGAGGAACTCATGCTTTATGCCATCCTGTGCTACAACGACGAAGATACTGTGTTTGCCTGGTCCAAGGAGGAGGAGCAGGCGACGATGGAGCGCTTGCTGGCGGTGCAGGCGCCGCTCGGCGAGGCCGGCAGGCTCGGTCCCGTCGCGCGGCTGATGCCGACGACGGCGGCCACGACGCTGCGCAAGGGCAGGAACGAGCCGCTCGTCATCGACGGTCCTTTCGCCGAGACCAAGGAGCAATTGCTCGGCTTCTATGTCATCGACTTCGAGACGCTTGACGAAGCAATTGAATTTTCGAAGAAACTGGCTGTCGCCAATCCCGGCGGCGGTTCCTATGAGATCCGTCCGCTTCACGCCTTCAGGCCGGGGACGATCGTGACATGACGGACCTTGCCTGGATCGATATCGCGTTCACCAATGCCCGGCCACAGGTGCTCGGCGCGCTGCTGCGCTATTTCCGCAATCTCGATATCGCCGAGGAGGCGTTTCAGGAGGCTTGCCTGAGGGCCTTGAAGACATGGCCGGACAAGGGGCCGCCGCGCGATCCCGTCGCCTGGCTGATCTTCGTCGGCCGTAACAGCGGCATCGATGCCGTGCGCAAGCAGGCAAAGACGCAAGCGCTGCCGGATGAGGCGGTCATCTCCGATACCGGCGACGCCGAAAGCGATCTGGCCGAGCGGCTCGACGGTTCCAACTATCGCGACGATATCCTGCGGCTGCTGTTCATCTGCTGCCATCCGGATCTGCCGGCGACGCAGCAGATAGCATTGGCGCTGCGCGTCGTCTCCGGCCTTTCGGTGGCGCAGATCGCACGCGCCTTTCTCATCAGCGATAGCGCCATGGAGCAGCGCATCACCCGTGCCAAGGCGCGTGTTGCCGCGGCCGCCGTGCCGTTCGAGACGCCGGGCGCCGTCGAGCGGGCCGAGCGCGTGGCGCTTGTCAGCGCCATGATCTATCTCATCTTCAACGAGGGTTATTCCGCCGGTGGTCCGGGTCGCGAAGCGGCCGCCTTTGCAGACGAAGCAATCCGGCTCGGCCGGCTGCTTTTGCGCATCTTTCCCACCGAGCCGGAAATCATGGGATTACTGGCGTTGATGATGCTGCAGCAATCGCGCAATGCGGCGCGTTTCGATGCAAATGGGCAGATCGTGCTGCTGGAGGATCAGGATCGATCGCTCTGGAACCACACGCTCATCGACGAGGCGCTGGCGCTGCTCGACAAGGCGATCCGCCATCGCGCTCCCGGACCCTATCAGCTTCAGGCGGCAATCGCTGCGCTGCATTCCAGGGCAAAGCGGGCCGGCGATACGGACTGGGCGGAAATCGATCTGCTCTACCAGGCGCTGGAGCGACTGCATCCGTCGCCGGTCGTCACCCTGAACCGCGCCGTCGCTGTCGCCAAGCTCAAGGGGCCGGAGGCGGCATTGGCTCTGGTCGAGACCTTGGCGGACCCGCTCGATTGCTATTTTTACTTTCATGGGCTTCGGGGTGGGCTGCTCACACAGTTGCACCGCTCGCAGGAGGCACGCTTTGCCTTCGACCGCGCGATCGCGCTCGCCCGCTCGCCGGCGGAGGCCGCCCATATCCGCCATCAGCTCGACCGTCTGAGTGCGACGGCTCCCGCAATCGCAAAATAATCGACGGATTTTCTCATCCCCTGTCGGGATGAGCTGGCCGCAAACGTCCTTGGAGCATAGGCCGATCGGGCCGATCTACACTGGAGAGAGATAGGACCATGACCGAACAGACTGCACGCCACGAGCTTTTGCTGACCCGCATCATCGACGCGCCGCGCGACAAACTCTATCGCTGCTGGACGGAGGCGGAACTCCTGAAGCAATGGTTCGCGCCGCTGCCCTGGACGACGTCAGCCGCCGAACTCGATGTCCGCGTCGGCGGCACCAGTTTCGTCACCATGCGCAGCCCGGAAGGAGAGGATTTTCCGAATGTCGGCGTCTATCTGGAGGTCGTCCCGGACGAGCGGATTGTCTTCACCGATGCCTTTACCAGCGCGTGGGTGCCGTCGACCAAGCCCTTCATGGTCGGGAGCATCCAGCTCGACGATCTCGGCGGCGGCAAGACGCGCTACACCGCAACGGTCCTGCATTGGACGGCGGAAGATCGTGAGGCGCATGAGAAGATGGGCTTCCACGAAGGTTGGGGCCAGTGCACCGACCAGCTCGCGGCGCTGGCCGCCAGGATATGAATTTCCGAGTCGTATCCGATAGATGCGTCAGATCCCTATGCGGGAGATTCAGCGGCGAGGGCCTGGGCTCAGGGCGGCCAGGAGATGGCGCGATGCTTCGGAAAATGATTCCGTCCCGGCGCTGAAGCTGTTGATTTCGGATTCGATTTGCTAAGGCTCGCTCCCGCATGAATGAGAGGAGCGAGCCATGCTGCACGTCACCATAGCGCCAGTCGCGCAATCGGATGCCGAAGATCTGATCGCGGCCAATGTTGCGAGCCGCGCCTATCATGCGCCCTGGGCCTTTCCCTTTGTCGATCGCGACGGTTTCGATGTGTGGTTCGGGCAGACCGTGACCGGACCCAATATCGGCTTGGTGGCGCGCGACACCGGTTCAGGCGGCATCGTCGGAGTGGTCAATATCAGCCAGATGGTCTGGGGCGGTTTCCGCAGCGCCTTTCTCGGCTATCACGGCATGGTGGGTTTTGCCGGCCGGGGTTTCATGACCGAGGCGTTGCGTCTGGCAGTTGGCCATGCATTCGATACCGTCGGCCTGCATCGGCTGGAAGCCAATATTCAGCCCGCGAACCAGGCTTCCATCGCGCTCGTGCAAAGGCTCGGTTTCCGCATGGAGGGGTTTTCGCCTAGGTATCTGAAGATCGGCGGTGTGTGGTGCGATCATGAGCGCTGGGCGCTTTTGGCGGACGATCCGCGGCTTTGATGTTGGACGTGAGGCGCTTTGGAGGTTGAATCCGAGACGGTAGGGAAGCTGTTGATTTCGGATTCCTATTAGGGGTCGCTATCGATATTATCGAACAAACCGTTCGATAATTCACATTTGCGATTACAGCCCTGTCTTCCTATCTCGTCCATCAACAACAGATGGATGTTTCACGATGGAACTTGGCCTTTATACTTTCGCCGACGTCAGTCCCGATCCCGCTCTCAACAAGGGCGTGGAGGCGGCGCGGCGTCTGAATAATCTGATCGAGGAAATCGAGCTGGCCGATCAGGTCGGCCTCGATGTCTTCGGGCTGGGCGAACATCATCGCCCGGACTATGCAGCATCGGCTCCGGCCGTGGCGCTTGCCGCCGCTGCCACAAGGACGAAGAACATTCGGCTGACCAGCGCCGTGACGGTGCTGAGTTCGGACGATCCGGTGCGGGTCTTCCAGCAGTTTTCGACGCTCGACCTCATTTCCAATGGCCGCGCCGAGATCATGGCGGGGCGAGGCTCGTTCATCGAGTCCTTCCCGCTCTTCGGTTACAATATCGAGGATTACGACCAGCTCTTCGAGGAAAAGCTCGATCTGCTGCTGGCGATCCGCGATGGCGAGCAGGTGAGCTGGGCGGGCGAGATGCGTGCGCCGATCAACGGGCGAGGGGTCTATCCCCGGCCACTGCAGGATCCGTTGCCGATCTGGATCGCGGTCGGAGGCACGCCGCAATCGGTGGCGCGCGTCGGCGCGCTGGGCCTGCCGATGGCGATTGCGATCATCGGCGGCGAGCCGCGCCGGTTTGCGCCGCTGGTCGATCTCTACCGCGAGGCTGCCCGCCGTGCCGATCAGGATCAGGCAAAGCTGAAAACCAGCATCAACGTTCACGGTTTTGTCGCCGATACGACCGAGGCGGCTGCCGATCAGTTCTATGGCCCGCAGGCCGAGGTGATGAACCGCATCGGCCGCGAACGTGGCTGGGGACCGACGAGCCGGGCTCAGTTCGACCAGTCGCGCGGGCCGAACGGCGCGCTCTTCGTCGGGGACCCCGAAACGGTGGCCGAGAAGATCGTCGCACATCACAAGCTGTTCAAGAACGACCGCTTCCTGCTGCAGATGGCGATCGGCACGATGCCGCATGAGCAGATCATGCGCGGCATCGAGCTCTACGGCACGAAAGTCGCGCCGCTCGTCAGAAAGGCATTGACTGAACAGTGCTGAGAGGCGAAAGCGACAGCTTGAGCCTTCGCATCAGACGTTTGCGGGGCGCGAGAGCCAGCCGGAAGCCGTGAATGATCATCTCGAACGACGACGAATTGACCAAGCTGAAAGAGATCGGCCGCATCTGCGCCAATGCGCTGCAGACGATGGCGGCGGCGCTGGAGCCGGGCATCACGACGCTCGAGCTCGATGCCATCGGCCGCAAGGTGCTGGAGGATGCCGGCGCGCGTTCCGCGCCGGAGCTTGTCTATCGGTTTCCGGGCGCCACCTGCATCAGCGTCAATGAGGAAGTGGCGCACGGTATTCCCGGTCCGCGGGTGATCCAGGCCGGCGATCTCGTCAATCTCGACGTTTCCGCCGAGAAGGACGGTTTCTTTTCCGACACCGGTTCGTCCTTCGCCGTGCCCCCGGTGAAGCCGAAGATCGAGCGTCTTTGCCGCGACGGCAAGCGGGCGCTGTGGGTCGGCCTGAACCAGGTGCGTAGCGGCGCGCCTTTCTCCAAGATCGGACACGCCGTCGGCGCTTTCGCACAGAAGAACCGCTATACGCTGGTCGCCAATCTCGCCAGCCACGGCATCGGCCGTTCGCTGCATGAGGAGCCGGCGGAGGTATCCACCTGGGCCGACCCCGACGAGACCCGGATCATGCAGGACGGCCTGGTGTTCACCGTCGAGCCGTTTCTGTCGCTCGGCGCCACCTGGGCGGAAGGCGGCGATGATGCCTGGACGCTTTATGGCGACCCGTGCGCGCCGACGGTTCAGTTCGAACATACCGTCGTTGCCACTCGCAACGGGCCGATGATCCTGACGCTGGCGGATAGCTGAGCGAGCTGCTCAGTCGTCCGTCTTCGTCTCGCCGCGGATGATGTCGGCGGCGGCCCGCTCGAGGATCGCCGCGATGCGCGCGCCCTCGGCCTTACTCCACGGGAATTTCGAGCGCATCGCTGTGTGCAGCAGATGGCGGGCGCGGTGAACGTCGCCGGCTTCGCGGCCGAATGGGCCTTCACGGCCCTCATCGTCGCCAGTATTCTCGCCGTCAAACGCGCGTTTGACATGCGCCATTCGCTCGCCGATGGCACCAAGCTTGGCGAGCGTCGCTTCGACCAGCTCGCGGTTCTCTTCGACCCGCTTCTGGCCGCTTTCGGTGATGCGGTAGAGCTTCTTCGTGCCGCTTGCCTCGACTTCGGCAAGGCCGGTTTCTTCCAGATAGGTGAGGGCGGGGTAGATGACGCCCGGGCTTGGTACGTAGAAACCGCCGGAGCGCTCTTCCAGCGTCTTGATCAGTTCATAGCCGTGCCGGGGTTGCTCGGAAAGCAAGGCGAGGATGATGAGCTGCAGATCGGCGGCGTCGAATTTGCGGCCGGTGCGAAACCCGCCGCCGAACATGCCGCCCTTGAAGCCTCTCATGAACTCTCTCCCATGCCTGCCGCGGGAATCGCGGCGTTCGCCATGTCGTAGGATATATGCCTCGACGGTGTCAAAGCCATCGCCGAACATATGATCTCTAAAGCCTTTCATAGTGTGTCTCCTGTTGGGGTGATGTGATTTTGTATCGTTAGTCATGTCGTAAGATATATATCGTAAGATAGTATTCTGCAAGGGGCCATTGAGTTTTTGCTGAACAGGGTGGGTGGATCGCGCGGCGACGCGGGATGCGTTGCCTAAGGCCGGCTGAACAATCGCGTCACGATCATGGGATAAGCGATTACATCTACGTAAGAATTCGACCAGGCCGGTTGCCGCCTCTAGCGAACTGCCTTACGTTCGCCGTTAACAAACGTCATTGCGGTTCGAAAACCCAATCAAGAAAGCTGCGCTTCCCGTGTTTTTGTCATTCTTCCCCAAGCCGAAAGCCTTTTTCATCTCGGCCGCTCTCTGGTCGCTTGCCGCCATACTTCTTTGGTACTTCGGCGGTGAACAGGCGGGTGCCTACATCGGTCTGCCACCCGTGGCGGACGGGCAGGACGCTCCGGTGGGGGTTTCGGTGTTCTGGTCGGCGCCATTTATTTGGTTTTACATCTATTACATAGTCGCCGTCGGGCTGTTTGCACTCTTCTGGTTCCGCTACAGCCCGCACCCTTGGCAGTACTGGTCAGTGCTCGGCACGGCTCTGATCGTCTTCAATACCTATTTCTCGGTACAGGTCAGCGTCGCTGTCAACGCGTGGTATGGCCCATTCTATAATCTTGTTCAGAAGGCGTTGACGACCGTCGGTTCAGTGCAAGCCTCCGAATTTTATATGAACATGCTCGTTTTCGCGGGGATCGCCTTTGTGGCCATCACGGTCGGCGTGTTCAATCTGTTTTTCGTCAGCCATTGGGTCTTTCGCTGGCGTACGGCAATGAATGACTACTATATGGCCAACTGGCCGAAGCTGCGGCATGTCGAAGGTGCATCACAGCGCGTACAAGAAGATACCATGCGCTTCTCTCAGACCGTTGAATCCCTCGGTGTAAGCTTCATCGGTTCCATCATGACGCTGATTGCTTTCCTGCCGGTACTCTTCCGTCTTGGCTCGAATATCACGGAGCTGCCGCTCGTCGGCAATATTCCGCATGCGCTCGTCTGGGCTGCGATCTTCTGGTCGATCTTTGGAACTGTTTTCCTCGCGGCGGTCGGCGTCAAGCTGCCCGGTCTGCAATTCCTCAATCAGCGAGTGGAAGCGTCCTATCGCAAGGAACTCGTCTACGGGGAAGATCACGCAGACCGCGCTTCGCCCCCCACGGTCGCAGAGCTCTTCGCCAATGTGCGTCGCAACTATTTCCGCATCTACTTCCACTATACCTATTTCAACGTGGCACGCATTTTCTATTCGCAGGCGGACAATATATTCAGCTTCGTCGTGTTGGTTCCCTCAATTGTTGCCGGTAAGCTGACGCTCGGCTTGATGACACAGATCACCAACGTCTTCGACCAAGTGCGTGGTTCGTTCCAGTATCTTGTCAGTTCATGGACGACGATCATCGAGTTGCTATCGATCTACAAGCGCCTGCGGGCGTTCGAAGCGGCGATCGACGATACGCCGCTGCCGACGATCGATCAGCATTACCTCGAACGCGATCCCACCGTCGTTCATGTTGACGGGTGAGGTGTAAGCGGTTCGATGCTGCTGCGGCAAGCAATCCGGTAAATCGATTGCTGCGACGAACGTGCTGAGTTCAAGCGAAGGGCCGCTGGTACGTCAAACCCAAGCTCAATTGGTCTGGCAAAAGCAGGGGGAGGGTGAAAAGCCTACCCTTGCTGCGGCTTGCCGCGCGCCGCAACCAGCGGGATCGCCTCGGAATAGCTGACGCAGGCGACGCCGTCCTTGTGGCAGACGTCGCTGACGAAGCGGTCGAGGGCGCGCCAATAGGCGCCGTCGTTCATTTCGACGAAGTGGAAGCCGAGCTGCAGCGGGATGCGGTCGCCGTTGTATTGCTTGTCGAAGGCGGCTTCGAAGGCGGCGAAGGTGCGGTCTTCATAGGTTTTGGAATTGGCCTTGTCCTCGACGCCCTTGGAATGGCGGACATAGAGGTTGTAGTCCATGCCGATCACCAGTCGGTTGCCGGGGCCTTCGGGGATCAGCGGCAGGCCGAAGCGATAGAGGCCGTCGACCACCTGCGGCAGCGCCGGACCCTTGGTGACGAGGCTTGCGTCATATTGAAAGCCCATCGCCTTTTCCGCCGGCACCAGCCCGTCGCTGGTGGAGAGGTAGGGTGCGCGAAAACCCTTGACGTCGTGCGTGGCGAAATCTTCCCAGCCCTGCGGCTCCTTGTCCGCCAGGCCGACATTCTTCCAGGCGTCGCGCAGCGCCACGCGGGCGCTCATGAAATCCTGCTTCCAGTCGGCCGCACTCCACGTCTTGCCGTCGAAATGGCCGCAGGCATGGCTGGAAATATCGTGGCCCTCGAGATGCGCGCCCCAGATATTGGCGATGCGGGTTCGCACGTCGTCCTCGCTCTTGGCAAAGCCGACATTGGACTTGCCGGCCCGTTGTCCCGGTGCTTGGTATGCTTTCGCCTGAGCGTGGTTCATCAGGAAGGTGCAGGAGAGAAAGTAAGTGAAATGCGCACCGTTGCGCGAGGCGATCTCGCGGCTCTTCGTCCACAGTGCGTTGTCATGCGCACCGTCGAAGGAGATCATCACCAGTTGCTTCGGCTTTTCATCGGCCTGTGCCGCAACGGGAAGAGCCAGGGATAGAGCGACCGACGCAAAGGAGACAAAACGAAACATAGGCACCACGATGATTGGATTGAGCATGCCTTCATCCGAAAGCCGCTTCATAGGTTCGGGATCATGCCCCGTTCCGTCGCTTCCTCTGCCGGAAATGCGGCAAAGCTACGGTGACGCTGGTAATTTTCGCCATAATCGATACTGATGTCGTTACAACGGCAAAACAGGATTTCCTCATGTCATTGCTCATTCTCGGTATCGTTCTTTTCCTTGGTCTCCATCTGATCCGCGTCGTCGCGCCGGGTTTCCGCAACTCGATGATCTCCAGCCTCGGCGAGTCCGGCTGGAAGATCGGTTATTCGATTGCCAGCGTCCTGACGCTGATTCTCCTGATCTACGGCTTCGGGCAGGCGCGCGATATGACCCCGATCTGGTCGCCGCCGTTCTGGATGAGCCATATCACCATCCTGCTGATGCTGTTCGCGATGATCTGTCTTGTCGCCTCGCTGTTGCCGGCGGGGCATATCGCGGTCAGGACGAAGCATCCGATGGTGCTGTCGGTGAAGATCTGGGCTCTGGCGCATCTGCTGTCCAATGGCGATGGCGCCGCCATGCTGCTGTTTGCCGCCTTCCTCGCCTGGGGCGTCATTCTCCGGATTTCGCTGAAGAAGCGCGAGCGTGCCGGCGAAATCGTGCTGCGCCCGTTCGTGTCGGCCAAATACGATCTCTATGCGGTCGTCATCGGCGTCGTCGCCTGGGGATTGATCATTTGGAAGCTGCATGCGTGGATTATCGGGGTTTCGCCGCTCGTTATGTGACGATTTCTGCCATTCCCCCTTACAACGGCCGCAAAATGGGGTAGAAGGCCCACAAACCCATAAGCTCTTTTGGAATAATTTGGCCTGGGCCGGAGACGAGAATGGCATTCAATGACGACAGCTTCATCCGCGAGGTGAACGAGGAACTACGTTCGGACCAGTTGCGGTTCGTATGGCGCCGTTTTGGCCGGCTTATCATCGGTGCTGCCGTGCTCATCGTTGTCGGCACCGCCGCCTATAGCGGCTATCGCTACTGGTCGGGCCGTCAGGCCGGCAGCAGCGGCGATCAGTTCATTTCCGCGCTGACGCTGGCCGATCAGAACAAGACGGACGAGGCGCTGGCAGCCCTTGCCGCCATCGAGAAGGACGGCAGCGGTTCCTATCCGCTGCTGGCGCGCATGCGCGCCGCCACGCTGCAGGCACAGAAGGGCGATACGGCCGGCGCTGTTGCCGCTTTCTCGGCGATCGGCAAGGAGACTGGTCTTCCGACGGTGATCCGGGATGCGGCGCGGCTGCGCGCCGCCTACCTGCTGGTCGACACCGGCACCTATGATCAGGTCGCGGCCGAGGCGCAGGAACTGGCGGTGCCCGCCAATACGTTCCGGCATTCGGCGCGCGACGTACTGGGCCTTGCCGCTTACAAGGCAGGCGATTTCGCCAAGGCGCGGCAATGGTTCCAGGCGATCGTCGACGATCCCCAGAGCCCGCGCAATGTCGGCAACCGCGCCCAAATGCTGCTTGACCTCATCACCGCATCCGGCAAGGCTCCGGCTGCAAACGGCTGAAGGGTAAATCATTAAATGAGTTTCACGGTTGCGATCGTCGGTCGCCCGAATGTCGGTAAGTCCACCCTTTCCAACCGTCTGCTTGCCGAGAAGCTGGCGCTGGTCGATGATACGCCGGGCGTCACGCGGGACCGTCGTCCCAGTGAGGCCAAGCTGATCGATCTTCGTTTCCGCCTCATCGATACCTCCGGTCTCGAAGAAGCCGACGAAGAGACGCTCGAAGGCCGCATGCGTGCCCAGACGGAACTGGCGATCGATGAGGCCGACCTGACGCTGTTCGTCGTCGATGCCAAGATGGGCTTGACGCATGTCGACAAGACGCTGGCCGAGATGCTGCGCAAGCGCGGCCGCCCCGTTGTGCTGGTTGCCAACAAATCCGAAGCGCGGGGCTCCGACAGCGGCTTTTACGACGCCTATACGCTGGGTCTCGGTGACCCTTGCCCGATCTCGGCCGAACATGGCCAGGGAATGATGGATCTGCGCGACGCGATCGTCGAGGCGATCGGCCATGACCAGGCCTTCCCGCCCAGGGATGAGGAAGCGGAGACGAATGTCAGCATTCCGCGCTCTGCCGTTGGCGAAGACGGCGAGGAGATCGACGAAGAACCGGCTTACGACGAGACCCGGCCGCTGCGCGTCGCCATCGTCGGCCGCCCGAATGCCGGCAAATCGACGCTGATCAATCGCTTTCTCGGCGAGGACCGGCTGCTGACCGGCCCGGAAGCCGGCATCACGCGCGATTCCATCTCGGTCGATTGGACCTGGCGTGGCCGCACCGTGAAGATGTTCGATACGGCGGGCATGCGCCGAAAGGCCAGGGTGACCGAGAAGCTGGAAAAGCTTTCCGTCGCCGACACGTTGCGCGCTATTCGTTTTGCCGAGACCGTGGTCATCATTTTCGATGCCACCATCCCCTTCGAGAAGCAGGATCTTCAGATCGTCGATCTGGTTATCCGCGAAGGCCGCGCCGCGGTGATCGCCTTCAACAAGTGGGACATGATCGAGGATCGCCAGGCCGTGCTTGCCGACCTTCGCGAAAAGACCGACCGGCTGCTGCCGCAGGCGCGCGGCATCCGCGCCGTGCCGATTGCCGGCCAGACGGGCGACGGCCTGGACCGGCTGATGCAGGCGATCGTCGACACCGACAAGGTCTGGAACAAGCGCATCGCCACCGCAAAGCTCAATCGCTGGTTGGAAACACAGCAGGTTCAGCATCCGCCACCGGCCGTTTCCGGACGACGCATCAAGCTGAAATACATGACGCAGGTCAAGGCGCGTCCGCCGGCGTTCATGATTTCCTGCACGCGTTCGGATTCGCTGCCGGAATCCTATGTGCGCTATCTCATCAACGGCCTGCGTGCGGATTTCGCCATGCCGGGCGTGCCGATCCGCATCCATTTCCGCACGTCGGAAAATCCCTACGAGACCAAGAAGAAGCGGTGACGGCCTGAAGGATCAGGCCGCGCTCTTATTCAGCGCTTCGCGCAGCGTGACGATTTCCGCCTTCAACCGCGTCAGCTCGGCTGCGGTCGTGTTTGATGCATCCAGGATGCAAGGGGGAATGGTGGCGGCTTTGGTCTTCAGCGCCGTTCCTTCGCTCGTCAGGCGGATCAGCACCTGCCGTTCGTCTTCCTTGCTGCGAGTTCGCTGGATGAAGCCCGCGGCTTCGAGACGCTTCAGCAGCGGCGTCAGCGTGCTTGATTCGAGAAACAACTTCTCGCCGATGCCGCCGACAGTCTGGCCATCCTCTTCCCACAGCGTCACCATGACGAGATATTGCGGGTAGGTGAGGTTCAGCTCGTCGAGCATGGGCTTGTACAGCCGGTTCATTGCATGGTTCGCCGAATAGAGGGCGAAGCATATGAAGCTGTCCAATTTCAAAAGGTCGTCCGTCATTTCCAACACTCCGTAAGTCAGTCTACTTAAGTCGTGCGATAAACAATCGTAACCATAAAAATGCACGGCAGCTATGCAAGGTTCCGGATTTTTCATTAAACGGCTGCGTGTAGTGTCAAAATGCCTGTGACGAGCGTCTCGCGTGCCGACCTCGGCTTCCTTGCCGTAGAGGCAATATGCTCTTGTTGTCGGTCAAGCCCATGCCGGTATCGGCTATGTGGCAAGGATGTCGGGGAAATCAATGCCGATGAGTTTCCGGCTAAGATTCGCGATCGCTATGTGAGGCGAAGGCGCTGCTGTAATCTTCGTTATCTGCCGAGACAGACAAGAGCATAGAGCGCGTAGAGGACGGCGCAACCGCGGTCTCCGGTCGATAGCGAATTGCAAGAGCTTATTGTTTGCGAACCAACATCCGGCCGCGATGATTGGCGACGCGGACGTTGCCGATGAACTGCGTCGTGGCGGCTTCCCAGGAATAGTTGAGCGCCAGCGCTCGGGCTGCCTCGCGGGAAGAGGAGAGTGCGGCGCGGCAGGCTTCCCCCAGGTCTTCGTTGACGACGCCAGCCGTTTCGCCGCCGCCGAGAATATCGGCGGGGCCGGTGACGGGGTAGGCGGCGACGGGGACGCCGCTCGCCAGCGCCTCCAGTATGGCATTGCCGAATGTGTCGGTCTTCGACGGAAAGACGAAGACGTCGGCCTGCGAATAGGCGTGCGCAAGGGCCTCACCGAACTTCGAACCGAGGAAGAGCACCTTCGGATAGAGCTTCTGCAGTTCGGCGCGTGCCGGGCCATCGCCGACGACGACCTTCGAGCCCGGCAGATCGAGATCGAGGAAAGCCGGGAGGTTCTTTTCGAGCGCGACACGCCCGACGGTCATGAAAATCGGGCGGGGCAGACCGAAGGGGTTTTCCTCCAGCGGCTGCGGACGAAACAGCGTCGAATCGATGCCGCGGCTCCAGGGCAGCAGGTTGCGGATGCCCTTCTGCTTGAGCTCGTTGGCAAGACTCGGTGTCGCGACCATGCAGCCGAAGCCGGCATTGTGGAACCATTTGACGAAGGCATAAAGCCAGCTTTGGGGGATCGGCAGCCGGGCGGCGACATATTCGGGGAAGCGGGTGTGGTAGCTGGTCGAAAACGGCATGCCGTTCTTCACGCACCAGCGTCTCGCCGTCAGGCCGAGCGGGCCTTCCGTGGCGATGTGCACATAGGTCGGCCGCGCTGCTTCGATCCTGGCGGCGACCTTGCGGTAGCTCGCGATCGACAGGCGGATTTCCGGATAGGTCGGGCAGGGAATGTTGTGGAAACCTTCGGGCGTGATCATGGTCACGTCGATGCCCATGCGCGCCAGTTCACGGTTGGTATTTTCGATCGAGCGGACGACGCCGTTCACCTGCGGGTGCCAGGCATC
The DNA here is from genome assembly GCA_036398815.1 of Rhizobium sp. GTDB lineage: Bacteria > Pseudomonadota > Alphaproteobacteria > Rhizobiales > Rhizobiaceae > Rhizobium. The sequence continues at coordinate 12,530 of DASWOH010000155.1, read as the reverse complement.
GCTGACGATGAGCAGGCGTTCGGGCACCGAAACCGGAGTTGCCGCCTCAGCCCATGCTTTGTGATCGATGTCCGACAAGCGTTGCAACATGTCCAAAACGTTCCGTCCGCACCGCATCTGTATGATGCCGGTGCAACCAAATGCGGTGCAGCAAAGGTGATTCCCGCGCCCAATCTATTGTGCGGGGTGTCCATGATGGAAATATTACAGCGCTCAGCCGGCTGCCTGGAGCTTCTCCGGGGGCACCAGGGCGCCGTGTTCCTGAATGACCCTGGCGGCGATTTCGGCGCCGAAACGGGCGGCGGCAATCGGGTCGTGATGCTCCAGATAATGGGCGAGGAAGGCGCCGTTGAAACTGTCGCCGGCGCTGGTGGTATCGACGACCTTGGCGACGTTCACCGCCGGAACCAGCGTCTCGTCGGCGTCGGTGCCGATGGTCGCGCCCTCGGGGCCATTCTTGACGACGACCATATTGGCGCCGTGCTGCCGGTAGCGGCGGATGGTGCCGGCAATCGAGTCGTCGCCGAAATGCGCAGCCTCGTCGTCGAAGCTCGGCATGACCAGCGTCGAGGCGCGGGCGCCTTCGCCGATCAAGGTGTGCATGGCGTCGAGGCTAGACCAGAGGCGCGGGCGGATGTTGGGGTCGAAGGCCACCAGCTTGCCGATGGCCTTGGCGCGGCGCAGCTCCGCAAGCAGCGTCTCGGCGTCTTCATGAGACAGGATCGCCAGGGTGATGCCGGAAAAATAGAGGACGTCGGAGGCCTCGATCGCGGTGCGCAATTGGTCGGCGTCGGCGGCGAGCTGGCGGGCGGCCGAGTTGTCGCGCCAATAGCTGAAGGAGCGCTCGCCGTCCTTGAGGTTGATCATGTAAAGGCCGGGCGTCTTGCCGCGAAGGCGGCGGATATTGGCCGTGCCGATGCCGTGCGCGCCCATGAAATCCAGCATCTCGCCGGACATGGCGTCATCGCCGAGTGCCGTGAAATAGTCGACGGACCAGTCGGCAGGCAGGCAGGCGCGGGCATACCAGGCCGTGTTGAACGTATCGCCGGCAAAGCCCTTGCGCAAATGTCCGTCCTTGGCCTGCGACAGTTCCACCATGCATTCGCCGATCGATAGAAAACGCCCGCCCAAGACTTGCCTCCCGCAGTTTGCCTGCCTGCTGCATACCCGCATGGCGCCGCTTGGGCAAGGCGGACGGCGGGCTCCGCCGTCCACTTTTGCAGCCTTACGGCAAGTCCATGTGATAGCACGCGGCGGTCTGGCCGGGGCGCACCTGCTCGGTCGGCGGTGCCTTTGTCCGACAGATATCCGTCGCCTTCCAGCAGCGCGGCGAGAAGACGCAGCCGGGCGGCGGGTTGAGGGGCGAGGGCGGGTCGCCCTGAAGGCGGATGCGCTCGCGACCGCGTGCCAGTTTTGGGTCCGGGATGGGTGCCGCGGAGAACAGCGCTTGCGTATAGGGATGCGCCGGATGGTCGAAGACGGTGGCGGCGCTGCCTGCTTCCACCACCTTGCCGAGATAGAGCACCAGCACGTCGTCGGAGATCAGGCGCACGACGGAGAGGTCGTGGCTGATGAAGATCAGCGTCAGGCCGAACTCTTTGCGCAGCTTGCGCAGAAGCGTGATCACCTGGCCCTGGATCGAGACGTCGAGGGCGGAAACCGGCTCGTCGCAGACGATCAGTTTCGGCCGTGTGATGACGGCGCGGGCTATACCGATGCGTTGTGCCTGCCCGCCCGAGAACTCATGCGGATAGCGATTGATCATCTCAGGCACCAGGCCGACCGCCGCCATGATCTCACGGACGCGATCCTGTCGCTGGGCTCGCGTCAGTTTCGGCTCGAACACGGTGAGCGGCTCGGCGATGATGTCGCCGACCGTCATGCGCGGATCGAGCGAGGCGATCGGGTCCTGGAAGATGATCTGCATGTCGCGGCGGGCGGCGCGCATCTCCTCTTCGGAAAGATCCAGCAGGTTGCCGCCCTGCCACATGATGCGGCCCTTTTGCGCCTTGATCAGCCGCAGGATGGAGCGGCCGAGCGTGGACTTGCCGCAGCCGGATTCGCCGACGATGCCGAGCGTGCGGCCGGTCTTCAGCTCGAAACTGACATCGTTGACCGCCGTCAGGATCAAGGGTGGCTTGAAGAAGGATTTCGATGGCAACTCGAATTCGGTGGTCAGGTGCTCGACCTTCAGAAGCGTCTTTTCAGCCATGGATGAGGCTCCGTTCCTGCTGGGCCGAGAGGGGATGGAAGCAGGCGGCGCAACGCTGCGGGGCGAGCTCATCGAGCGGCGGCGCAGCGTCCAGACAGTCGTCCTCCACATGGGCGCAGCGCGGCGAAAAGGCACAGCCGCGCGGCAGGTGCATCAGGTTCGGCGGCCGGCCGGGAATGACGGCGAGATCGTCGACGTCCTGATCCGGCCGTGGGATGGAAGCGTGCAGCGCCGCCGTATAGGGATGAGCCGGATTTTCGTAGAGCTCCTCGACCGGTGCCTCCTCGACAATGCGGCCGGCATACATGACGGCGACGCGGTCGGCGAGGCCGGCGACGACGCCGAGATCGTGGGTGATCATCACCAGCGCCGTGTTCATCTCCGCCGTCAGTTCGTTGAAGAGATCGAGGATCTGGGCCTGGATAGTGACGTCGAGCGCCGTCGTCGGCTCGTCGGCGATCAGCAGCTTCGGCTTGGTCAGCAGCGCCATCGCGATGACGATGCGCTGGCGCATGCCGCCGGAGAGCTCGTGCGGATAGAGGTTGAAGCGCCTGGAGGGGTCGGGAATGCCGACACGCTTCAGCATGTCCAGAGCGGCTGCCGAGGCGGCGCGTGCGGACAGTCCGCCATGGACTTCGAGCTGCTCCGTCAGCTGCCGGGAGATGCGCAGCGATGGATTGAGGGCCGTCATCGGGTCCTGGAAGACCATCGCTACATCCTTGCCGCGCACATGGTCGAGTTCGCGCGGCTTCAGTTTCAGGATGTCCTTGCCGTCCAATAGCGCCTGGCCGCTGGTGCGGCCGTTCTTGGCGAGCAGGCCCATCAGGCCGAGGAAGGTCTGGCTCTTGCCGGAACCGGATTCTCCGACGATGGCGATGCGTTCGCCACGGCCGACCTTCAGGTTCATTTTCGAGACGGCTGCGACTTCGCCCTCCGGCGTGCGGAAGGTGATGGAGTAGTCTTTGAGTTCGAGAAGTGTTTCAGTCATGTCAGCGATCCTTCGGATCGAAAGCGTCGCGCAGGCCATCGCCGATGAAGAGCAGGCTCATCAACAGGGCGATCAGGAAGCCGGCGGGGAAGAACAGCAGCCAGGGCGTGGTCTCCATGCCGGCCGAACCCTCAGCGATCAGGGTGCCGAGCGAAGTCAGAGGTTCCTGCACGCCAAAGCCGAGATAGGACAGGAAGCTTTCCGTGGCGATGATCTCGGGAATGGTGAGCGTTGCATAGATGACGACCGGCCCGACAAGGTTCGGAACGATGTGCTTGAGGATGATCTTGAACGATCGCTGGCCGGAGGCCCGCGCCGCCTCGATGAATTCCCGCTGCTTGATGGAGAGCGTCTGGCCACGCACGATGCGCGCCATGGTCAGCCATTCGAGCGCGCCGATCGCTGCGAACAGCAGGTAGACGTTGCGGCCGAAGATCACCATAAGCAGGATGACGAAGAGCACGTAGGGCAGCGCGTACATGATGTCGACGAAGCGCATCATGACGGCGTCGATACGACCGCCGAAATAGCCCGACACGGCGCCGTAAAGTACGCCGATAATCACCGAGACCAGGGTGGCGACGAGCGCGACGGTCAGCGAAACGCGCGTGCCGTAGAGCGTGCGCGCCAGCAGATCACGGCCATTGCCATCCGTGCCGAAATAATGGCCGGCGGCGAAGTCCGGCGGGCCGCGGAAGGAGGTCCAGTCCGGGTCCTCGTAGTTGAAGGGAAGGAAGCTAGGGCCGAAAATGGCGACGAGGACCAACAGCGCCAGCACAATGAGGGAAAGTGCTGCCGCCTTGTTGCGCAGGAGGCGGCGCATCGCGTCGCCCGTGAGGGAGCGCCCTTTCGGTGCCAACCCCTCGGCTGAAAGCAGCTCCGCTTCCAGCAGTTCTCGTTTGGCGGAATTGAGGATCATCGCATTCTCACTTTCGGGTCGAGCCAGGCATATGCGATGTCGACGAGCAGGTTCAGGACAACGATCAGCACCATGTAGAAGATGACCGTACCGAGGACCATGCCATAGTCGCGGTTGAGCGCCGCGCCGACGAAGTAGCGGCCGACGCCGGGAAGGCCGAAGATGCTTTCCACCACCAGCGAGCCGGTCAGCAGATAGCTCGCCGCCGGTCCGAGATAGGAGACGACGGGCATCATCGCCGGCTTCAGTGCGTGGCGCATGACGGTCAGTCGCGGGCCTATGCCCTTGGCCTTGGCGGTGCGGATGAAGTTCTGGCTCATCACCTCGATCATCGAGCCGCGCATCAGGCGGGAAATACGCGCCGCGTGCGGCAGGGTCAGGACGATGACCGGCAGGATCAGGAACCGGATCGAGCCGTTGCCCCAGCCGCCGACCGGCAGCCAGCCGAGCGTATTGCCGAAGACCAGCTGAAGGATGGGGGCGATGAGGAAGCTCGGCATGACGAGGCCGATAAGCAGGCCCCCGCCCAGCCAGTAGTCGGCGCTCCGGTTTTGATAGAGCGCCCCAAGACAGCCGACGAACACGCCGATGATGGTCGAAAGTACGAAGGCGGCGCCACCAATGGTCAGCGTGTAGGGAAAGCCCGACATGATCTGCTGGGTGACGGTGAAATCCTGGTTGGCGAAAGAGGGGCCAAGGTCACCCTTCAGCACATCGCCGACATAGATCAGATATTGCTCGACCAGCGGCTTATCGAGATTGTAGTGGGCCGCGAGGTTGGCTTTGACTTCCGGCGGCAATGGCCGTTCGCCATCGAAAGGGCCGCCGGGAGCGAGACGCAGAATGAAAAAGCACACTGTTACGGCAATCCACAAGACGGGGATTGTCGACAGCAGACGACGGAGAGCATAGCGAAACATGGGTGCGTTGAGGCCCCGCCCGGCAAGAGCGGGCAGGGCCTTTTCCTATTATTCTTTGATGGACAGCCAGCGGGTGCGGTGAATGTCCTGAATATTGTCCACGAAGCCCTCGACCTTCGGGGCAACGATATTCTGGGAAACATAGTAATAGATCGGGATCGCCGCGCTGTCGTCGAGCGCGATCTGTTCGGCCTGCTTATAGACCTCGGCGCGTTTCTTCAGGTCGGTTTGCTCGGTGCCCTGCTTGATCAGCGCGTCAAATTGCGGGTTGCTCCAGCGGCCGTAGTTCATTTCGACACCGGTCGACAGCAGGTTCAGGAAGTTGATCGGATCGTTGTAGTCGGCGAGCCAGCCGGCACGGCCGATCTGGACCTCGCCGCGCTGCATCTCGTCGTAGTGCACCTTGGTTTCGGTGTTGTAAAGCTCGATTTCGACACCCAGCGGCTTCCACATTGCGGCGATCGCAACGGCGATACGCTTGTGGTTGTCGTTGGTGTTGTAACGCAGCTGCGCCTTCAGCGGATGGTCGGGACCGAAGCCTGCTTCCTTGAGCAGCTTCTTGGCCTCTTCGACCTTCTGGCCATAGGGCTCGTCCTTCCAGCTCACATAGGCCGGTTCGCCATAGTTGGCGGTGCCCGGCGGCACCCAGGAATACATTGGCAGTTCGCCGGTGCCGAGGATCTTCGGTCCGATGACCTCGCGGTTTACGGCCATCGAGAGGGCCTGGCGGACGCGCTTGTCGTTGAAGGGCGGCTTGGTGGCGTTCAGGACGTAGTAATAGGTGCCGAGGAACGGAACCACATGCGCCTGACCGGGAAGGTTCTTCTGAATCCACTCGTACTGGTCGGCGGGGAAGGAGGTCAGGATGTCGAATTCGCCGGCGCGGTAGCGTTTCAGCGCGGCGGCCTGATCTTCCAGCGTATAGTAGTTGACGTTGTCGATCTTGATGTCCTTGGCATCGTAATACTGATCGTTCCTGACCATGCTGACATGCGAGCCCGGCACCCATTCGGTGGGCTTATAGGGGCCGTTGGTGACGATGTTGCCGATCTTGACCCACTCATCGTCCTTGGCTTCCACGACATGCTTCGGCACCGGATAGGCCGTGTAGTGCATCAATGCGTTGAGGAAGTAGGGGGTGGGGTTTTCGAGCGTGATTTCCAGCGTCTTGTCGTCGATCGCCTTGACGCCGAGTTGGCTGAGGTCCTTGATTTCGCCCTTGTTGATCTTTTCCGCGTTCAGGATCGTATATTGCAGGTAGGCGTATTGGGCGGCGGTCTTGGGGTCCATCAGGCGCTGGAAGGCGAAGACGAAGTCGCTGGCGGTCACCGGCGTGCCGTCGGACCACTTGATACCGTCGCGCAGCTTGAAGGTATAGACCTTCTGGTCGGGGGAAATGGTCCAGCTTGCCGCCTGGCCGGGGACGGGGTTGTCCTTGGGATCTTCCGTTACCAAGCCTTCGAAAATGTCGCCGTCGATGCGGTTTTCCCAGTCGCCGGAAATCTTTTGCGGGTCGAGTGACGTGGGGTCGCCGCCATTGTGGATATTGAGGGTCGCCGCATGCGCGGAAACGCTCAATAGCGTGCCGACGAACGCCGACGCGATGAATTTTCGGGTGAAATAAGCCATATCTATCCCCACCTTTCTGGAGTTACGGACCTTGTTTTTTCAAGGTTATTTTAGTTCCGCAGATGACCTGAACGTGCAGGTCAATGTCGGAAGTTATCCGATGCGACGTCGCTTTCAAGCCCCCCTGACGAAACGCCGCTGACGGCGGGGAGTTTTTTGCTCCTGAGAGTTTTACGAAACGGGTCTCATAAATCTTGCGCGTGCAATCCGGATTCCATGCTTCCTGGCTTGTGGCTTGCCGCCTCACGTTTAGTGTGCGATTTGAAGGAACCTAGGAAATCGAGGCGGATCGTTGATGACATCAGCGGACAAGGCGGCGGGAGCCGATTGGTGGCGTGGCGCGGTGATCTATCAGGTCTATCCGCGATCGTTTCAGGATACCGACGCCAACGGGCTCGGCGATATCAAGGGCATTACCCGCCGCCTGCCGCACATCGCTTCGCTCGGTGTGGACGCCATCTGGCTGGCGCCCTTCTTCACTTCGCCGATGGCGGACATGGGCTATGACGTCGCCGATTATTGCGATGTCGATCCGATCTTCGGAACGCTCGCCGATTTCGACGAGATGATGACATCAGCGCACGCGCTCGGTCTTAAGGTCATCATCGATCAGGTCATCTCGCATACGTCGGACCGCCATCCCTGGTTCGTCGAGAGCCGGGCGAGCCGTGATAATCCCAAGGCGGACTGGTATGTCTGGGCCGATCCGAAACCGGACGGCACGGCACCGAACAACTGGCTGTCGATCTTCGGCGGACCGGGCTAGGAATGGGACGGCGTGCGCCGGCAGTATTATCAGCACAATTTCCTGACCTCGCAGCCGGACCTGAATTTTCACAATAGCGAAGTCCAGGATGCCCTGCTCGCGACGGTAAAATTCTGGCTCGATCGTGGTGTCGACGGTTTCCGGCTGGATACGGTCAACTATTATTTCTGCGACAAGCAGCTGAGGGATAATCCGCCAGCGTTGACCGCCATCGGCGGTCTCGATGCACCCGAGAGCAATCCCTATGGCATGCAGAACCATCTCCACGACAAGACGCAGCCGGAAAATATCGGTTTCCTGAAGCGTTTCCGGGCGCTGCTCGATCAATATGAGGGGCGTGCGACCGTCGGCGAGGTTGGCGACGGCGCCCGTTCGCTGCAGACGGTGGCCGCCTATACCAGCGGCGGCGACAAGCTGCATATGTGCTATACCTTTGACCTTTTAGGCCCGGATTTCACGCCGCAACATTTCCGCCGCTGCGTCAACGATTTTCAGGAAAACGTTACCGACGGCTGGGTTTGCTGGGCTTTCTCCAACCATGACGTCAACCGCCATGTCAGCCGCTTCGCCGAGACCGAGAAGGAGCAGCCCCGTGTCGCCAAACTGGCGATTTCGCTGTTGTCCACCTTGCGCGGCTCGATCTGCCTCTATCAGGGCGAGGAATTGGGCCTGCCCGAGGCGGAACTCGCTTTCGAGGATCTGCGAGACCCCTACGGCATCCGCTTCTGGCCGGCCTTCAAGGGGCGCGACGGATGCCGCACGCCGATGCCCTGGGAGGCGAGCCGCGCGCACGCCGGCTTCACCACGGCCGAGAAATCATGGCTGCCGGTGCCCTATCAGCACGCGGCACTCGCCGTCGACAAGCAGGAGGCGGATGCGCAATCCGTGCTGCACCACTATCGCCAGACACTGGCCTTTCGGAAGCAGCATCCGGCACTCCTCGACGGCGACATGACCTTCCTCGACACCAAGGAAGATGTGCTGGCCTTCACGCGAAGGAAGGGTGGCGAGACGCTGCTTTTCGTCTTCAACCTCTCCCGCAAGCCTGTGAAGGTCACACTGCCGGAGGGGATGAATGTGGCGAATGCCGTGCCGATGCCGGGCTTTGGGACCGCTAATGACAACGACACAATAATGCTCGCCGCGTTGGACGTCTTCTGCGCGCAGCTGGGGTGATCAGCCGATCAGCATGAATTTATCGACGTCGACAAGACCCCGGTCGGAGATCTTCAGATGCGGGATGACGGGCAGCGGCAGGAAGGCAAGCTGCAGGAAGGGTTCTTCCAGCGTCGCGCCGAGAGCATAGGCGGCTTGGCGCAGATGATGCAGCGTGTCGCGTACGCTTTCATAGGGCTCTAGGCTCATCAGGCCGGCGACGGGCAGGGCGATTTCGCCGGTAACGACGCCGTTTTCGACGACGACGAAGCCGCCGTTGATTTCGCTGAGGCGGTTGGCGGCGCGGGCCATGTCGTCCTCGCTGACGCCGACGACGCAGATATTGTGGCTGTCATGGCCGACCGTCGAGGCGATCGCCCCTTTTTTCAGGCCGAAGCCCTGGACGAAACCATTGGCGTGGTTGCCGTTCTTGCCGTGGCGTTCGATGACGGCGACCTTGATGACGTCGTTGCCGAGGTCGAGGTCGGTCTGGTTGCCCTTGAGCGGCAGGCGGTAGCGGCGGTGTTCGGTGATGATCTTGCCGGGGATGACGCCGATGACCGAGCTTTCACCCTCTGCGACCGGCACGCCGAAATCGGCGGCATTGATCGGGCGTGCCCTGACGCTGTCGAGGCCGACGGGGGCGACCGGCTTGCGAGTGGCGAAGAGGTCTGTCGTCACGCGGCGGCCGGCCGAAAACACCGTCTCCGCCTTACAGCTCTCCAGACTGTCGATGATGACGAGATCGGCGTGCCAGCCGGGCGCCACCAGGCCGCGGTCGCGCAAGCCGAAGGCGCGGGCGGCCGAGATCGATGCGGCGCGATAGATCGCCAGCGGCTCGACGCCGTGGGCGATGGCTGTGCGGATCATATAGTCGAGATGGCCCTGTTCGGCGATGTCCAGCGGATTGCGGTCGTCGGTGCAGAGCGCCAGATAGGGCGAGAGGCGCTCGGTCAGGATCGGCATCAGGGCGTGCAGGTCCTTGGAGACCGAACCTTCGCGCACGAGGATATGCATGCCCTTGCGGATCTTTTCGAGGGCCTCTTCGGCGGTGGTCGATTCATGTTCTGTGCGGATGCCGGCTGCGAGATAGCCGTTGAGATCATTGCCGCGCAGCAGCGGCGCGTGACCATCGATATGGCCGCCCTGGAAGGCGTCGAGCTTGGCCATGCAGATCGGGTCTTTGTAGACGACGCCCGGGAAATTCATGAATTCGGCGAGGCCGATGACCTTGGGATGGTCTCGGAAAGGCAGCAGCTTCTCGATCGGCAGATCGGCGCCGGATGTCTCCAGATGCGTCGCCGGCACGCAGGAGGAGAGCTGGACGCGGATATCCATGATCGTTTCCAGCGAGCTATCCAGGAAATACTGGATGCCCTCGGTGCCGAGCACGTTGGCGATCTCATGCGGGTCGCAGATGGCGGTGGTCACGCCATAGGGCAGGACGCAGCGGTCGAATTCGTGCGGCGTCACCAGCGAGGATTCGATATGCAGATGCGTGTCGATGAAGCCGGGTACGACGATCCGGCCGGAGATGTCGATCTCCTCGCGGCCCTGATAGTCGCCACAGGTGCCGACGATGCGGTCGCCGCAAATGGCGATGTCGGAAGCGACGAGTTCGCCCGTCACCAGATCGAAGAACCGCCCGCCCTTGAGCACGATATCCGCCGGCTCCCGGCCGACACCCTGGTCGATATAGCGTTCGAGTTTGGCGGTCATGGCTTTTTCCTGCAGTTCCTGTGATTCCATATTACCGTTTACCCTAATCCTATGGCCGTTTCACGAGGAGAGGGGATCTGTCCGAATTTATTGATAGTGCTGTGTTTCTCACCGATTGGGGTAAGTCCAATGGACTCCCTCTCCCGTTTTACGGGGAGAGGGGACCTCCCCGTCTTTGCCGATGACAAGTGCCCATTTCTGCCTTTGGGCGGGCCGTGCTGTTCGCCTCAGATATTATTCTGCAAGATCTCTCTGAGCTTGCCGAAGAGTTCGTCGATGTGGTGTTTTTCGATGATCAGCGGCGGGGAGAGGGCGATGATGTCGCCGGTGGTGCGGATCAGCAGGCCTTTTTCATAGGCCTTCAGGAAGGCGGTGAAGGCGCGCTTGGTGGGTTCGCCGGCGATCGGGTCGAGCTCGATGGCGCCGATCAGGCCGGTGTTTCTGATATCGATGACGTTCGGGCAGTCCCTCAGGGAGTGCAGCGCATCGGCCCAATAGTCCGAAAGCTCGGCGGCGCGCGTCAGCAGGCCTTCTTCCTTGTAGGTGTCGAGCGTGGCGAGAGCCGCGGCCGAGGCGATCGGATTGCCGGAATAGGTGTAGCCGTGGAAGAACTCGATCATATGTTCGGGTCCCTGCATGAAGGCGTCGTGGATTTCGGAGGTCACGAAGACCGCGCCCATCGGGATGACGCCGTTGGTCAGGCCCTTGGCCGTGGTGATGATGTCGGGGGTGACGCCGTAATATTGGGCGGCAAAGGGGGTGCCCAGGCGGCCGTAGCCGGTGATGACTTCGTCGAAGATCAGCAGGATGCCGTGCTTGGTGCAGATTTCGCGCAGCTTCTGCAGATAGCCCTTCGGCGGGATCAGCACGCCGGTGGAGCCGGCGACCGGCTCGACGATGACGGCGGCGATGGTGGAGGCGTCATGCAGCGTGACGATGCGCTCCAACTCGGTGGCGATGTCGCCGCCATGTTCAGGCTCGCCACGGGTGAAAGTATTCTTGCCGGGAACATGCGTGTGCGGCATGTGATCGACGCCGGTGAGCAAGGTGCCGAACATCTTGCGGTTGGTGACGATGCCGCCGACGGAGATGCCGCCGAAATTGACGCCATGATAGCCGCGCTCGCGGCCGATGAGGCGGAAGCGCGAGCCGTTGCCCTTCACGCGATGATAGGCAAGCGCCACCTTCAATGCGGTCTCGACCGATTCAGAGCCGGAATTGGTATAGAGAACGTGGTTCATGCCCTCGGGCGCGATGTCCACCAGCCGGTTGGCCAGTTCGAAAGCCTTGGGATGGCCGAGCTGGAAGGCCGGCGCGTAGTCGAGTTCGCCGGCCTGCTGGCGAATGGCTTCGGTGATCTTCGGGCGGCAATGTCCGGCGTTCACGCACCAAAGACCCGCCGTTCCGTCCAATACCTGCCGGCCGTCATGGGTGGTGTAGTACATGTCCTTGGCGCCGACGAAGAGGCGCGGTTCCTTCTTGAACTGGCGATTGGCGGTAAACGGCATCCAAAAGGCGCTGAGATCGTTGGGGGCGGCATTCAAACGGTCGGACATGCTGTTCTCCAGGGCCATTCGGGGGCCATTTCCCGATCGCGGCGCGTCGGCGCGTGATTATTGACTGCCCGGTCAAATTATCAGCAGGCCCATTTGCGTCAAGATGAAGCCGGAGACCGAGACAAGGCGGGCACTCGGATAAAGGGAAAACATGGTCGCTTCGCTTTTAGTCCTGTTTTGTCTCGTCCTGTCTTGTTTGCCCGGATCAAATCGGGTCTGATCGCATCCAATGCGGAAAGACGCTGCTAGCGAACGCGATGGGGCCGTGAAGCGTGTCGCTTGTATGCAGATGGGAGCTTAACACGAAAAAGCTGGCAAATTAGGAAATTTGCCAGCCAAATCAGATATATATGTGGTCATAAAAGTGGCATCATCTCAGGGGCTGGAAAATATCGTCCCCCTGCGAATTTTGCCCCGGCAGTCCTAGAGCCAGTTTTGGCTCTTAAGCAGCCGTTCTACTTTTTTCCGGTTCGCAATAAATGTCTTCCAGCGTTTCAAGGATCTGGATAACCGACTCTGAAGTGCTGGAGTAGTAAATGGTTTGAGCGTCGCGGCGGGTCTTTACCAACTTCTGGGCGCGGAGCTTCGAAAGATGTTGGGAAAGCGCAGATTGGCTAAGCCCCACTTGGTTGGCCAATACGCCGACCGGGACTTCACCCTTGACCA
>DASWOH010000154.1:0-31904 GCA_036398815.1 Rhizobium sp. | reverse complement strand
CGTCGCCATCGCCATCCTGGTCTGGGCCAAAGTCATCCGCACCAAGGCGCGCTCGGACAGCGCCGTGTTACCCAAGCTCTGTCTGTCCTCTCCATGCCCCGTGGCGTCACAGCTGCCTGGGAGAGCATGGACACAGCATGCTTATTTAGGCCTGGCCGCAAGCGTGGTTTTAGCATTGAGCGTTGGGACCTTTATAATCAGTCCTTTACGACTGAGGCCACGAACGTGCAGACCGAAACGACATATTACAGCCAGAGTATCAGCAGCGTTAAGACCGTCGATGACCTCCTGGGCAACAGCCGCCTCAGAAACTACGTGCTGCAAGCCTATGGCCTCGACCCGACCTATACGTCGAATTCATTCCTGAAGCAGATGCTGACGAGCGATATCAGCGATCCCGACAGCTTCGTCAATCAGAACGGCAGTGCCGCCGACAAGGCACTCGCCGCGGAATTCAATTTCAACGCCGATGGAACGGTGAAGACATCGACGGCTGACGCCGATACGACCTATTACGAAAGCCATATCGGCACGATCACGTCCGTCAGCCAGCTCACGGCCGATCCCAAGCTGTTCAACTATGTCAAAACCGCCTTCGGTATTCCATCCTATGTTACCGCGACCCAATTCAACGCCTCGGCCAGGGACGCGGCTGTCGCGAAGACGAATGGGCTGACCGATGTGATGGCACAATTCAATTTCCAGACCGACGGCACCGTCGCGAGTGGTACGCAAGCGCAGACATCGGATCAGATAAGTGCCACGGCTGCCGACTACGCAGCGAATTATAAGGGCGGTCCACAGACGCTCGGCCAAACGGCCGATGTCATGAGCGCTTACAACTCCGCGGTTCCTTCGTATACGACCGATGCCGGCGCCACCGATAACGACCTTTATTACAAGGAACATATCGGCTCCATCACCACCGTCGAACAATTGACGTCGGATACCCGCCTGTTCGACTATATCAAGACGGCCTATGGGATCGATGCGGATACACCCGCCGTCGTGTTCAAGAACGCGTTCGCCAGTTCCTCCACCGCTTCCATTTTCGGTCTTACCGATGTCGTCTCGCAGTTCAATTTCCAGTCGGACGGCACGCTTGCGGATGGTGATCAGGCACAATCCCAGACGGCGATCGATGCTGCGTCGACCGCCTACATGAAGAACTACAAGGCGTCGCAGACGTCCTTGACCACCAACGCCGTCAGCAACTACCAGACGCGCATCGCCGCGGTGAAGACCATTGACGATTTCTTTGCCACCAATGCCGCGGCCGACAGCGATACCAGCAACGACAGTCTTCCCGAACTCTACCAGATGGCGATGCGCGCTTACGGCATCAGCCCGGACGAGATGTCGAAGACGCAGATGAAGAAGATCCTCGAGAGCGATCCCTACGATCCGAAGAGCTATGTCAATTCGCTCAAGGACACGCGCTTCACCAATCTTGCCAAGGCCTTCAACTTCGATAGCGACGGCAAGTTGAAGCCGCCGGTCCAGGCTCTGTCGCAGGCGCAGATCAACAGCTATGTCTCCGAATATTCCAGCCGGACCAAGATCGGCCTGACGGGCGCCGAGCTGACCAAGGCCACCAGCGACGCCAAGGATGCCGGCACCTATTTCGCGACCAATATCGTCAAGGTCACCAGCGTCACCGACCTTCTCGCCGACAGCAAGCTCACCGACTACATTCTGAAGGCCAACGGCATCGATCCGAAGACGGTCGACACCGCGACGCTGAAAAAAGCCTTCGCCTCCGATCCGAGCGATTCGAAGAGCTTCATCAACACGGACGACGGCGCGCAGTTCAAGAGCATCGTCGACGCCTTCAATTTCGACACGGACGGGAATTTGACCGATACGAAATTGGGGACCGCCCAAAATCAAGGCGCGATCGCCGAGACGAACGACCTCTTCCTGCATCAGACCCTCGAGGACCAGGAGGGGGACACCAATGCCGGCGTGCGCCTTGCGCTTTACTTCCAGCGCAAGGCTCCGGATATCAATTCCATCTACGATATCATGGGCGATACCGCGCTCTATCAGGTCATCACCACGACCTACAGCCTGCCGAGTTCGATGTCCTCGATGGATGTCGACACCCAGGCCAAGCTGCTTGCCAAATTCGTCGACGTCAGCGATTTGCAGGATCCGACCAAGGTCAACAAGCTCCTGCAGCGATTCTCGGCGATGTACGACCTGGCGAACAACACCACCTCGTCGACATCACCCGCGCTCTCGATCCTGACGAGCTCCTCCTCAAGCGTCGGCATCAGTGCCGATACGCTGCTGTCGATCGCGCAGCTTTCCTCCGCCAAGTAATCAATCCCACAAGGGATCTCCGTCGATTCGCGTCGCTTTCGCGGCGACGTGGAGCCAATCGGCATGCCTGTTGCCGTCGTGCCGCTATCGGTCGCTCCCTTGGGCCGGGGATGCGGAATAAGCGCATTCTACGACGATAAGAAGGAACTTATTAACCGTCTTTGCCCTATTCGATTTGGGAAGCCATCGGCAATATCAATGACTGGGTTGCAGGTCTCATGCGTCTTTCCCGAACGAATATTTCGAATGCTGCGAATGGCTCCCAGCCTGAGGGCGAGCCCGACCCGGAACAGGTCGCGGAAGAAGCCCGTCGTGCCGAGCAGATCGCTGCACGCCGCGCATTCCTGGAAGAAAAAATCCGCGTCGTCCGCGAGGCCAAGCGCCAGGCCGAAGAGCGTCACCGCGCAGAAGAGCGGCGGCTCGCCGAGGAGGCTCGCTTGCGAATCGCCGCGGCGCCGAAGCCGGTCGTGGAGGCATTGCAGGCCAGCACGACGGCAAGCGGCCCCATCATGCCCGTCACGCCGCAGGGAATCTCGGCCGAGGAACTTGCCTCGCCCGGCTGGCAGAACGCCTTTCTGATGGGGCCGAACGTCCGCTTCACCCGGACGCGCGAAAACGAGATCGTCAGCCGGCGCGCCCCGCCGGAGCCCGCGCCCGTCGAAGTGCCTCCGGCCATGAACCATGCGTCGATGCGGGTCATGGAGCCGCCGGTGGTCGAATCACCGGCACTGGTTGTCGCTCGTCCAGCGGAACCGTTGGTCGAATTCGATCTGCCGCCATGGGAGGGCGTGTCGTTTGCGGCTGAAGCCTACCAGCCCACCGTAATTCAGAACTCTCCGGCGACTGCGCCGGACGCATTGGAGATGACTGTCATCGCTACCGCATTTTATAAGGCTCCCGCGACCGCGCTGGATGCCTCGCCGTCATTGCCGAAAGCTGCAGAAACCGTGGTCGAGTCGCGGCTCGCCCATCTCTCCGATTTCGCCTTCTGGGACGCCATGCCCTTCGAGGGAGAATTCGTGTCCGCCATCAAGGGCACGCTGGCCCAGCCGGTGCTCGTTCCCGAGATCCAGGCCGAAGTCGAATCGATCGTCGCGAAATTCCGCGTCGTCGAGTGCCGCCGCCCGTCGCCGGTCGTTGAGGCGCCGCGGGAGGCCGAAGTGACCCCGGATATTGCAGCCGTGACCCCGGTTGAATCCCGGCCGATTGCCCAAGCGACCTCGGTCAGCACCTTCGTGATGGACGAGCTTGCCGCGCTGGAAGCTACGGCCCTGACGCCCTTCGTGCCGGCGTTGATCGAAGCGGTGGCTCCAGTCGCCGCGAAACCGGAAACGATCGAGCCTGCCGCCTTCGTGCCGCCCGCTTTCGTCACCGCCGTCTTTGTCAATGAAGCCGAGGCCGTTGCCGCACCGAAGACCGTCCCGGCCAAGCCGGCTGCAGTCATGGTCGTCGCTCCGATGCCGGTCAAAGCATCGGTGCCGCCGGTAGTGGCGCCCGTTGTCGAAGCTGTGCCGGTTATTCCCGCCGTCGAAGCCGCCAAGCAGCGCCTGATCGATCCGCCGCCGTCGCAGATCACGCCGCGCAGGCCTAACGCCATGACCACGCCGGAATGGCGGCCGATCGCCCGTAGCGGCGAGGGTGAATATGAATTGCCGCCGCGCGAGCTGCTGCAGGAGCCCGTCGCCCGACCGGGCGTGATCATGACGCAGGAAACGCTGGAACAGAATGCCGGCCTGCTGGAAAGCGTCCTCGAGGACTTCGGCGTCAAGGGCGAGATCATCCATGTCCGTCCCGGCCCGGTGGTCACGCTTTATGAATTCGAGCCGGCCCCCGGCGTCAAATCCTCGCGCGTTATCAATCTCGCCGACGATATCGCCCGCTCGATGTCGGCGCTGTCGGCCCGCGTCGCCGTCGTGCCCGGCCGCAATGTCATCGGCATCGAATTGCCGAACGTCACCCGCGAGACCGTCTATTTCCGCGAGATGATCGAATCATCGGATTTCGAGAAGAGCGGCTACAAGCTGGCGCTCGGCCTCGGCAAGACCATCGGTGGCGAGCCCGTCATCGCCGAGCTTGCCAAGATGCCGCATCTGCTCGTCGCCGGCACCACCGGCTCGGGCAAGTCCGTCGCCATCAACACGATGATCCTGTCGCTGCTCTACCGGATGACGCCGGAGCAGTGCCGCCTGATCATGGTCGATCCGAAAATGCTCGAGCTCTCCGTCTATGACGGCATCCCGCATCTGCTGACCCCCGTCGTCACCGATCCCAAGAAGGCCGTGATGGCGCTGAAATGGGCGGTGCGCGAGATGGAGGACCGCTACAGGAAGATGTCTCGCCTCGGCGTTCGCAACATCGACGGCTACAACAGCCGCGTCGCCCTGGCCCGTGAAAAGGGCGAGACGATCCACGTCTTGGTCCAAACCGGCTTCGACAAGGGCACCGGCGCTCCGATCGAGGAGAGCCAGGAAATGGACCTGACGCCGATGCCCTACATCGTCGTTATCGTCGACGAAATGGCCGACCTGATGATGGTCGCCGGCAAGGAAATCGAAGGTGCGATCCAGCGTCTGGCGCAGATGGCGCGCGCCGCTGGCATCCACCTGATCATGGCGACCCAGCGTCCGTCGGTCGATGTCATCACCGGCACGATCAAGGCAAACTTCCCGACCCGCATCTCCTTCCAGGTGACGTCGAAGATCGACAGCCGCACGATCCTCGGCGAGCAGGGCGCCGAGCAGCTCCTCGGCCAGGGCGACATGCTGCACATGGCCGGCGGCGGTCGCATCTCCCGCGTCCACGGTCCCTTCGTTTCGGACGAAGAAGTCGAAAAGGTCGTGGCGCATCTGAAGACGCAGGGCCGTCCGGAATATCTCGACACGGTCACCGCCGACGAGGATGAGGAAGAAGACGAAGAGGACACCGCAGTCTTCGACAAGGGCGCGATCGCCTCTGAAGACGGCGACGATCTCTACGAACAGGCGATCAAGGTCGTCATGCGCGACAAGAAGTGCTCCACCTCCTACATCCAGCGCCGCCTCGGCATCGGCTACAACCGCGCCGCCTCGCTCGTCGAACGCATGGAAAAGGACGGCCTCGTTGGCCCGGCCAACCATGTCGGCAAGCGCGAGATCATCTCCGGCAACCGGAATGGCGGCGGGCAGGCAGCGCAGCCGAGCAATGAGGATTTTGATTGATGAAATACCTTCTCCCCAGCGGGGAGAAGGTGCCCGATAGGGCGGATGAGGGGGGCTCGAAGCAAAGCTTCGAGCGTCTTGAGCGGCACGCGAAAGGCATCCTTACGGTGCAACGCCCCCTCAACCGGCGCTACGCGCGTCCTTCTCCCCGCTGGGGAGAGGGTGTTTAGACCTTCAAAACCTTCCCCGGATTCATAACCCCCGCCGGATCGAACGCCGTTTTGATCCGCCGCATCAGATCCATCTCGATATCGGAGCGGATCGAGGCCAGCTCGTCGCGCTTCAATTGTCCGATGCCGTGCTCGGCGGAGATCGAGCCGCCGTGCTTCAGCACCAGTCCATGGACGATCTTGTTCATGTCGTGCCAGCGGCCGATGAATTCTTCCTTGTTGGCACCGACGGGCTGGGAGATGTTGTAGTGGATATTGCCGTCGCCCATATGGCCGAAGGCGCAGATGCGGGCGCCGGGCAGGGCCGCCATCACAGCCGCCTCGGCTTCAGCCATGAATTGCGGGATCTGCGCGACCGGCACGGAAACGTCGTGCTTGATCGAGCCGCCCTCCGGCTTCTGCGCGTCCGACATGCTCTCGCGCATGTGCCATAGCGCCGTCTGCTGCGCCTCGGAGCTGGCGATGGTCGCGTCCTGGATCAGGCCGGCCTCATAGCCCTCTTCCAGCAGCGTCGTCATCATCCGCTCGGCGGTCTCGGCCGAATCCGAGGTGGAGACGTCGATCAGCACATACCAGGGATGTGCCGTTTCCAGGGGGTCGCGCACGCCGGCAATGTTGCGGACAGTAAACTCGACTCCGATGCGCGGCATCAGCTCGAAGCCGGTCAGTGCCGTGCCGCAAAGGCCGGACGCATTCTTGAACAGGGTCAGCGCATCGTCGACCGACTGGATGCCGGCAAAGGCCACCTGATGGCCGAGCGGTTGCGGGAAAAGCTTCAGCACCGCGCCGGTGATGACGCCGAGCGTGCCCTCGGCGCCGATGAAGAGATCGCGCAGGTCGTAGCCCGTATTGTCCTTCTTCAGGCGGCGGAGGCCGTTCCAGATCTCGCCGGTCGGCAGCACCACTTCGAGGCCGAGGCAGAGCTGGCGCATGTTGCCATAGGCGAGAACGGCGGTGCCGCCGGCATTGGTGGAGAGGTTGCCGGCGATGCGGCACGAGCCTTCCGAGCCGAGCGTCAGCGGAAACATACGACCATGCTTGGCCGCTGCCTTGTGCACGTCGGCGAGGATGCAGCCGCCATCGACGATCATCGTATTGCCGACGGGATCGACATCGCGGATGCGGTTCATCCGTTCCAGCGACAGGATGATGTCGGAGCCGCCCTCGCGTGGCGTCTGGCCGCCGACAAGGCCGGTATTGCCGGTTTGCGGCACGATCGCCGTGCCGGTCTCGCTGGCAAGCTTCAGGATCGCCGAAACTTCTTCCACGGAGCCGGGCTTCAAGAGCATCGGCGATGCGCCGTGATAGAGCCCGCGGTTCTCGACCAGATGCGGAGCAAGATCCGCTGCATCCCGCAACGCGTGCTTTTCGCCGACGATGGCGGCGAAGCGATCGAGAAGGGCGGAGGAGGGGGCGGCGCTGCTCATGGCGTGTCCTTTACCGAATTGCATGTGGTCGGATTTACTCTCTCGGCGCGGCTGCGCGTTGCAGCCGGTCGTTGATGGCCTCGCCGAGGCCCTCGTCCGGAATGCTGGAAAAAGCGATGGTCGCAGCACCGCTGGCATCGGCCCGCTTCATGAAGTCGAAGAGATTGGCGGCGGCCTCAGCGAGGTCGCCGGACGGGCTGAGGTCGAGCACGACGGCGGCCGTCTCGATGCCGGCAATATCGGGCCTGCCGAAGCGGATCAGCGCTTCGCCTGCGCAAACGGTGGTGGCGTCGAGCCGCACCGCGGCACCCGGCGCATAATGGGAGGCCAGCATCCCAGGCGCTTCGATGGCCGCCGACGCACCATTCTTGCGCTTCAATGGTTGACCCGCGACCCGCTCGATCTCGTCGGCCGCCAGTCCGCCGGGCCTGAGCAGGCGCATCTCGCCATTCTCGACCTTGACGATGGTCGACTCGACGCCGACGACCGAAGCTCCGGCATCGAGGATCAGCGAAATCCGCTCGCCGAGATCGTCATGGACATGATCGGCGCTGGTGGCGCTGATCTTGCCGGAGGTATTGGCGCTGGGGGCGGCGAGCGGCCGTCCGAAGGCGCGGATCAGCTCGCCGGCAAAGCCCTGCGGCACACGGATGCCGACCGTATCGAGCCCGGCGGTCGCCAGCGGATGAATGTCGCTTTCCGGCCGCAGCGGCAAAACCAGCGTCAGCGGCCCCGGCCAGAAGGCTTCCGCCAGCTTTCGCGAGGTGGGATCGAAGATCGCATAGCGCTCGGCCATGGCGAGGTCGCTCATGTGGCAGATCAGCGGGTTGAAGCGCGGCCGTCCCTTGGTCTCGTAGATGCGGGTGATGGCGGCGGGATTGGTGGCGTCGGCGGCAAGCCCGTAGACCGTCTCGGTCGGCAGCCCGATCGCCAGCCCCTCGGCAAGGGTGGCCGTTGCCGCTGCTATTGCCGTCGCTGGATGCTGGAGAATGTCTATATGTCGCGCCATGGCCTGACCGGTTGCCGTTCAGGCCGTTCTTATGCTTTTCGAGTTTAGGGATCAATGATCAAAGCTGGCGAATGATGTCGCGGAGCTGTTCGTTGCGCGCGCCGAGCAGCAACACATTGCGGATGGCGACCTGCGGATCGTGGGTGTGGAAGAGCACGCCGTTGCCGCGCACCTCGCGATTGATCGTCAGCTTCTTCTTCGAGGCGTCCTCATCCGGTCTTATGGCGACGGCGAAATACATGCGCGAATATTTCAGGCTGATGTCTTCGAAGAAATTATCGTTCTGGCCGAGGCGGGCGAAGAAATTGGCGATGTAGAAGGCCCAGCTCACTTCCTCGTACTGCGCGAATTGCGTCCGCGCTGCTGTGACGTGGCAATAGCCTAGATGCGGCGTATCCCTGAGCGTGTGATGGAAGATCAGTTTCGGAAAGCGGATCGACCGGTGAAAGCTGTTGAGATGGCCATGGGTCGTCTCGCCGGCGTTCCTGAGCTTGCTCGCCGTGCGTTCGGCCACTTCCTCGAATGTGAGGTAACGTCGCTCCTCGGCGAGCCAATGCGTCTTGTCCCGATTGCTGCGGCCGGTGCGCAGGAATTCCGTGTACCCCGCCGCCGGCAGCGTCGGCTCCGGGTCGGCGGGGTTCCTGGCATCGAAATATCTGAGCTTTGCCATGCCGGCCCACCATGGAGGTCTGGATATGATATGATAGATCGCCTAGCTTGAGCCGGGCTGAAGCGCGCGTTTTTGCCGGCGGATTGTTGAAGAGGACCAAAACCATGCCCGGCACTACCGATCTCAAGCTGCTGCTTGCCGGCATGAAACCGAATCTCATCGAGGGCGAATTCGTCTATTGCAGCGTGCCGGCCTCGGCGCTGGCGGATCACGTCCATATGAATCCGATCGGATTGTTTCAGGAAAAGGAGGGTGTGACGCTCATCCTCCCGGTCGAGGCGGCGCGGCAAGCAGGGCTTCCAGCCGAGCCGGCGATGCGGATGATCACCCTCGAAATCCACTCCTCGCTGGAGGCCGTGGGGCTCACGGCTGCCTTTGCGACGGCGCTCGGAAACGACGGGATCAGCGCCAATGTTGTCGCCGGCTATTACCATGATCATATCTTCGTACCGACGGCCGATGCAGGGCGCGCAATGGCGGCACTGCAGGCTCTCTCTGCGGCGCAATATCCGCTTTGAAGCCCGCTCGCCCATGGCCCTGTCGCAATTGAGACAAAGCGCCATCGGCGCAGAGTAACGTGCGTGGGAAACGATGCTCTTCACGGGAGCATAACGATTTGAATTGTCTTCCGATATTTCGATTGCTTGAATTTTCCAAAAGTCTTCTTTGGTCTGTCGTCAATTTCGAAGCCGATGTCGCATTGCAGCAGAGCGGCGGGAGGGGCGAGGATTATGATGAAATCAATCTCAAGGTGCCGCCTGCTAGGGAGGCGGAGAATTGGGAAGCCGGTCGAAATCCGGCGCTGCCCCCGCAACGGTGGTGGAGTAAGGCATGGCGGATAAAGCCACTGGGCTGAGACAGCCTGGGAAGGTGCCATGGGGTCCTCTCGGGGACCGCTCCAGAGCCCGGAAACCAGCCTTGGGGATATATGATTACTGATCGCGGCGGGCGGTCGGGACATTGCGTTACGGTCGTCCACGGCCGATCGTGCATGTCCTCTGCCTGCTGACCGGTACTGCGAGAGGATAGGAAAATGGATATCAATACCAATGTTTTGCGGCAATTGAAGAACCGCCGCGAGGGCTTCAGCCTGGAGCAGCCCTTCTACACCGATCCGGATTACTTCAAGCTCGACATGGAGATGATCTATTATCGCGACTGGCTGTTCATCGGCCATGATTGCGAAGTGCCGCGCGCGGGCAATTATTTCACCGTGCAGATCGGCGACTATCCCGTCGTCATCGTTCGCGGCCGCGATCAGGTGATCCGCGCCTTCCACAATAGCTGTCGCCATCGCGGCTCGCGAGTCTGCACGTCCGAGCGCGGTTCGTCGGCAAAGCTGGTCTGCCCCTATCACCAGTGGACCTACGAGCTTGACGGCTCGCTGCTCTTCGCCCGCCAGATGGCGGAGGATTTCGACAAGACCCAGTTCTCGCTGAAGCCGGTTCATTGCGAAAGCGTCGGCGGCTATATCTTCATCTGCCTGGCGCAGAATGCCCCGGACTTCGCCCCGGTCCGCACCTCGATCGAGCCCTACATGGCGCCGCATCGCATGAGCGAGGCCAAGATCGCCTTCCAGAGCACCATCATCGAAAAGGGCAACTGGAAGCTCGTCTGGGAAAACAATCGCGAGTGCTACCACTGTGCCGCCAATCATCCGGAGCTTTGCCGTACCTTCCCGGAAGCGCCGACGGTGACCGGCGTACAGGGCGCGATGAGCGATCCTGTCATCCTCGAGCATTGGGGTCGCTGCGAAGCCGCCGGCCTGCCGAGCGAATTCAAGATCTCGCCGGACG
The DNA here is from genome assembly GCA_036398815.1 of Rhizobium sp. Lineage (GTDB taxonomy): Bacteria > Pseudomonadota > Alphaproteobacteria > Rhizobiales > Rhizobiaceae > Rhizobium. Next base: position 21,310 of record DASWOH010000154.1, on the reverse strand, counting down.
GCCAGTTCCGCACCGCGCGCATGCCGCTGATCGAAGGGGCCGAAAGCTACACCATGTCCGGCCAGAACGCCGTCAAACGGCCGTTGTCATCCGACGTGACGATCAGGAACATCGGTACGATGCTGCTGTTCCACTACCCAACGACGTGGAACCATATGCTCGGCGATCATGCCATCTCCTTCCGCGTGCTGCCGATCAGCGCCGAGGAAACCGCCGTCACCACCAAGTGGCTGGTGCACAAGGATGCCGTCGAGGGTGTCGACTACGACCTCGAGGAACTGACCCACGTCTGGACGGAAACCAACGACCAGGACCGTCGCATCGTCGAGGAAAATGCCTTCGGCATCCGCTCGCCGGCCTATGAGCCCGGTCCCTATTCGGAAATCCACGAGGGCGGCGTCATGCAGTTCGTCGAATGGTACACGAATTTCATGATCAACCGGCTGCAGGGCGATCAGGCCAAGCTGTCGGCGGTCGCCTGAGTTATGAACATGACCGTCTCCCTCCGTCATCAGCACCTGGACCAGATGAAGCCCTGGAGCGACAGGCAGCATCTGCTCGAATGCCTTTCGGCGACGCCGGAAGCACCCGATGTGATGACCTTCACCTTCCGCTCCGACAAGGACAACTGGTTCCGCTATTTGCCCGGCCAGTTCGTCACCCTGGAACTGCCCGCGGCTGCGGAGCCGGTCATGCGCACCTACACGTTGTCCTCGACCCCGTCGCGGCCCCTTTCCGTCGCGATCACGGTCAAGGCGCAGAAGGACAGCATCGGCACGCGCTGGATGTTCGAGAATCTGAAGCCCGGCATGCGCATCAAGGCTTTCGGCCCGCTCGGCGACTTCAGCCATATCCGTCATCCCGGCGAGAAATATCTCTTCGTCTCCGCCGGCTCCGGCATCACGCCGATGATGGCGATGACGCGCTACATGGCCGACACCGCGCCGCTGTCGGACATCACCTTCATCAATTGCTCGCGCAGCCCCGCCGACATCATCTTCCGCTCGGAGCTGGAATATCTCGCCCGCTTCATGCCGAACCTCGATCTCGGTTTCATCGTCGAGGGCTGCGGCCGCACCGATCTCTGGTCGGGGCTGAAAGGCCGCATCGATAAGGCGAAGATCGGGCTGCTCGCGCCCGATTTCATGGACCGCACGATCTTCTGCTGCGGCCCGGAAGTCTTCATGGATGCCGTCCGTTCCATGCTGGTAGCCCACGGCTTCGACATGGCGCGCTATCATCAGGAAAGCTTCCAGCCGGCGCAGGCGGCAACGCCGCTGGCGGAAGTCAGCGATGACGCACCGACGGAAGCCGCGACCTCGATCAGCTTCACCATGGCCGGCAAGGATGTCCCCTGTGCCCCTGGCCAGACGATCCTGCAGGCCGCGCGGGGCGCCGGCGTGCGCATAGGTGCGGCCTGCGAGTCGGGCCTTTGCGGCACCTGCCGGGTCATGAAGCTCTCGGGCGAGGTGGAGATGAGCCACAATGGCGGCATTCTCGACGACGAAATCGACGAAGGTTATATCCTGGCGTGCTGTTCGCGTCCGAAGACGGATGTGCAGATAGAGGCCTAGAGCAATTCCAGGAAAAGTGCGTAGCTGTTTTCCGTCCGGAATTGCGTCAAAAAACAGGATGGAGCGGTGAACCGCTCTAGAAGTCCTGGTAGTTCAGCTCGTTGATCTCGACCGGTTTGATCTGCCGGGTGGAGGCGGTGACGACCGGGTCGACCAGCAGCGACGCCAGCCTCTGCAGCGGCTCGACACAGCTCGGTGCCTTGGCGATCATCTCGGGCGCCGGCATCGGTTTGGCGGGCAGGAGGTCGCCCTGTGGCCAGACTCTGGCGAGCTGTATCTTCGTCATCGGCACGACGTTGACGTCGATGTCCGTCAGCGTCCCAGGCACCCGGTAGGGGCAGCTCTTTTCCGAACAATTGTCGGATGAGGCGAACTGCCAGAGGGCGTATGTGTCCCAGTTGCCGAGCGGGAAACTGCCCTTCACATCGGATTTGTAGCGCGCATACCATAGCGGCAGCCGCGACAGGATCGGGTAATCCTGGCGGTGGTCGGCGATGTATTGGGCGGTGTTGTGGTTGGTATAGAGGATCGGATAGCGTCCGGTTCTCACCTTGATATGGCCGACGAAGACCTGCGCGTCGGAGAGCGACATGTACCGCATGACGTCAAGGCCCTCGATATCGAGCACCATCAACTCGTCCGGCTTCGGATCGGCGTAGTCGAGAAAATGATTGGCCTGGTCGACCGGATTGCCGGGACGTCCGAGATGATAGGCGCCCCATAGCAACCCGTTCATTTTCGCCAGCATCCGCCGTGTCTGATAGAGTTCGCGGCTGACCGCATATTTGCGCCACATGGTCTTGCAGTGCGCGAAGGTGTCGCCGGCATGATCGCCCGTGCAGCTGAAGCTTTCGGGCAGGCCGTCGGAAGCTTTGGAGATGAAGGCGGAGATGCGCTTGTCCTGCAAAAGCCGTTCCCAATCGATGGTGTTCAGCTCGTAGGCGTCGACGATCAGGGCGTTTTGCGGATCGGTCCAGGGTTGGCGTTCTCCGGCCGCGAGCCTGGAGGTCAGTCCCAGCAACGCCAGGACCATCAGGAGACTGAAAATCAGAGGGTGATTCTGCGGGTATCCCTTCATGAAATAATGGTAAGGATAGCTGGTTAATCTTGGGTTAAGGATGGGATCGCTATAAATTTATGATGGGGTCCGCGCATCACACCTTAAATTGGTACCGATTTAAGGGAAGGCTTATGCGCCGTTGCGTCTCATGGGATGATGTGACGCAGCAGGCAGTTCGAACCCTGTTTCGGGGAACTTTTCCCGATGCGGAGCATTATTTGCTTGAGCACTAAATAGGCCAAGGAATGGAGATATAAATGCTTGGTTTCCGTGCGAGAATTGCGACCATCGCTATTTCGGCCGCCGTGGCTCTGACGAGCTTCACCCCGTCCTTCGCAATGCAGATGCCTGCCGCACCCGTTGCGACAGCAGACAAGGCTGCACCTACCGATGTCCAGCAGATTCAGTGGCGTGAGTATGGCGGTTATCGTGGCGGCTATTATCGTCGCGGCTGGCACGGCGGTTACCGTGGTTATCCCGGTTATCGTCGCGGCTATCGCTATCATGACGGTTATTGGTTCCCGCTGGCGGCCTTTGGCGCCGGGGCTCTCATCGGCGGTGCGATTGCCAGCCAGCCGCGCTATTACCCCGCTCCGGCTCCGGCCGTCGGTATCAACCCGCGCCATGTCGATTGGTGCTTGGGGCGCTATCGGTCTTATCGGGCCTACGACAACACGTTCCAGCCCAACAACGGCCCGCGCCGACAGTGCTACTCGCCCTACTATTGAGCGAGAGATTAAGGCCTGCCTAAACAAGCCGTCCGGTCATCCACCGGACGGTTTTTTGTTGGCCGATACCTCGTCAGAGAATGTCTACGCGCTTCAGGAGCCACCAGGCGAGCAGCATGGAGGCGATGATCAGGACGACGGCATATTCCGTGCCGGCCCCGCCGCCTGAAAACGGCAGGCTCGACGTGTTCATGCCGAAAAAGCCGGTGACCAGCGTCGGCGGCAACAGGAGAGCCGTCATGATCGATAGGATGTAGAGATGGCGGTTGATCTCGGAGGAAAGCTTCGAGTCGATTTCTTCGTGCAGCAGGCGCGCGCGCTCCTGAAGCGCGTAGACGTCATGGTCGACCGCTTCCAGCCGCCCGGTCAGTCGACCGGCGACGTCCTCGAAGCCGAGCGGCATCTCGTCGTCGTCGGAGGCGCCCGCCCGTCGCATCAGCGTCAACACCGTGCGCAGATGCCGGTGCAGGCGTACGATCGTCCGGCGCACCGGCGCCAGCCGCCGCCGCTCGTCGCGCGGGGCGTTGTCATAGACGAAATCCTCGATGAGGTTCAGTTCCTCGGTAATCTCGATGACCAGCGCGATCAGCGTGCGCTGGAACTCGATGACCATCAGCTCGAACAGATCGAGCGGGCTTGCGAATTTCGCGGCATTCTTTTCCACCGCCATGCGCGCGCGCTCGACGCTGCGCAGCGGCTGCAGCCGTGTGGTGACGATGAAGCGATCGGTAAGCACGAAATGCAGCCAGCCGATATCGCTCGTTTCCTGGTCGAATTCGCGCTGGAAATCGACCAGCGTGCCGAACAGCATCTGCTCGTCGACGGTGATCGTCGCATGCGTCTCATGCGTGATCAGCGCCGTGCGGGCCGGGTCGTTCAGTCCGGGGACCTCTTCGAGGAATGCGGCGACACGGGCGTCCACGAGGTTCAGGTGCAGCCAGACGAAGCCTTCCCCATCGAACAATCCGGCGCGCTGCGTCTCGTCGGACAGCCGTTCGGCCTTGCCCGCGCCTGGGGGGAAGCGGTAGGCCCAGACAAAACCCGGTATCCTGTTGGCTGTCGTGATCGTGTTCATGGCCGGAGGTTTCGCATTATCAAGAGAGTTGCCATAGTCATTGTTCATGACGATTGTTTATGCAAGTGCGGGCAGCGAGGAGACAATCGCGGGGTTGGCGGAAATACCGCGATTTATATCGCCAAGACGACCGAACTGCTCGAAATTCTTTCCACCGACGGGGTCTGGAGACGCCAGTCGGGCAGGTCGTAATTTTGATGCAACATCCGCTTCCTAAAAATTGACGTTTACGTAAAAATCAATTAGCTATAGGCAACAAGCGGCCGATGGTTTGGGTGAGATAGACCGTCGGCATCATCACCGCGGAGGAGATATCATGTACAAGGCGCCTGTCGAAGAAATCGCGTTCACGCTGAAGCATATCGCCGGCATGGGGCAGGCGATGGAGGAGGGGCGTCTCGGCGACCTGAGCGGCGATGTCGTCGATGCCATCCTGACCGAGGCCGGCCGTTTTGCCGGCGACGAGGTGGAACCGCTGGCCGAGATCGGCGACCGGCAGGGCGCCAGGCTTGTCGATGGCAAGGTGGTGTTGCCCGATGGCTGGGAGAAACTCTATCGCGACTGGATCGCCGGCGGCTGGAACGGACTGACCGCTCCGGAGGAATTTGGCGGGCAGGGCCTGCCGCACATGCTGAACGTCGCGACGCTGGAAATGTGGAATTCTGCCTCCATGGCTTTCGGTCTCGCGCCGACGCTGACAATGGGCGCCGTCGAAGCGCTGGTCGCCCATGGCAGCGAAGAGCTCAAGAGCAAATATCTTGCAAAACTGGTGACCGGCGAATGGGCCGGCACCATGAACCTGACCGAGCCGCATGCCGGCTCCGACGTCGGTGCGCTGCGCACCCGAGCCGATCGCCAAAACGACGGCACCTATCGTCTCTTCGGCCAGAAGATCTTCATCACCTGGGGCGATCACGAGGCAGCCGAGAACATCATCCATTTCGTACTCGCCCGCCTTCCGGATGCGCCGGCCGGCACGCGCGGCATTTCGCTGTTCCTCGTGCCGAAATTCCTCGTCAACGATGATGGCTCGCTCGGTGCGCGGAACGACTATTTCGCCCATTCGCTGGAGCACAAGCTCGGCATCCACGGTTCGCCGACCTGCACGATGATCTATGGCGACGGCAAATACGGTGATGAGAGAGGCGCGGTTGCCTGGCTCGTCGGCGAGGAGAACAAGGGTCTCGCCTGCATGTTCACCATGATGAACAATGCCCGTCTCGCCGTCGGCATTCAGGGCGTGGCGATTGCCGAGGCCGCGACGCAGAAGGCCATTGCTTATGCAAAAGAGCGTACGCAGGGCAGGGCGCCGGGCACGACAGCTTTCGGCATGAGCCCGATCATCGAGCATCCCGACATCGCCCGCATGCTGTTGACGATGAAGGCGCTGACGCAGGGCTCCCGCGCCATCTGCTATGCCTGTGCCGAGGCAATCGACATGTCGCACCGCGATGAAGGCAAGGCGCGCTATTGGCAGGAGCGTGCCGCGCTGCTGACACCGATCGCCAAATCCTTCTCCACCGATGCCGGCGTCGACGTTGCCTCGCTCGGCATCCAGGTGCATGGCGGCATGGGCTTCATCGAGGAAACGGGTGCCGCCCGCCTGCTGCGCGACGCCCGCATCGCGCCGATCTACGAAGGGACCAACGGCATCCAGGCAATCGACCTCGTCACGCGCAAGCTGACTATCGGTAATGGCGACCAAGTGCGTGGTTTCATCACCGAATTGCGCGGGATCGCCAATGCTGTCGCCAAATCCAATCTCGACGGTTTCGGCGAGACGGCCGACCGGCTCAATACCGCCATCGCCGATCTCGAAACGGCAAGCGAATGGCTGCTGGCGCGGCAGGCTGAGAGCCGTGTTGCCGAGGCTTTGGCAGGCGCTACGCCCTATCAGCGGCTCTTCGGCCTGGTGCTGACCGGCTGCTATCTCGCCAAGGGTGGCCTGGTGGATATTGCGGATGGCGACAGCGAAAAGCGCATCGCGCTCTGCCGCTTCGCTGCCGAAAACATGCTTGCTGAAACTGCGGCGCTCACCGATCGCGTCGTGACCGGCGCGTCCAGCCTTGAAGCCGCACGCATTGCTCTTGCCTGAGGACAGACACTTTGACCGACCACATCTTGATCCAGCGCCCCGAGACCGCACCGCATGTGCAGGTCATCCGCTTCAATCGGCCGGAAAAGAAAAACGCCATCACCCGCGTCATGTATCAGACGATGACGGATGCGCTACGGGCGGCGAATGAAGATCCGGATATCCGCGTCACCGCCTTTCTCGGCACCGAAGGCTGTTTTTCCGCCGGCAACGACATGGGCGATTTCCTGGCCTTTGCCATGGGCGGCAGCATGGGCCGCGAAGTGCTGGATTTCCTCGGCGCGCTTGCCACTGCAAAAAAGCCCATCGTCTCCGGCGTCGACGGCCTGGCGATCGGCATCGGCACGACCATCCACATGCATTGCGACCTGACGATTGCCTCCGACCGCAGCCTGTTCAAGACGCCCTTCGTCGATCTCGCCCTCGTCCCCGAAGCCGCCTCCAGCCTGATCGCCCCGCGCCTGATGGGTCACCAGCGCGCTTTTGCCCTGCTTGCGCTGGGCGAGGTTTTTTCCGCCGCGGCTGCCAAGGATGCCGGCCTGATCTGGAAGGTGACGACGCCGGATGCGCTGGAAGCCGAAACCCTGTCGCTTGCCACCAGGCTCGCGGCCAAACCACCCGAGGCGCTGCGGATCGCCCGCGACCTGATCCGCGGCTCGACAGCGGACGTTCTCGCCCGCATCGACGAGGAAGCAACGCTCTTTGCGGCGCAGCTAAAGAGCGCGGAGGCGAGGGCGGCATTCGAGGCATTTATGAAGCGGTGAGGCGAAGCCTCACTTCTCCAGCGCCACCACCACCTCGACATGCGAGGTCCAGAGAAACTGGTCGATCGGGGTCACCCTCGTGATCCGGTAGCCGCTTTCGACCAGCAGGGCGAGGTCGCGCGCCAGTGTCAGCGGATTGCAGGAGACGGCGACGATTTTCTTGACGACCGAGCGGGCCAGTTCCTTGCTCTGGAATTCCGCGCCGGCGCGCGGCGGGTCGAAGACGACGGCGTCGTAGTTCTTCATCTCCTGCGCCATCAACGGCCGGCGGAAGAGGTCGCGGCGTTCGATGCTGACCGGCTTCAGCCCTTGCGTGTTGCGGGCGGCATAGTCGAGCGCTGCCAAGGCCTTGTCTTCGCTTTCGACGGCGTGCACGCGGCCGATGCGTGCAAGACGCAGCGAGAAGGTGCCGCTTCCGGCGAAGAGATCGGCGATGCGCTTTGCCTTGCCGACATGCGTGGCGACCAGTTCGACCATGGCCTCTTCGGCGGCCTTTGTTGCCTGGGTGAAGGCGCCCGACGGCGGTGAAATCTGCACACCGCTGAAATCGATCACCGGCTTCGTCGTCTCGACCAGGACCTCGCCATTCAGCGAGACACGGCCAACGCCGCGAAGGGCAAGCACGGTCTCGATGGCGCTGCGCCGCTGCTTGTCGGAAAGACCCTTGATGCCATCGACGGCAAGATCGAGGCCGGTGCGCGTTTCGAGCACGGAGATGCGAAATGATTCCGCATTGATGGCAAGCGCCGCCCCGACCGCCCGGATCGCCGGTAGCCGCGACATGATGCCCGCGGAGGCGATGGGACATTCCTCGATGGCAACGATATGGTGGCTTTCAGCCTGATTGAAGCCGATCAACATGTCCTTCTCGGTTTTGCGCGCGGCAAAGACGACCCGCCGGCGCTCGCCGGGATGGGCGGCGATGATGTCGTCCACCTCGGGCGTCAGCCCCTTGGAGCGCAATGCGTCGATCACCAGTTGGCGCTTGAAGGCGCGGTAGGGCGCATCGGCATAGTGCTGGAGCGTGCAGCCGCCGCAGGTGCCGTTGACCCCATCCGGGCCGAAGTGCCGACAGTGCGGCTCCTGACGGTCGGGCGAGGCCGAGGCAATCGACATCAGTGTGCCCTGGTTCTTTACCCGCGCGATGGCAACGGTCTCGCCGGGCAGCGCGAAGGGCACGTAGATCGGCCCGTCCGCGCCTTGCGCAATGCCGTCGCCCTGGGCGCCGAGCTTCTGGATGGTGACGGTTTCGGTGCTCATGGCTTGATCCCTGCGAGAAGAAATTCGTGATTGCCGTCGCCGCCCGCGATTGGCGAGGGGATAAGGCCGAGGCTGCGCCAGCCCATGTCCTCGACAAGCCAGCGTTCCAGCTCCGCCGCAACGGCCGGAGCAGAGGAGGGATCCTTCAGGAGACCAGCCTTGCCGACTGCATCGCGCCCTGCCTCGAATTGCGGCTTCACCAGCAGGGCCGCGCGCGTACCCGGCTCGGCGAGCATCAGGGCCGGCGCCAGCGCAAGTTTCAGCGAGATGAAGGATACGTCGGAGACGATGAAGGCTACGGGCCTGCCGATATCCTCGGCCTTCAGATTGCGGGCGTTCAGCCCTTCGATATTGGTCACGCGCGGATCGGCCGCGATACGCGGATGCATCTGTCCATGGCCGACATCGATCGACGTGACATGCGCTGCTCCCCGCTGCAGCAGCACCTCGGTAAAGCCGCCGGTCGACGCGCCGACATCGAGACAGTGATGTCCCTTCGGATCGAGCTGGAAATGATCGAGCGCCGCCACCAGTTTCAGTGCCGCGCGCGAGACGTAATCCTGAGCGGGATCGTCGATGGCGATCTCCACATCTTCGGTAAACAGCGCCCCCGGCTTGGTCACGACCGTGCCGCCGACGGTCACCGTGCCGCGTTGAATGGCGTCGCGCGCCCGCGATCGGCTGGCGAAAAGCGAGAGGGCGACAAGAAGTTGATCTAGGCGTTGTGGTTCGGACATGGGCAGTCCATGCAGGGCAATGGGCGAGGTTGCAAGCGTTTTGTGCTGATGGCGGCAAATGTCGGCTTGGATGCGATGCCGATCCCCGATGCAGCGCAATAGAACCAAGCTATCCGTTTCGTTTCTTGCGTCCTGCAAAATTAAATGAATTTAAAGCCGTGGCGTCTAACTATGCTTGTGATTGCGATTATCCGGTTCGGAAATGATCGCCTGCCATGACGGCTTCGCGCCTTTCGCGCCCAATCATGCCTCTTCCCTGAATTTCCGAGCATCTGGCCGCGTTTCTTCGCTGGTTCGTCGATGTTCGCCAGGATCGGCGCTCAAGGAGGCGCTCGCCCATGTTTGCGAAGAACCTTTCTTTGAATGGCAAGCTTGCCATCAACTTTGCCGCCCTTATCGCTATTTTTGCCAGCGTTTCCCTGTTGGTCTACACCAAGGAAGAAGTGTCCGCCGACGCTGCCGCCGAAAAGGCCCGGTCGCAGCAGCTCGTCAATCTGGTGGATGATTCCTTGCAGGCCCTGCTGGAGCAGGCGGTCAATCTGCGCGGCTTCCTGCTGCTGCGCAGCGACAGCACCTATGGCGGCATCTTCGAAAATCGCGATCGCATGGTGAAGAGCATCGACGCGGCCAAGGCGATCGCAGCGGATGCGCCGGACCTGCTGCAGCCCATCGACAATATGCAGAAGGCCGCCGACCTCTATTTCCATCAGCTCGCCGAGCCGCAGTCGAAAGCCCGCAAGGAAACCGAGATGCCGCTCGACCAGATCGTCAAGATCGGCCAGAACGAGACCAAGGGCCAGCTTGACGGCTTCCGCGAGGCGGCCGCCAAGATCAAGCAGGCTGCTCGCGCCAAGGCCAGCGAGCTGACGGCTATTCAGGATGGAGCCAATGGCGACTTGCGCCTGATGTTGATCGGCGGCGGCATCGTGGCCTCGCTGGCTGCGGCCGTGCTGGCCTGGCTGCTCGCGCAAGCCATCGTTCGCCCGATCGTCGGCATGACCGCCGCCATGGGCCGGCTTGCCGGCGGCGAGCATGACATCGATGTTCCGGCCATCGGCCGTGGCGATGAAGTCGGCCGCATGGCCGATGCCGTCCTCGTCTTCAAGGAAGCGGCGATCGAGAAGCTGCGCCTTTCCGGCGAGACGGAGCGCATGCGCGGCGACGCCGAGCGCCAGCGTCAGATGAGCGACGAGCAGAAGGCGCGCGAAGACGGCGAAATCCGCTTCGCCATGGACGCCTTGGCCAATGGTCTTGCCGGCCTTGCCGCCGGCGATATCGCGGCACGTCTCGACCGCGCCTTTGCGCCGCAGTTCGACAATGTCCGCGCCGATTTCAACAATGCCGTCGAGAAGCTGGAAGCGGCCCTGCAATCGGTCGGCAGCAACGCATCGGCGATCAATGCCGGCGCCGGTGAAATCCGTTCGGCTGCCGACGATCTTGCCCGCCGCACCGAGCAGCAGGCCGCCGCCGTCGAAGAGACCGCCGCCGCCCTCGAACAGGTGACGACGACGGTTCGCGATTCGGCCAAGCGCGCCGAGGATGTCGGCCATCTGGTCGAGCGTGCACGCCTCGGTGCCGAAAAGTCGGGCGAAGTGGTGCGCAAGGCGGTCTCGGCCATGCAGCAGATCGAAAAGTCTTCGGGCGAAATCAGCAACATCATCAGCGTCATCGACGACATCGCCTTCCAGACGAACCTGCTGGCGCTGAATGCCGGCGTCGAAGCCGCCCGTGCCGGTGATGCGGGCAAGGGTTTCGCCGTCGTCGCCCAGGAAGTCCGCGAGCTAGCGCAACGTTCCGCCAACGCCGCCAAGGAGATCAAGGCGCTGATCACCACCTCGAGCGATCAGGTCAATACCGGCGTTTCTTTGGTCGGCGAGACGGGCAAGGCGCTGGAACTGATCGTTTCCGAAGTGCAGGAAATCAACCGCCATGTCGGCGCGATCGTCACGGCCACCCGCGAACAGTCGACCGGCCTGCAGGAGATCAACACCGCCGTTAACAACATGGACCAGGGCACACAGCAGAACGCCGCCATGGTCGAGGAGCAGACGGCCGCCAGCCATGCGCTTGCCCGCGAGGCGGCATCCCTCAACGACCTCCTGCATCAATTCCGCTTGAGCGGCAGACCGGTCGAAGCCAAGCGTCCCGTGGCTGCGTCGACGCAATCCAGGCCCGCAGCTTCGCCGGCGCGCGCGCTCGGCCGCACCGTCGCCAAGGCTTTCGGAGGCAAGGCGACAGCCGCCGCGGCTGTTCAGGATGACTGGGAAGAGTTTTGATCTATCACCCTCCCCTTGATGGGGAGGGTCGGCACGGACTGCAGGGGCGGGGTGACCACGGCATACGCCGAAGTCTCGTCTTATTTCACGGGAGATCACCCCCACCCGCCGCTTTGCGGCGACCTCCCTCCTCAAGGGGGAGGTAAATCTATCCAGCAGCCCCAACAATGCGGCTGCGTCCCAGCGCCTTGAACACCGTCTGGACGATGCCGGCCCGGTCGAGGCCGGCATTGGCGTTCATGACCTCAGGCTTGGCCTGCTCCACCCAGGTATCGGGCATGACCAGCGTGCGGATCTTCAGGCCGTTGTCGAGCAGGCCTTCCGTGGCGAGGAATTGCATGACCTGGCTGCCGAAGCCGCCGACCGAGCCTTCCTCGATGGTGATCAGCACCTCATGGTGGCTGGCGAGCTGGCGGATGAGATCGTGGTCGAGCGGCTTGGCGAAACGGGCGTCGGCAACGGTGGTCGGCAGACCGGCGGCGTCGAGGTCCTCGGCGGCGGCGAGACTGTCCGCCAGACGTGTGCCGAAGGAAAGCAATGCCACCTTCGATCCCTGCTTGACGATCCGGCCCTTGCCGATCTCGAGAATCTGGCCTCGTTCCGGCATCTCGATGCCGACACCTTCGCCGCGCGGATAGCGGAAGGAGATCGGGCCAAGGTCATAGGCGGCGGCGGTGCGCACCATATGCTTCAATTCCGCCTCATCGGCGGCTGCCATCACGACGAAGCCGGGCAGGGTGGCGAGAAAGGCCGTGTCGAAGGAACCGGCATGCGTCGGCCCGTCAGCCCCGACGAAACCGGCGCGATCGATTGGGAAGCGGACCGGCAGGCCCTGGATTGCGACATCATGCACCACCTGGTCGTAGGCACGCTGCAGGAAGGTCGAATAGAGCGCGGCGAAGGGCTTGAAGCCCTCGGCGGCAAGACCGGCCGCAAAGGTCACGGCATGCTGCTCGGCGATGCCGACGTCGAAACAGCGCTTGGGAAAGACTTCCTGCAGCTTGTCGAGGCCGGTGCCGCTCGGCATGGCGGCGGTGATGCCGACGATCTTGTCGTCGAACGTCGCTTCTTGCACGAGCGCGTCGGCGAAGACGCTGGTATAGCTCGGCGCATTCGGCTTCACCTTGGCTTGCGCGCCGGTGATGACGTCGAACTTGTTGACGCCGTGATACTTGTCCGCCGCCGCCTCGGCGGGGGCATAGCCCTTGCCTTTTTGCGTGACGACATGGATCAGCACCGGGCCCTGCGCATTGTCGCGGACATTGCGCAGAACCGGCAGCAGATGGTCGAAGGAATGGCCGTCGATCGGGCCGATATGGTAGAAGCCCATCTCCTCGAACATCGTCCCGCCGGTGACATAGCCCCGCGCATGCTCGACGGCGCGGGTGATCGCGCGGTCGGCATTCTTGCCGAGATAGGCGGTCAGCTTCTTGCCGAGATCGCGGAAGCCCATATAGGTACGGCCGGAGGCAAGGCGCGCGAGATAGGCGCTCATGGCCCCCGTCGGCGGTGCGATCGACATGTCGTTGTCGTTGAGGATGACAATCAGCCGGGCGTCGAGCGCGCCGGCATTGTTGAGTGCTTCATAGGCCATGCCCGCCGACATCGCGCCGTCGCCGATCACGGCAATGACGCGGCGGTCGGTCTTGTCGAGTTCGGCGGCGACCGCCATGCCGAGACCGGCGGAGATCGACGTGGAGGAATGCGCCGCGCCGAAGGGATCGTATTCGCTTTCGGCCCGGCGGGTGAAACCGGAAAGGCCGCCTTCCTGGCGCAACGTGCGGATGCGGTCGCGCCGGCCGGTCAGGATCTTATGCGGATAACATTGATGGCCGACATCGAAGATCAGGCGGTCGTTCGGCGTATCGAAGACACTGTGGATAGCGATGGTCAGTTCGATGACGCCGAGACCGGCGCCGAGATGTCCGCCCGTGCGCGATACCGCATCGATCATCTCGTCGCGGACTTCGCGGGCGAGTTGTGGCAAGTCCCGGTCCTCCAGCTTTCGCAGGTCGGAAGGATAATGGACCTGGTCCAGCAGGGGCGTCTCTGGCATGTGTGTCAAGGCTGAAGCCTCTTTCTTGCTATTCTTGGGCGGCGGCCCGCCTTTGCGTCAAAACAAATTGCGACAAAAGCCGACGAATTCAAGGACTGCCTGAACACGAAACATTTGGCATTGTTATGAACCCGTTAGCCTTCCGGCAAGGGAATGAACTCTTCCTCGTCTCCCGGTACGATGTCGAAGCGGCCGGTGCGCCATTCTTCCTTGGCCTTTTCGATGCGCTCCTTGGAAGACGACACGAAATTCCACCAGATATAGCGCTTCGAATTGAGCGCCGCACCACCAAAAAGCATCAGATGGCAGTCTTTTTCGGCCGCTTCCAGCGTTATGGCGTCGCCGGGACGGAATATCAGGAGTTGATCCTGCTCGAAACGGTCGCCCGCGACGACGAGCGAGCCGGAGAGAATATAGACCGCGCGCTCCTCATGCGTTGCCCCAAAAGGAAACTTCGCGCCGGGCTGGAGCTGCAGATCGACATAAAGCGTGTCGGAAAATACCTTCACGGGCGAGGTCACGCCCTCGAAACTGCCGATCACCACACGCCCGGTCGCGCCGCCATCGCTGATCAGCGGCAGGTCGCTCTTTTCGGTATGGGCGAAGGCCGGATCGATCTCTTCCTTGTCGTCCGGAAGCGCCAGCCAGGTCTGCAGGCCGGACATCGCCAATGGGTGGCCGCGCAGATTGTTCGGCGTGCGCTCGGAATGCACGATGCCGCGTCCGGCTGTCATCAGGTTGATGTCGCCGGGGCGGATGACCTTCTCGGTGCCGAGGCTGTCCATGTGGCGGATTTCGCCGTCGAAGAGATAGGTGACGGTGGAAAGCCCGATATGCGGATGCGGCCTAACATCCAGCGCCTCGCCGGGGCGCAGCACCGCCGGCCCCATGCGGTCGAAAAAGATGAACGGCCCCACCAGCCGCCGCCGGCTGCTCGGAAGCGCGCGGCGCACGGAAAAGCCGCCGATATCGCTGGTGCGCGGAATAATGAGATGCTCGATCGCATCGCAAGCGAAGGCATCGCCGGGTTGCGGATCTTTTCCGGGAAAGAAGGACATGGCGAGCGCTCCATTCAGTTGAAGCGCAACCTACCGGGAATATGCGGGAAACTCAAACTTTCCCACGCGCCGCCTCACTGCCCGTCCAGCGGCTCCGAGCCCTGCGGTTTGCCGGCGCGGTCCAGCCTGATCTTCTCGATCCGGTTCTCCGCCGCCGAGAGCAGGGATTCGCAATGCTTCTTCAGCGCTTCGCCGCGCTCGTAGATGGCGATGGATTCGTCCAGCGCCACGTCGCCGCGTTCCAGCCGCGCGACGATGCTTTCGAGCTCCGCCACGGCCTTTTCAAAGGAATAGCCGGACACATCCACCTTGGCGCTTTCGCTCATCGTCAACCCTTCATCATGCGTAGAATATGCAGCCCGGCCGACTCGGCCAGACCTTCCAAATCATAGCCGCCTTCGAGCAGGCTGACGACCCGGTTCTTGGCGCTGCGGTCAGCAGCTTCCAAAATCCGCCCGGTCGCCCAGTCGAAATCCTCCCCAGTGAGGTTCAGTTGCGCCAGGGGATCGCGATGATGGGCGTCGAAGCCGGCGGAAATGATGATGAGGTCGGGACGGAAATCGTCGAGCGCCGGCAGCACGCGGGATTTGAAGGCTTCGCGGAAATGATCGCCACCGGTGTTCGGCGACAGCGGCGCGTTGACGATGGTGTTATGCGCGCCACGGTCATCCTTCTTGCCGGTGCCCGGATAGAGCGGCATCTGGTGGGTGGAACAGAAGAGTACGGACGGATCGTCCCAGAAGATGTCCTGCGTGCCATTGCCATGATGCACGTCCCAATCGACGATGGCGACACGCTCGGCCCCATGGGCTTTCTGGGCATGGCGGGCGGCGATCGCCGCATTGTTGAAGAAGCAGAAGCCCATGGCCTTGCTCTTCTCGGCATGGTGGCCGGGCGGGCGAGCCGCGACGAACACATTGTCGGCGGCGCCTGAGAATACGTCGTCGACGGCTGCCGTCGCGGCGCCGACACCGTGCAGGATTGCCTGCAGCGTCTTCGGGCCGGCATAGGTGTCGGCTTCGAGCTGGTTGAGTTCACCCTCGTCGCCTTTGTCGGGCATCGAGCGCAGGACGAAATCCAGATGCTCTTCGGAATGGGCGAGCAGCACGGCGTCCTCATGGGCAAGCGGCGCCTTACGCCGGTCCAGCCGGTCGAAGTTCGGATGCTCGAGCGCGATGTTCAGCGCCCGCAGCCGATCCGGCCTCTCCGGATGGCCGGGCGGGACGATGTGCTCGAGAAAGATCGGGTGTTCGTAAAGACGTGTGCTCATGAAAACCAATCTATAGAGGAGGTATGACGGCTGCTACAGCACATGGGCGGTATCACCGCAATGTCAACAATCCATTGTAACTAGGCAGGCAATAGCGCCCGTTTACTTCCCGCGGCGCAGTGTTAAGCTTTCAAACAGGTGCGAGCAGCGCCGGCCAAGGTTTTTTTCGTGATGACAAGTGCAGAACGATCCGATGTCATCGAGATGCGGGTACCGCCCCGCGATGTCGACAGGCATGGGCGGATGTTCATCGCTTCCTATATCTCCCAGGCGGAAACCGCCCTGTCGAATTTCTGGCGCACCCGGCCGCTGGTCGAGAGCGAGCCGGCCTATATCGCCACCAAGGCCTCCTGCTCGCTGCATCGGGCGCTGCGCTATGACGATCTCGCCCGCTTTTCCGTCCGGGTCAGCAAGATCGGCGGCAAGTCGGTGGGCTTCAAGATCATGGTCGAAACCGGCGATGAGCTGGCGGCCGAGGTGGAAATCCTCTGGCTCGCCGTGCGTGGCGAGGAGCACGATTCCGTGTCGTTGCCCGAAGACACCCGCGATTGGCTCTACAAATATCTAGATTGAGGATCGGGTCCGCTGCGGTAGCAGTGGATAACCGGCCATGACTGCGCGGCCAACAAGGGCGGCGACCACCGCCTTGACGATATCGCCGGGGACGAAGGCCATCGACCCCAGGAATGCCTTGCTGAAGCCGATGTTGGCCGCAATCGCCAGCCAGCCGATGCCGAAGGCATAGAGTACGACGACCCCACCGATCACCGAAGCGATGAAAAAGCCGATGCCTTGGGCAATGCCCGTCTGCTCCGCCTTTACCAATCGTTCGGAGAGATAGCCGGTGACATAGGCGGCAAAGGCCCAGCCGACGAAGAAGCCGGCCGTCGGTCCTGCGAAGACGGAAAGTCCGCCACGGCCACCCGACAATACCGGCAGGCCGATCGAGACCAGCACCACGACGATCAGCACCGCAATCGCGCCGCGTTTCGCTCCGAGCACAACGCCGGCCAACATGACGCCGAGCGACTGCGCAGTGATCGGCACGGCAATGATGCCGATCGGGATCGGCGGCAGCAGGCCGAGCGCCACGATGATGGCGGCAAAAAGCGCGGAGAGGACGAGGTCGCGGGTCGTCATGGCGGCTCCATTCAAAAACAATCTCTGTTCAATGCCGCCGAATGCCGCGCGCGTCAATCGCGGCCGCGATATTGTCGGCGTCGCGCAGCGTCAGGATGATCAGCGGCACGAGGATGGTGGCGATGCGGATCTTGATCCCGCGCGCCTCATGCGCTTCGCGGATGGCGCGGTAACGGTCGAGAATCTCCGGCACGAAGCGGACGACAAGACCGACCGCAAGCCCGATATCGGCGGCCTTCAGCACGCCGAGCCTTTCCAGGGGTGCGGCAAGCGCAGTGATCTCGTCCATGAAAGCCGCGATCGACGTCGTCGCCGTCACCGCAGCCGCGAACAGCACCAGGGCGACCAGTCGCAGCACGGTGACGGTGGCGACATGGAGCGGATTGAAGATCAGGCCGAACAGCGCCACGACGGCGATGGAGAGAAGGACCGGCCGTAGCCGTTTCAACGCTTCGCCCACCGGCAGACCGGTGCGGAAGTAGAGGAGGGCGCCGATGACGACGGCAATAGTGAGCAAGGCAATGGAATCGATCAGGAACAGGACTATTCCGAGCACCGCCAGCACGCCGAGCTTCAGGCGCGGCGATACCCGGTGCATCCATGTATCGACATCGACATGCAGCGTCTGCATCAGGCGGCCAGCTCCCTGTAGTGGGCGATGGCCTCGGCCGGCGGCGCGTCGGCGACAAGGCGGCCTTGATCGAACAGCAGCACGCGGTCGAAATCCGCAATCAGCGCCAGGTCATGGCTGATGACGATGACGCTTTCCGGCAGGCCGGCGATGGTTTTCTGCACCAGCGCCCGGTTGCGGAGGTCGAGCTGATTGGTCGGTTCGTCGAGGATAAGGATATCAGGCCCGGTGACGAGCACGGAGCAGAGGGCGGCCAGCTGCAACTCACCGCCCGAAAGTTCATGCGCCCGCCGCTCCGCCAGATGGCGTACGCCGAAGCGGTCGAGAATACCGTCGACCGCCGCCTCGATTTCGGCTTTCCTAAGCCCGCGCGCCTTGAGACCAAAGGCGATGTCGTCGCGGATGATGGGCAGGATGATCTGGTTCTGCGGCGACTGGAAAATATAGCCGACCTTGCCGAGCACTGCTTTGGCGTCACTGATCGTGTCGAGCCCATCGACGATAACCCGGCCGGTCGTCGGCTTGGTGAGCCCGTTGATCAGCCGCGCGAATGTCGTCTTGCCGGAACCGTTCAAGCCGATCACGCCGATGCGCTTTTCGCTGAGCGTCAGGCTGAGCGGCAGAAGGGCTGACCGTGCGCCGAAATCGACGCCGGCATTGTCGAAGCGGATATCCAAGCGGCTGGTCCCATTCCGTGGTGGTGTTGCGGTCCTATAGCCCATCATGGCGAATTATCAAATCGATGCGATTGGAAAGTATGGGAATTTATGCCTATGATTGAGTCATGACGAATCTGCTGTCGAATCGTGATGCCCGCCGCGTCTTCCTTGCCAAGCAGGGGCTTGCCAATCCGCCGAACCGCGCCTTGACCAAGGCGGGGTTGCTGCAGCTGATCCACGACATCGGCTTCGTGCAGGTCGATAGCATCGGGACCGTCGAGCGGGCCCATCACCAGATCCTGTTTTCGCGCAACCAGACCTATCGGCGCGAACATCTGACCGAACTGCTCGAAAAGGATGGCGCGCTGTTCGAACACTGGACGCACGACGCCTCCATCCTGCCGAGCGACTTCTTCGTCTATTGGAAACACCGGTTCCGCCGCGAGGAGTTGGCGCTGGTTGAGCGTTGGCGTAAATGGCGCGGCGAGGGGTTCGAGTCCGCCTTCGAGGAGACCTACGAGCGCGTACTGAAGAACGGCGCCATCATGGCCCGCGAAATCAAGGCGGAGAACCACGTCTCCGGCGGCTGGTGGAACTGGCATCCGAACAAGACGGCGCTCGAATATTTCTGGCGCACCGGCAAATTCGCGATCGCCGGCCGCACGAACTTCCAGAAGGTCTACGATCTGGTCGAGCGCGTCCTGCCGGATCATGTCCATACACCGGAGGTCGGCCATGACGAATTCGTCGACTGGGCCTGCCGTGGCGCATTGCAGCGTCTGGGCTTCGCCACCTCGGGCGAAATCGCCGCCTTCTGGAACCTGGTGACGCCGCAGGAGGCGAAAGCCTGGGTGGAAACGCATCGCGACGAACTCACCGAAATGCTGATCGAGCCTGCCGTCGAGGGCAAGCCCCGCCCCTCCTTCGCCTTTGCCGATTTTCCTTCCACACTCGACAGCTTCCCCGAAGCGCCGGCACGCATCCGCGTCCTCAGTCCCTTCGATCCGACTTTGCGCGACCGCAACCGCACCGAACGCCTCTTCGGCTTCTTCTACCGTATCGAAATCTTCGTGCCGGAGCCGAAGCGCGAATACGGCTATTATGTCTTCCCATTGCTGGAAGGAGACCGTCTGGTCGGACGGATCGACATGAAGGCCGACCGCAAGGCGGGAACGCTGGACGTTAAACGCCTGTGGCTGGAGCCGGGCGTCAAGGCATCCGCGGGCCGGCTGGAGAAGCTGGAGGCGGAGTTGGAGCGCGTCGCGCGGTTTGCCGGGGTCGAGAAGGTGGTGTTTCTGGAGGGCTGGCGGTCATAAAACCTTCTCTCCCACGGAGAGAAGGTGGGCGCTTG
Organism: Rhizobium sp.; assembly: GCA_036398815.1. Taxonomy (GTDB): domain Bacteria; phylum Pseudomonadota; class Alphaproteobacteria; order Rhizobiales; family Rhizobiaceae; genus Rhizobium. The sequence continues at coordinate 1,576 of DASWOH010000154.1, read as the reverse complement.
CAACTGCGCGAAGCGAAATTGCAAGCGGACGGATGAGGGGGGCTCGGCGGTTACGCCGAGCGTCTTGAGCGGCGAGCGAAAGACATCCCTTACGGTGCAACGCACCCTCAACCTGCCCTGCGGGCATCCTTCTCCCCGTCGGGGAGAAGGTGGGGTCTCAGCAAATTTCCGTCGCGGCGATCTTGATGCCGAAACCTTCGAGGCCGACATAGTGCCGTTCGCGGCTGGTGAGCAGCTTGATAGAGCTGACGCCGAGATCCTTCAGGATTTGTGCGCCGAGGCCGATTTCCAGCCATTCGCTGTCGCGGGCCTGCGCTTCCGCATGGCTTTCGCGCTCGGCCTGGCGCGCTTTGCGGCCATTGTCGAAATGGCCGACGCCGACGGAGCCTTCGCGCAGATAGACGATGATCCCGCGGCCTTCGTCGGCGATCTTCTTCATGTAGAAATCAACCGGGCGACGCTTGCCGAACAGGTCCTCGGCGACGCTTTCCGGATGCAGGCGGACAGGAATGTCGATGCCATCGCGGATATCTCCGAAGACGACGGCAAGGTGCTGCATCGTGTCCCAGGGCAGCGAATAGGTATGCGCGCGCGCCTTGCCGAACGGTGTGTCTATGTCGAAGCTGGTGCCGAGTTCGATCAGCGTTTCCTTGCGCTGGCGATAGGCGATGAGGTCGGCGACAGAGACGAGCTTCAGCCCGTGCTGCTCGGCGAACTCGACCACCTGCGGGCCGCGCGTCACAGTGCCGTCGTCGTTGACGAGTTCGCTGATGACGCCGATCGGCGGCAGATTGGCGAGTCTGCAGAGGTCGACCGCGGCTTCCGTATGACCCGAGCGCATCAGCACGCCCCCTTCGCGGGCGATCAGCGGGAAGATATGGCCGGGGCGAACGAAATCGGTCGGGCCGACATTTGGATTGGCGAGATTGCGCACCGTCAGCGTGCGGTCGTCGGCGGAAATGCCGGTGGTCGTGCCGTGCTTGAAGTCGACGGAGACGGTGAAGGCGGTCGTATGCGCCGAATCGTTTTCCGCAACCATGGCATTGAGGTTCAGGCGCTTGGCCTCCTCGCGCGGCATCGGCGTGCAGACGATGCCTGAGGTATGGCGGACGATGAACGCCATCTTCTCGGGTGTGCAGTGAACGGCGGCGACGATCAGGTCGCCTTCGTTCTCGCGGTCATTGTCGTCCATGACGACGACGATCTCGCCGGCCTCGAATGCCCGGAGGGCTTCCACGACGCGCTTCTGGTCATAGGGCATGAGAAAGTCCTTATTTCAGCCGGCCTGTCTGGCCACGGTCTCTGAGGTAATGATCGGCAATGGCGCATGCAACCATCGCTTCGCCGATCGGTACGGCGCGGATGCCGACGCAGGGGTCATGGCGGCCCTTGGTGCGGATATCGACATTATGGCCGTCGGCGTCGATCGACTGGCGCTCGGTCAGGATCGAGGAGGTCGGCTTGATGGCGAAGCGGGCGATAACGGGTTCGCCGGTGGAAATGCCACCCAGAATGCCGCCGGCATGATTGGACAGGAAAATGCGGTTTCCGTCATTGCCCATGCGCATTTCATCGG
>DASWOH010000153.1:0-14963 GCA_036398815.1 Rhizobium sp. | reverse complement strand
TCACCGTGCCGCCCGTCAGGATGGCGATGTCTTCGAGCATGGCCTTGCGGCGATCGCCGAAACCGGGAGCCTTGACGGCAGCGATCTTGAGGCCGCCGCGCAGCTTGTTGACCACCAGCGTCGCAAGCGCTTCGCCTTCGACGTCTTCAGCGATGATGAGGAGCGGACGCGAGGTCTGCACTACAGCTTCGAGAACCGGCAGCATGGCCTGCAAGTTCGAGAGCTTCTTTTCATGGAGAAGGATGTAGACGTCTTCGAGGTCCGCAATCATCTTCTCGGCGTTGGTGACGAAATACGGCGAGAGATAGCCGCGATCGAACTGCATGCCTTCGACGACTTCGAGTTCGGTTTCGGCGGTCTTGGCTTCTTCAACCGTGATGACGCCTTCGTTGCCGACCTTCTGCATGGCTTCAGCAATATCGAGACCGATCTGCTTTTCGCCGTTTGCGGAGATCGTGCCGACCTGTGCGACTTCTTCCGAGGTGTTGATCTTCTTGGCCTTGGCCTGGAGATCCTTGACAACTTCGGCAACGGCGAGATCGATGCCGCGCTTCAGGTCCATCGGGTTCATGCCGGCTGCAACTGCCTTGGCGCCTTCGCGAACGATGGCCTGGGCGAGAACGGTTGCAGTCGTGGTGCCGTCGCCGGCGATGTCGTTGGTCTTCGAAGCAACTTCGCGGACCATCTGGGCGCCCATGTTTTCGAACTTGTCTTCGAGTTCGATTTCCTTGGCGACGGTGACGCCGTCCTTGGTGATGCGCGGTGCGCCGAAGGACTTGTCGATAACGACGTTACGACCCTTCGGGCCGAGCGTGACCTTCACTGCGTCAGCGAGGATGTCGACGCCACGAAGCATCTTTTCGCGGGCGCTGCGGCCGAATTTTACTTCTTTAGCTGCCATTGTTTGAAACTCCTGAATTCGCGTTGTCCGGGTTTATGGCCCGTCAGCTGTATCGGAAAAGGGAAATCGGCCGGATTAGCCGATGATGCCCATGATGTCGGCTTCCTTCATGATCAGAAGGTCTTCGCCGTTGAGCTTGACTTCGGTGCCGGACCACTTGCCGAACAGAACACGATCGCCAACCTTGACGTCGAGTGCCACGACCTTGCCGGATTCATCGCGGGCGCCAGAGCCGACAGCGACGATTTCGCCTTCCTGCGGCTTTTCCTTGGCGGTGTCCGGAATGATGATGCCACCCTTGGTCTTTTCTTCAGACTCGACGCGACGAACGACGACACGGTCATGAAGGGGGCGGAAATTGGTGCTTGCCATTGTCTAATCCCTCGATCAAATGACTTCACGGATCAGCGGGGGATCCGTATGGGGCTTGCTAGCACTCAGCCTTGGCGAGTGCTAGCGACGGAGATTTAGGGTTGGGCTCCGAACGAGTCAAGGACGCTCGTGACGAATTTTTCAGTGAAAAGCGAAGGCAGAGAGCGGTGACCGGTGCGGGCGGAGTTTCCACGCCGGGCGGCATAGCGTCCAAACCGGTCTTTTCTGAGGCCATGGGCGTCTGGGCGCGCATCGGTATCCTGAGCTTCGGCGGCCCCGCGGGGCAGATCGCACTGATGCATCGCATTCTGGTCGACGAGAAACGCTGGATCGATGAGGAGCGCTTCCTGCATGCGCTGAGCTATTGCATGCTGCTGCCGGGACCGGAGGCGCAGCAGCTCGCCACCTATATCGGCTGGCTGCTGCATGGCGTGCGCGGCGGCCTGGTCGCGGGGCTTCTGTTCATCCTGCCGGGCTTTGTCGTCATCCTGGCGCTGTCGGCTTTCTATGCGCTGTTTCATGATACCAGCCTGCTGGCGACTGTCTTCTTCGGCATCAAGGCCGGCGTGATGGCGATCGTACTGCAGGCGCTGATCCGGCTCAGCAGCCGGGCGCTGAAGACGCGGTTTCATGTGGGCGTCGCAGTCGCGAGCTTCCTTCTGCTCTTCGTCTTCGACCTGCCGTTTCCGCTGGTGGTGCTTCTGGCCGGTCTTGCGGGCTATGGCCGGGTGCTCCACCGCGCCTACCATGATGATCAATGGCGGCCGGGGCTGCCTCGGCTCTCGCTTGCCGGCATCGGCAAGGGTGCCGTGCGAAGCGTCCTTGCGCGGAGAACCCTTCTCACCCTTCTATGCTGGCTGGCGGTCTGGCAGGCACCGCTATTGCTGATCCACGGCCTTGACGGCCCGAAGGATATCATTGCTGAAACCCTGAGCGGCCAAGCCAATGTCTTCGGCGCCATCTTCTCTTTCTTTTCCCGCATGGCGGTCGTCACCTTCGGCGGCGCTTATGCGGTGCTGGCCTATGTGGCGCAGACGGCGGTGCAGCACTATGCCTGGCTGCGGCCGGGCGAGATGCTGGACGGTCTGGCGCTGGCGGAGACGACGCCGGGGCCTCTCGTGCTGGTCCTCTGTTTCGTCGGCTTCATGGCGGGCTTCCGCAATCCCTTCGGCTTCGATCCGCTGACGGCGGGCCTCCTCGGCGGAAGCCTCGCAGCCTGGGCGACCTTCGCGCCGAGCTTCCTTTTCATCTTTGCCGGCGCGCCCTATATCGAGCGGCTGCGCGGTCACGCCGGCCTGTCGGCGGCGCTTGCCGCCATCACGGCGGCGATCGTCGGTGTCATGGCCAATCTCTCGCTCTGGTTCGGCCTGCATGTTCTCTTTGCCGATGTCGGCCGGCTCATCCTTTGGAGCCACCGCGTCGAGGCCCAGGGCGGCGATTACGTCAATGTCCCGCTCGCCGGCATCGCCTGGCCGGCCTGGGCAACGATCGACATCTCGGCATCGCTGCTTTTCACGCTTGCCCTCGTGCTGGTCTTCCGCCAGAAGGCAGGCGTGGCAACCGTGCTCGGCGTGTCCGCCCTGGCCGGCTGTCTGCTCCGTGTTGCCGGTTGAAGCGCATGCGGCTCGTGTGCAATGCAAAAACCTGCACTGCGCTCTTGTAATTTGCCGGCCGGTTTGCGATGTCAGCCCGTGATTTCTTTGACCGCGAGGACTGCATGGGCAAGCGTATCGAAAGCTTTCGCGAGATCGGCGGACATTATGATGTCGCGCTCTGCGATGTCTGGGGTGTGCTGCACAACGGCGTCTCCGCCTATCCGGACGCGCCGGTCGCGCTGGAGGCAGCGCGCGGCGCGGGCCTGACGGTCGTCCTCATCACCAATTCCCCCCGCGTGGCGCCGAAGGTGGTCGAGCAGTTGCGCCAGATCGGCATTCCCGACAGCGCCTATGACCGCATCGTCACCTCCGGCGACGTCACCCGCCGCCTGATCGCAGAAGGCCCGAAGAAAGTCTTCCTGCTCGGTCCAGAGAGGGACATCGCCATAATCGAAGGGCTGGACGTGGTGCGCGTCGAGGCGGAGGAGGCCGAGGCCATCGTCTGCACCGGCTTCTTCGACGACGAGACCGAAACGCCCGACGATTACACCGAGATGCTGACGGCCTGGGCGGCCCGCAAGGTGCCGCTGATCTGCGCCAATCCCGATCTCGTGGTCGAGCGCGGCCACCGCATGATCCCCTGCGCCGGCGCCATGGCCGCTTACTACGACCGGCTCGGCGGCGAGACGCGGATTGCCGGCAAGCCGCATCAGCCGATCTACGACGCCTCGATCGCGGCCGCCCGCGAGGTTCGCGGCGAATTTCCGCTGTCGCGTGTCATCGCCATCGGCGACGGCATGCCGACAGACGTGCGCGGTGCGCTCGATTACGGTCTCGATCTCCTTTATATCAGCCATGGCATCCATGCCCGCGAATATGTCGTCGACGGTCACACCGACGAGGCAGCGCTTGGCGCCTTCCTGGCGCGTGAACAGGCGTCGCCCAGGTGGTGGATGCCACGCCTTGTCTGAGGGGAGTGGTAGCCGATGACCGTTTTCCATCGCAACGAGACCCGCGAGCCGCTGCCCGACAATCTGAAGGGCGGCGTCATCGCCATCGGCAATTTCGACGGCGTGCATCGCGGCCATCAATCCGTTCTCGATCGCGCGCTGGAGATTGCCCGGGAGCGCGGCGTGCCGGCGCTGGTCCTGACCTTCGAGCCGCATCCGCGCACTGTCTTCAAGCCTGGCCAGCCGGTTTTCCGCGTGACGCCCGCGCCGTTGAAGGCACGTATCCTCGAAGCGATGGGTTTCAACGCCGTCATCGAATATCCCTTCGACCGGGCCTTTTCCCAGCGTTCCGCCGATGAGTTCGTCCATTCGATTCTGATCGACTGGCTGCATGCCTCCGAAGTCGTCACCGGCTTCGATTTCCATTTCGGCCATGACCGCCAGGGCGGCCCGGCCTTTTTGATGAATGCCGGCAGCAAGCACGGTTTCGGCGTGACGCTGATCGACGCCTATCGCGATGAAAATGCCGACGTGGTCTCGTCGAGCCGCATCCGGGCGTTGCTCACCGAAGGGGAGGTGGCAGAGGCCGCCGGCCTGCTCGGCTATCGCTATACGGTCGAAGCCGAAGTCATCGGCGGCGAACAGCTTGGCCGTACGCTCGGCTTCCCGACCGCAAACATGCGGCTGCCGCCGGAAGTGGAGCTGAAGCCCGGCATCTATGCCGTGCGCTTCCGTGCCGCCGACGGCGTCATCCGCGATGCCGTCGCCAGCTATGGCCGGCGTCCGACGGTGACCGACAACGGCGCTCCGCTGCTCGAAACCTTCGTCTTCGACTTCAGCGGCGATCTTTACGGCCAGATTTGTTCCGTCTCCTTCTTCGGCTATCTTCGTCCGGAACTGAAGTTCGACGGCCTCGATCCGCTGGTGACGCAGATCCGGAAGGACGAGGAAGAGGCGAGGGCGCTGCTCGCCGGCGTCCGCCCCCTCGGGGACATCGACCGGGCCATCGCCTTTTCCTGAGGTTGCGCAAGGGCTTGTGCGGACCGAACGTGCCGCACTGCAGCATTTTTTTGCCTTGAGCCAATCGCCATATGCGTTAATCCTTATCGGCGATGAGGCGTGAGTCGGCGCGCCAGTCTCCGAAAGGCACTCGAAATGGATAAACGTTTTGGGACGGCGGCCTGTTGGCTGCTCGTCATTCCCTATATCGGCTTGCTCTGGGTCCCCTTCTACAACAGTCACGATCCGGTCCTCCTCGGTTTCCCATTCTTCTATTGGTATCAGCTCGCCTGGGTCCCCATCACCGCTTTCCTGACCTGGATCGCTTACCGGAGCATGAGCCATGACGACTGAGATCGACCCGGCGGCACTCGCCGTCTTCATCTTCTTTCTGGTGCTCGTCACGGTCATGGGCTTTGTCGCCGCGCGCTGGCGCAGGCCGAAAACCCTTGCCCATATCGACGAATGGGGCCTTGGCGGGCGCACCTTCGGCACCTGGATCACCTGGTTCCTCGTCGGCGGTGACTTTTACACCGCCTATACCGTGATTGCCGTCCCCGCGCTGGTCTACACGGTCGGCGCCTATGGCTTCTTCGCGCTGCCCTATACGATCGTCGTCTATCCTTTCGTCTTCATGGTGATGCCGCTTCTCTGGAAGCGGGCGAAGGATCATGGCTACGTCACGGCGGGCGATGTCGTGCATGGCCAATATGGCTCGCGTCCGCTCGAACTGGCGGTCGCGCTCACCGGCGTCATCGCGACCATGCCCTATATCGCCTTGCAGCTCGTCGGCATGACGGCGGTGTTCAAGGCTCTGGGGCTTCACGGCGAACTGCCGCTCGCCGTCGCCTTCATCATCCTGGCGCTCTACACCTATTCGGCGGGCCTTCGCGCGCCGGCATTGATCGCCTTCGTCAAGGACATCATGATCTACATCGTGGTGATCGCCGCTATTGCGCTCATCCCCGCCAAGCTCGGCGGCTACGCCAATGTCTTTGCCGCGGCGGATGCGGATTTCCAGGCCAAGGGGGTGGGCAGCCTGCTTCTCGGCGGCAACCAGTATGTCGCCTATGCGACGCTGGCCCTCGGCTCGGCGCTTGCGGCCTTCATGTATCCGCACACGCTGACGGGCATTTTCGCTTCCAACAGCGGCAACACCATCCGCAAGAATGCGGTGCTGCTGCCGGCCTATACGCTGCTGCTCGGCCTGCTGGCCCTGCTCGGCTACATGGGTCATGCGGCAAATCTGAAGCTGGATAGCCCCAATGATGTCGTGCCGGCATTGTTCCAGTCGCTGTTCTCGAGCTGGTTTGCCGGCTTTGCCTTCGCGGCGATCGCGATCGGCGCGCTGGTGCCAGCGGCCGTGATGAGCATTGGTGCCGCCAACCTCTTCACCCGCAACTTCTGGAAGGCTTACATCGATCCGCAGGTTTCCGATGCCGGCGAGGCGAAGGTCGCCAAGATGACCTCGCTCGTCGTCAAGGTCGGCGCGCTTCTGGTCATCATTTTCCTGCCGACGCAGTTCGCCCTCGATCTGCAGCTTCTGGGCGGCATCTGGATCCTGCAGACGCTGCCGGCCCTGATCTTCGGCCTCTACACCAATTGGTTCCGCGCGCCCGCTCTGCTCGTCGGCTGGGCCGTCGGCTTTTTTGGCGGCACCTATCTCGTCTGGGATGCCGGCTGGAAACCGCTGCACCTGATCTCTCTCGGAGGAGAGCCGTTCACCGTCTATACCGGACTGCTGGCGCTTCTCGCCAACATTGTGGTGGCTGTGATCCTCAACGCGGTCATGCCGGCTCGGGCGACGGCACGCGCCTAATCGGACTGACCCTCCAATCGGCCGCGGACGGAAACGCTCGCGGCTTTTCTATGCCTTGTGGCAGTGGATTCCTCTTCCTTTCCGCTCAAAAAGCGCCTATGAACCGCCCATTATGACCCAATTTCGGCTGAGCCCATCGATACGAATTATTGGCCCGGCCTTCCGCGCGCTCTGAGCTGCCGGAAGGTCCGGGTTTCTGGCGCCCGTTCCCGAGGCGCTTCCGCCGCCGAAAAAATCCCCCTATGGCTGCGCCTTCTTGGCGCAATATGCCCGAGACGCCGAGGCAATTGTCAGGACCATGACCGATACCGCTGAAAAACTCGACTATTCGAAGACCCTCTACCTGCCCGAGACCGACTTCCCGATGCGCGCCGGCCTGCCGCAGAAGGAGCCGGAGCTCGTCAAGCACTGGCAGGAGATGGACCTCTACAAGACGCTACGCGCGTCGGCCGCCGGCCGCGAAAAATTCGTGCTGCATGACGGCCCGCCCTATGCCAACGGCAATATCCATATCGGCCATGCGCTGAACAAGATCCTCAAGGACGTCATCACGCGCTCGTTCCAGATGCGCGGCTATGACAGCAACTACGTTCCGGGCTGGGACTGCCACGGCCTGCCGATCGAATGGAAGATCGAGGAAAAATACCGCGAGAAGGGCAAGAACAAGGACGAGGTTCCGGTCAACGAATTCCGTCAGGAATGCCGTGATTTCGCCGCCGGCTGGATCAAGGTCCAGTCCGAGGAGTTCAAGCGCCTCGGCATCGTCGGCGATTTCGAACATCCATACCTGACGATGAACTTCCACGCCGAATCCCGCATCGCCGGCGAACTGCTGAAGATCGCCAAGAGCGGCCAGCTTTATCGCGGTTCGAAGCCGGTCATGTGGTCGGTGGTCGAGCGCACGGCGCTGGCGGAAGCCGAAGTCGAATATGCCGATGTCGAGAGCGACATGATCTGGGTGAAGTTCCCGGTCGTAGAAGGTCCGGCGGCGCTCGCCGACGCCTTCGTCGTCATCTGGACCACGACCCCCTGGACGATCCCCGGCAACCGGGCGATCGCCTATTCGTCGCGGGTCTCCTATGGGCTCTACGAGGTAACGGAAGCCGCCAATGATTTCGGCCCGCGTCCGGGCGAGAAGCTGATCTTCGCCGACAAGCTCGCCCAGGAAGCCTTCACCAAGGCAAAGCTGCAGTACAAGCGTCTGAGCGACGTGACCGCCGAGGACTTCGGCGCGATCATCTGCGCCCATCCGCTGGCCTCGCTCGGCTACGACTTCAAGGTTCCCTTGCTCGACGGCGATCACGTCACCGACGATGCCGGCACCGGCTTCGTGCACACCGCACCGAGCCACGGCCGTGAGGACTTTGACGTCTGGATGGCCCATGCCCGCGCGCTGGAAGCCCGGGGAATCTCGCCGCGCATCCCGTTCCCAGTCGATGACGCCGGCTTCTATACCGCCGATGCCCCCGGCTTCGACGGCGGCCGCGTCATGGACGACAACGGCAAGAAGGGCAATGCCAACGATCTGGTCATCAAGGCCCTGATCGAGACGAGCACGCTCTTCGCCCGCGGACGCATGAAGCATTCCTATCCGCATTCCTGGCGCTCGAAGAAGCCGGTCATCTTCCGCAACACGCCGCAATGGTTCGTCTATATGGATAAGGACCTTGCCGACGGCACGACGCTGCGGTCTCGCGCCCTGAAGGCGATCGACGATACCCGCTTCGTGCCCGCCACCGGTCAGAACCGCCTGCGCGCCATGATCGAGCAGCGCCCGGATTGGGTGCTCTCGCGCCAGCGCGCCTGGGGTGTGCCGATCTGCATCTTCATCGACGATGAAGGCGAGATCCTGCAGGACGATGCCGTCAACGCCCGTATCCTCGAAGCTTTCGATGCGGAAGGGGCTGACGCCTGGTTTGCCGAAGGCGCGCGCGAGCGCTTCCTCGGCGAAAAGGCCAACGAGCCCTGGACGCAGGTCATGGATATCCTCGACGTCTGGTTCGACTCGGGCTCGACCCATACCTTCACGCTGGAAGACCGACCGGACCTGAAATGGCCGGCGGACGTCTATCTCGAAGGCTCCGACCAGCATCGCGGCTGGTTCCATTCGTCGCTGCTCGAAAGCGCTGCGACGCGTGGCCGTGCGCCCTATGATACGGTCGTCACCCATGGCTTCACCATGGACGAACAGGGCCGCAAGCAATCGAAGTCGCTCGGCAACGTCGTAGCGCCACAGGATGTGATGAAGGACACCGGCGCCGATATCCTGCGCCTGTGGGTCATGACCACCGACTACTGGGAAGATCAGCGTCTCGGCAAGGCCATCATCCAGACCAACGTCGACGCCTATCGCAAGCTGCGCAACACCATCCGCTGGATGCTCGGCACGCTCGCCCATGACAAGGGCGAGGTGATCGCTTACGCCGATATGCCGGAGCTGGAGCGGCTCATGCTGCACCGTCTCGCCGAGCTCGACGAGCTCGTGCGCGAAAGCTACGACGCCTTCGACTTCAAACGCATCGCCCGCGCCCTCATCGATTTCTCGAATGTCGAGCTTTCGGCCTTCTATTTTGATGTCCGCAAGGATGCGCTTTATTGCGACGCGCCGTCGAGCCTGCGCCGCCGCGCGGCGCTTGCCGTCATCCGCACGATCTTCGATTGCATGGTGACCTGGCTTGCGCCGATGCTGCCGTTCACGACGGAAGAAGCCTGGCTGTCGCGCAATCCGTCCGCGGTCTCCGTGCATCTCGAACAGTTTCCCGCTGTTCCCGCCGACTGGAAGAACGAGGCGCTGGCCGAGAAGTGGAAGAAGATTCGCGCCGTGCGCAGCGTCGTCACCGGCGCGCTGGAAATCGAGCGTAAGGACAAGCGGATCGGCTCCTCGCTGGAAGCCGCTCCTGTTGTCTATGTTGCCGATCCGGAGCTCATGAAGGCGCTGGAAGGGCAGGATCTTGCTGAGATCTGCATCACCTCCGCCATCACCATCAACGATGGCGAAGGCCCGGCAGATGCTTTCCGTCTGGATGACGCCGCCAAAGTGAGTGTCGTGCCGGCACTGGCCGAGGGCCGCAAATGCGCGCGTTCGTGGCGCATCACCACCGACGTCGGTTCCGATCCGGAATACCCCGACGTCTCGGCGCGTGACGCCGCGGCCCTGCGTGAGTTGGCGGCCGTCAACTGAAGAAAATTGCCGGGTGAATTGCCTTTGAGGCGTTCATCCGGTAAAAGCTGCCTGAAAATGGCCCGATTTTTGCGGCAGTTGGCATGAATTGGGGTCTGCGATAGTTGTACCGGCATGGCTGGGAAGGGTTTTCATGAAAGCGATGCATAGGGTTCGTGTGAGCGTCAGCTTGACGGCACTCGTGGTTGGCTGCGGTTTGATGTCCGGCTGCTTGAGCAGCCCGCGTTACGGCACGGATAAAACTGCCGGTCAGCAGCTCTTCGACGATCTCGGCGATATCGCCTCCGTTTCGGCCGTCACGCCGAAGGACAAGAACGTAAAATATCCGAACCGCCCCGGCCTGGTTCTTCCCGCTGAAAACCAGAGGGAAGCCTTGACCGCGCCGCAGCAAACGCTGGCGAGCAAGGATAACCCGGCCTGGCTGGAATCGCCTGAAGACGCCCGCAAGCGTCTGGCTGCGGAAGCCGATGAGAACAAGAGCAATAGCAACTATCGCTCGCCGCTCGCTCAGGCCGACAGCACCAGCAACCGCAAGACGGAAGCTGAGCAGACGGCCGCCTATCGCGCCGCGCGCCAGGATCAGGCCGGCACCTATGATCAGCGTCGCTACCTGATCGATCCGCCGCAACAATATCGCCAGGTCTCCGACCCGGCTGCATTGAACGATGTCGGCACGCCGGAGACCAAGAAGGAAAAGAAGCGCAAGAAGGATGCCGAGGCGGCGCAGCAGGCCAATAGCAGCAGCTGGTGGAAGCCGTTCCAATAAATTTCCGAGCATGAAGCGACGGCCGAAACCGTCGCTTTTTAGTCTTCCATGCGCTTGAGTTGGAAGAATTCCCTGAGAATGTCAGCCGCATCCCGTTCGGCAATACCCGAATAGACCTCCGGCGCGTGATGGCAGGTCGGCTGGCCATAGAAGCGCACGCCATTGTCTACCCCGCCGCCCTTCGGATCTTCCGCGCCATAGTAAAGGCGGCGGATACGGGCAAATGAGATGGCCGCCGCGCACATGGTACAGGGCTCCAGCGTCACATAGAGATCGGCGCCCGTCAGGCGTTCCTGGCCGAGCGCCTCGCAGGCGATGCGGATCGCGGCGATTTCGGCATGGGCGGTAACGTCGTTGAGCTCGCGGGTGCGGTTGCCGGTCTTGGCGATGACGGCGTTGTCGAGCACGAGGACGGCGCCGATCGGCACTTCACCACGCGCTCCGGCGCTCCGTGCTTCGGCGAGCGCCAGCTTCATGAAGTGATTTGTATTCGCCATTTAAGATTTTCCACTTAACCGCAGGGGCGCGACCTGATAGGAACACGCCTTAAAAATTCAGGCAAACAACAAATGACAATGAATGACAAGCCCAAGCGGCCTGGGTCCAAACCCTTTACGCGCGACGTCAAGACGAAGCCGGCAATGAAACGCGACGACGCCAAGCCGATGAAGGCAACGCCCGCCAAGGCGGCGGCCGAAACCGACGGCGGCGATGGAAAGGCCGAGCGCATTTCCAAGGTGATGGCGCGCGCCGGCGTGGCATCGCGCCGCGATATCGAGCGCATGATCATGGACGGTCGCGTGAGGCTCAACGGCGTGTTGCTGGATAGCCCGGTCGTCAACGTGACGCTCGCCGACAAGATCGAGGTGGATGGCATGCCAATGCGCGGCATCGAGCGCACGCGCCTGTGGCTCTACCACAAGCCGGCCGGCCTGGTGACCACCAATGCAGATCCCGAGGGGCGCCCGACCGTCTTCGACAATCTGCCGGAAGAACTGCCGCGCGTCATGTCCATCGGCCGTCTCGACATCAATACCGAAGGCCTGCTGCTGCTCACCAATGACGGTGGCCTCGCCCGCGTGCTGGAACTGCCGACCACCGGCTGGCTGCGCCGCTACCGCGTGCGCGCCCATGGCGAGATCGATCAGGAAGCGCTCGACAAGCTGAAGGAAGGCATTGCCGTCGACGGCGTGCTCTATGGCTCGATCGAAGCGACGCTCGACCGCACGCAGGGCTCCAACGTCTGGATCACCATGGGCCTGCGCGAAGGCAAGAACCGCGAAATCAAGAACGTGCTCGGCGCGCTCGGTCTCGAGGTCAACCGCCTGATCCGCATTTCCTACGGTCCGTTCCAGCTCGGAGACCTGCCGGAAGGCCGGGTGCTGGAAGTGCGCGGCCGCACGCTGCGCGATCAGCTCGGCCCCCGTCTGGTCGAAGACGCCAAGGCGAATTTCGACGCGCCGCTCTACAATGCCTCGGCGGTTGCCGGCGAGGATGAGGCCGAGGCCAGGCCGGAACGTGTCGCGAAAGAAGAGCGCCCGAAGCGTGACCGCGAGCGCCCGGAGGAAAAGCGCGAACGCGCTTTGAGCCGTCTCGACACCAAGCGCGACGATCGTCGTGACGAAGGACGCCGCGAAGGCGGCCGCAAGGAAGACGACCGTCCGAAGCGACCGCCGCTCGGCGCGCGCCGCAACGCCAATGTCTGGATGGCGCCCGGCGCCCGCCCGCTCGGCGAAAAGGCTGCCGCGAAAGCCGCCAAGAATACCAGGACTGCCGCCAAGCGTGGCGAGCCCGAACGCCAGCAGCGCAGCGGCTTCGACCGTCCGGACGAAGGCCCCCGCGTTCGCGTCAACCGTGTCGATGAGGCGGATGGCGAATGGATTCGCTCGAGTGAGGAAGCGCCGCGCAAGTCGCGCGGCGATGACGAAGGTTTCGACCGCAAGCGCTCCGACCGTCCCCGTGGCGATCGCCCCCAAGGCGACCGTCCGCCGCGCGGTGATCGTCCTTTCGGCGACAAGCCCCGTGGCGATCGTCCCTATGGTGACCGTCCGCGCGGCGAACGTAGCTCGCGGCCCGAGGGCGGTGACCGCCCCCGCGCGAAATCGTTTCAGGGCGACGCACGCTCGGAACGTCCTCGTGGCGAACGTCCGTTCGGAGACCGTCCGCCGCGTGGCGACCGGCCTTTCGGTGACAAGCCGCGCGGTGACCGCCCTTATGGCGACAAGCCCCGCAGTGATCGTCCCAGTGGTGACCGTCGGCCGCGCGCCGAGGGTGACGAGCGTCCGCGTGCCAGATCTTTTGACGGCGAGAAGCGCTCCGAACGCCCCCGTGGTGACCGCCCATTCGGGGATCGTCCTCCCCGTGGCGACCGCCCGCAAGGCGAGCGTCCTGCTGGCAAGCCTTTCGGCAAGAAGCCGGGCGGCGGCAAGTCCTTTGGTGGCGGCAAGCCGGGTGGAAAGCCCGGCGGTGCACGCGGCTTCTCTGGCAATCCCGGTGGCGCCGGTCGTCCGTCCGGTGGCGCAGGTCGCAGTGGTCCGAGCCGTGGTGGCCCAGGCAGGGGCGGCCCGAAGGGCGGAAAGGGTTGACGCGCGGTGCGGATCGTCGGCGGTGAGTTTCGCGGTCGGTCGCTTGCGGTGCCGAAGTCGAACGATATTCGTCCGACGGCGGACCGCACGCGCGAGAGCCTGTTCAATATTCTGAGCCATGCCTATCCCGAGGCGCTCGACGGCACGCGGATGATGGATGTTTTCGCCGGCACCGGTGCTGTCGGCCTGGAAGCCGCCTCGCGCGGCTGCCGTCATGTGCTTTTCGTCGAAAGCAGCGTCGAGGGCAGGGGCCTGCTCTGGGAAAATATCGATGCGCTCGGCCTGCATGGCCGCACGCGCATGCTGAGGCGCGACGCCACGGATCTCGGCAGCGTCGGCAATCTCGACCCCTTCGATTTTCTCTTCGCCGATCCGCCCTATGGCAAAGGTCTGGGCGAGAAGGCATTTGCCGCCGCCGCTGCCGGCGGATGGCTGGTGCCGGGGGCGCTTGCGATCCTTGAGGAACGCGCCGACGTCGCGGTGACCGTCGCACCGGATTTTCTCTTCCTCGAAGAGCGGACCTTCGGCGACAGCAAGATGCATTTCTTCCGTTATCAGCCCCGGCAGGCCTAGCGGCGGAGGGAGACGACCATGGGCGATTATGCTGATTTCGTCGGGAGCGACTATACGCTCGCGACATCAGGCACGCCGAGCGTCGCGGTCGCCTTCGGTTGCGGCGGGGCGCGCGGGCTTGCCCATATCCATATCATCGAGGCGCTGGACGAGCTCGGCATTCGCCCGGTTGCGATCGCCGGCGCCTCCATCGGCTCGATCATGGGCGCGGCCATGGCGGCCGGCATGAGCGGCGCGGAAATCCGCGACTATACGCTGGCCACCGTCGGCAACCGCCCCGCCGTGCTCAACAAGATCTGGAGCCTCAGGCCCGCGACCATGCGCAGCTTCCGGCTCGGCCAGTTCAATCTCGAGCGCATCCTGCGCGCCTTCATGCCGCCTGCCTTTCCCGAGGATTTCTCCGAACTGCACATCCCGCTGAAGGTGGTGACGACGGATTATTACGATCAGGCCGAAGTGGTGACTGAAAAGGGCGAGCTTTTCCCGGTGCTGGCCGCCTCCGCCGCCATTCCTGCCGTCTTCATGCCGGTCAAAGTCGGCGAGCGCGTGATGATCGATGGCGGCATCATGAACCCGGTTCCCTACGAGCATCTGGCCGGACTTGCCGATATCATCATTGGCATCGACGTCGTCGGCGGGCCGGAAGGCGACGGCACCCATATTCCGAACCGCATCGAGAGCCTGTTCGGCGCAGGCCAATTGACCATGCAGTCCAACATCGCGCTCAAGCTGCGGCTGCTTGCCCCGCAAATCTTCCTGCGGCCCTCCGTCGGCCGCACCGGCGTGCTCGATTTCCTGAAGGCGCGCGAAATCCTTGCCATGTCGGCAGGAGTCAAGGACGAGCTGAAATTCGCCCTAGACCGGGTGATCACCGCGAAGAATTAGAGCAATTCCAGGAAAAGTGTGCTGCGGTTTTCCGTCCGGAATTGCATCAAAACAAAGAGCTGGAGCGTTTCTGCGCTTCCGTGAAGCGCAGAAACGCTCTAGACCCGTTCCGGCTCTTCCTCCGGCAATGCCGAGAGATCGTCGTCGTCGCTGAAGACGTCGGCGGCGCGCTTGGGTTTGACCAACGGTTCCGGCTTGACCGGCCGTGAGTAGAGCATGTCGCGCCCCGCCTGCAGCCCTTCGCTTGCCTGCAGCACCAGCCGCTGTTCATCACGCTTGCGGATATCCTCGCCGATCTCATAGGCCTCGGCTTCGCTGACGCCGAGGGCTTCCAGCG
>DASWOH010000152.1:0-23997 GCA_036398815.1 Rhizobium sp. | reverse complement strand
AATGGCGGCCCTGATGCGGATGACGGCGAGGCCGCCGCGGAATAGTGATTTCCGGGACCGATCCCGAGGTTGATCCAAGACTAAAATTCGAAACCGGCCGTATTGTCCAAGGGATGTGCGGCCGGTTTTGTTTGTGCGGCTGGACAGGGCCGGGAGCGAACGATAAAAGCCACTGACTTTGATAGGACTTGCCGAAGGCATACTGAAGGGCCCAACATGAGCGGTGTGAATGAAATCCGGTCGACCTTTCTCGACTATTTTAAGAAGAACGGCCACGAGATCGTGCCGTCGAGCCCGCTCGTGCCGCGTAACGACCCGACATTGATGTTCACCAATGCCGGCATGGTGCAGTTCAAGAATGTCTTCACCGGTCTGGAACAACGCCCTTACACGACGGCGTCGACCGCGCAGAAATGCGTGCGCGCCGGTGGCAAGCATAACGATCTCGACAATGTCGGCTATACCGCCCGTCACCATACCTTCTTCGAAATGCTCGGCAATTTCTCCTTTGGCGACTATTTCAAGGAGCGCGCCATCGAGCTTGCCTGGAACCTCATCACCAAGGAATTCGGCCTCGACGCCAAACGCCTGCTGGTGACGGTCTATCATACCGACGACGATGCTTTTAATCTCTGGAAGAAGATCGCCGGCCTCTCTGACGACAAGATCATCCGTATCCCCACCAGCGACAATTTCTGGGCGATGGGCGATACCGGCCCCTGCGGCCCGTGCTCGGAAATCTTCTACGACCATGGCGACCATATCTGGGGCGGCCCTCCCGGTTCGCCGGAGGAGGACGGCGACCGTTTCATCGAGATCTGGAATCTCGTTTTCATGCAGTTCGAGCAGATCACCAAGCAAGAGCGGGTCGACCTGCCGCGTCCGTCGATCGACACCGGCATGGGTCTCGAGCGCGTCGCTGCCGTGCTGCAGGGCAAGCATGACAATTACGACATCGATCTCTTCCGCGCGCTGATCGAGGCGTCGGAAGAAGCAACCGGCGTCAAGGCCGAAGGCGAGCATCGCGCCAGCCATCGCGTCATCGCCGACCACCTGCGTTCTTCCGCCTTCCTGATCGCCGATGGCGTGCTGCCGTCGAACGAAGGCCGTGGCTACGTGCTTCGCCGCATCATGCGCCGCGCCATGCGCCATGCGCAGTTGCTGGGCGCCAAGGAACCGTTGATGTGGCGGCTGTTGCCGGCTTTGGTGCAGCAGATGGGCCGCGCCTATCCGGAGTTGGTGCGCGCCGAGGCGCTGACCTCCGAGACGCTGAAGCTGGAAGAGACCCGTTTCCGCAAGACGCTGGAACGCGGCCTGTCGCTGCTGAACGATGCCACTTCGGAGCTGCACAAGGGCGACAGCCTCGACGGCGAAACCGCTTTCAAGCTCTACGACACCTATGGCTTCCCACTGGACCTGACGCAGGATGCGCTGCGCGCCCGCGGCATCGGCGTCGATATCTCAAGCTTCACCGATGCGATGGAGCGGCAGAAGGCCGAGGCCCGGTCGCATTGGACCGGCTCGGGCGACAAGGCGACCGAAACCATCTGGTTCGAGCTCAAGGAAAAGCACGGCGCCACCGAGTTCCTCGGCTACGACACGGAAGTCGCCGAAGGCGTGATCCAGGCGATCGTCAAGGACGGCGTTGCCGTCGACAGTGCGTCTGCCGGCGACAAGGTGCAGATCATCGTCAACCAGACGCCGTTCTATGGCGAATCCGGTGGCCAGATGGGCGATACCGGCGTGATTTCCAGCGATAACGGCAAGCTTGCGGTCAGCGATACCCAGAAGAAGGGCGAGGGCCTGTTCGTCCATATCGCCACGGTTTCGGACGGCACGATCAAGACCGGCGACCCCGTTGTCCTGACGGTCGATCACAACAGGCGCTCGCGCCTGCGTGCCAACCATTCGGCGACCCACCTGCTGCATGAAGCGCTGCGCGAAGTGCTGGGCACCCATGTGGCGCAGAAGGGCTCGCTGGTCGCGCCCGAGCGCCTGCGCTTCGACGTCTCGCATCCGAAGCCGATGTCGGCAGAGGAGCTGAAGATCGTCGAGGATATGGCCAATGAGATCGTGCTGCAGAACTCAACGGTCACGACCCGGCTGATGAGCGTCGATGATGCCATTGCCGAAGGCGCGATGGCGCTGTTCGGCGAAAAGTATGGCGATGAAGTGCGCGTCGTGTCCATGGGGCAGGGCGTGCGCGGTGCGAAGGCCGGCAAGCCTTATTCCATCGAGCTTTGCGGCGGCACGCATGTTGGCGCTACCGGTCAGATCGGCCTTATCCGCATCCTCGGCGATAGCGCTGTCGGCGCCGGCGTGCGCCGTATCGAGGCGGTCACCGGCGAATCTGCTCGCGATTACCTTGCCGAACAGGACGACCGCGTGAAGGCGCTAGCCTCCGCGTTGAAGGTGCAGCCGACCGACGTCGTTTCGCGCGTCGAAGCGCTGATGGATGAGCGCCGCAAGCTGGAGCGCGAACTGGCGGATGCCAAGCGCAAGCTTGCCATGGGCGGCGGCCAGGGCGGTTCCGCCGATGCAGTCCGCGAAATCGGCGGCATCAAGTTCCTCGGCAAGGCCATTTCCGGCGTTGATCCGAAGGACCTCAAGGGTCTCGCCGATGATGGCAAGACCAGCCTCGTGTCCGGCGTGGTGGCGCTGATCGGCGTCTCCGAAGACGGCAAGGCCAGCGCCGTTGTCGCCGTCACGGATGATCTGATCGGCCGTTTCAGCGCTGTCGATCTCGTCCGCATCGCCTCTGCCGCCCTCGGCGGCAAGGGCGGCGGCGGCCGTCCAGACATGGCCCAGGCCGGTGGACCTGACGGCGCTAAAGCCGACGAGGCGCTTGAGGCGGTTGCTGCGGCTCTCGCCGGCTAAGAACCAGGTTTCATTTCACTATTGAGAAACGGCGGGGGCGAATAACCCCCGCCGTTTTGTTTGTGCTCGAAACTCAGCAGGATTTGTCAAATCGAGATATGGTTCCTTGGGGCCGATCGATTTGCAAGGGGGCTGACATGAACGGCGAAACGGCATGGGCGCTTTATGAAACCCGTCTGCGGCGGGTCTCTGCCTATATCCACGAGCATCTGGATGAAGAGCTCGATATGGAGAGGCTTGCCGAGATCGCCTGCATGTCCAGCTATCATTGGCACAGGATCTATCGGGCGATCTATGGCGAGACGGCGGTTGCGACCGTCAAACGGTTGCGGCTGCACCGTGCCGCCGGCGATCTCGTCAACACCGATCTTGTCGTCAGCGACATTGCAAAGCGGTCGGGCTATCCCAACCTCCAATCGTTCAACCGCATCTTCAAATCCGTCTACGGCATACCGCCGGCGCGATATCGGAATGAGGGAAGCCATACGATCTTCGAACCCAGCATCCAAGGAAGGATCAAGCTCATGTTCGACGTTACGCTTCGCACCATTTCCCCGCTCTCGCTGATCGGCGTTTCCCATACCGGCCCCTACATGCAGATCGGCCAGGCTTTCGAAACACTGTTCGGCACGCTCTATGCCCGTGGTCTTGCCAGGCCGGATATGCGGATGATCGGTGTCTATCTCGACGACCCGGATGTCGTCCCGGCGGAGAAACTGCACTCCTATGCCTGCGTCAATGCCGGCGAGGAGGTTGCCGCCAACGCTCCGCTGGAACGGCGGACGGTCGATGGCGGCGAATACGCCGTGCTGCGGCACAAGGGACCCTATGCCGATATGTACAAGGCCTATCAATGGCTCTACGCCGAATGGCTGCCCGCCTCCGGTCGGCAGCTTCGCGACGCGGTGATGTTCGAGGAATACCTCAACAATCCGCGCGACGTGCAGCCGATGGAATTATTGACCGACATCCATATGCCGCTGCAATAGCAGCATGAAGTCTTGAGTAAGATGATGGCTGTAGAGTATTGGTGTTTCAGCCATTTACCTGTTTCGGCATCGCCGCGTTATCGAGTTCGTTACCGCGGCGATAGGCATCACGGTCGCTCACGCGGCTCCAATAGTCGATGTAGGCTGGCCGCTTTTCGATCGTACCGAAATTGAGGCCCCAGCCGACATGGGAACCGACATAGACGTCGGCGGCTGTGAAACGGTCGCCGGCGATATAGGGCGAAGCGGTCACTGCCTGCTCCAGCGTCTCGAAGACATTATCCAGGCTGCCGCAGCCGGCCATGCGCAGGCGCTCCGGCGGAATTTCGAAACCAAGGGCACGATTGGTGACGGCCATCTCCATCGGCCCGGCGGCAAAGAACATCCAGCGGAAATAGCGACCGCGTTCGGCGGCCGTCGGCGCCAGGCCCGCCTGCGGAAAGGTCTCGGCCAGATAGGCACAGATGGCGGCGCATTCGGTGACGACGGTATCGCCGTGGCGGATCGCCGGGACCTTGCCCATGGGATTGACCATGAGATAGTCGGACGCTTTCATCGTCGTGCCGAAATCCAGATATTCGGTGCGATAGGGCACACGGATCTCCTCCAGCATCCAGCGGGCAATGCGCCCGCGCGACATCGGATTGGTGTAGAAAACGAGTTCCTCGGTCACGCGTTCCTCCCTTTTGTTCTGCCATTCTTGCCATCCACGACGCGTGGCAGCAAGATTTTCCGGCAAAAGAAAACCCGGCACTGAGGCCGGGTTTCCTTAAGCGTTGGTGTTGCCGAGGCTCAGGCAGCCATGGCCTTCTGCAGGTTCTCGTCGATCTTGTCGAGGAAGGCGGTGGTGGAGAGCCACGGTTGGTCGGGGCCGATCAGCAGCGCCAGATCCTTGGTCATGAAGCCGGATTCGACAGTGTCGACGCAGACGGTTTCGAGCGTCGCGGCGAACTTGGCAAGTTCGGCATTGTCGTCGAGCTTGGCGCGATGGGCGAGGCCGCGTGTCCAGGCGAAGATCGAGGCGATCGAGTTCGTCGAGGTTTCCTGGCCCTTCTGGTGCTGACGGTAGTGGCGGGTAACCGTGCCGTGAGCAGCTTCGGCTTCCACCGTCTTGCCGTCGGGCGTGAGCAGAACCGAGGTCATCAGGCCGAGCGAGCCGAAGCCCTGGGCAACCGTGTCGGACTGGACGTCGCCGTCGTAGTTCTTGCAGGCCCAGACGTAGCCGCCGGACCACTTCAGCGCGGAAGCGACCATGTCGTCGATCAGGCGGTGTTCGTAGGTGATGCCGGCTTCGTCGAACTTCGCCTTGAATTCGCTCTGGTAGATCTCTTCGAAGATATCCTTGAAGCGGCCGTCATAGGCCTTGAGGATGGTGTTCTTGGTCGAGAGGTAGACCGGCCACTTGCGCATCAGGCCGTACATCATCGAGGCGCGGGCGAATTCGCGGATGGATTCGTCGAGATTGTACATGGCCATGGCGACGCCGGCGCCAGGAGCGTTGAAGACCTCCTTCTCGATGACCGTGCCGTCTTCGCCGACGAACTTGATGGTCAGCTTGCCTTTGCCGGGGAACTTGAAGTCGGTGGCGCGGTACTGGTCGCCGAACGCGTGGCGGCCGACGACGATCGGCTGCGTCCAGCCGGGAACCAGGCGCGGCACGTTCTTGCAGATGATCGGCTCACGGAAGATGACGCCGCCGAGGATGTTGCGGATCGTGCCGTTCGGGCTCTTCCACATTTCCTTGAGGTTGAATTCCTTCACGCGGGCTTCGTCCGGGGTGATGGTGGCGCACTTGATGCCGACGCCGTACTTCTTGATGGCGTTGGCAGCATCGACGGTGACCTGGTCGTTGGTCGCATCGCGGTTTTCGACCGAGAGATCGTAATAGTCGATATCGATATCGAGGTAGGGGAAGATCAGTTTTTCTTTGATGAGCTGCCAGATGATGCGAGTCATTTCGTCGCCATCGAGATCGGCAACGGGGTTAGCGACCTTGATCTTCTTCATGCTTCTGCCTCGTTTAAGCTGATGGGAGCGGATGTCCCTGTGAGTGATATGAAGTCTCGAGCGCTATAGCACCGCAAGTTCCGAACGCAAAGCCAAAGAGGCGCTAAAGCGGCGTTTTTGCCCATCACATCCTCCTCATCGCGACGTTTGCTTTTCCGGAGCGAACCATTGCCAAAGCGGCGGATGCGGCTAATGTCGCGCGCATGCTTCGCTGATCATTACGGATTCTTATCATGCAGAAAATTGCCGCTGCCGCGCTTCTCGCTGTTTTCCTTCCCCTCTCGCTCAGCGCAGGACCGGCCGCGGCGGACGACATGACAACGCCGGTCAAGGCGGTGATGGACGCCACCGTTTCCAATTGGGCGGGCGGCGACAGCGACTGGCAGGATATTTTCGATGAGGGCAAGCTGGATGAGCGCTACAGCAAGGATCTGATTGCGAAATACAAGGCGGCGGCACAGTTTCCCGCCGCTGACGAGGACGGCATCTCGCCCTTCGACTATGATGTCATTGTCGGCGGTCAGGATGCGTGTCCATTGCAGGATCTGAATATCGCCGCGCAAGCCCCCAAGGGCGACACGACGGAGGTGGTCGCCACGTTCAAGAAATCCGCTTGCCTGGGCTCGGACGCCGACAATCAGGCGACGACCACGGTGCGCTTCGAGGTCATTGAGGAGGCGGGGAAGCCTGTCATCGACGACATCGTCACCGTCGACGAGGGCGGTCAGTCCAATTCGCTGAAATCCGTCATGCAGGACATCGTCAAGCAGCAGCAACAGCAGCCGGCGGACCAGCAGCAAAAGCAACCGGATCAGCAATAGGCCTCTATCCCGGCCTGAACGGCCCTGAGCTCAAAAGCCTTGCCGATTGCCGACTGTCTCGTTATTCCGACCATGATTTGCGCGGTATGGTCAGCGCATGGGGAAAGGCGTCATGGCAGGCACGAATAGCGAGCGTCAACTTCTGGCCGAGGGGCCGGCCGTCATTCTGGTCGAGCCGCAGATGGGCGAGAATATCGGTATGGTGGCGCGCGCGATGGCGAATTTTGGCCTCGCGGAGCTGCGTCTCGTCAATCCGCGCGACGGCTGGCCCAACGAAAGGGCGCAAGCGACCGCCTCCAAGGCCGACCACATCATCGAGGCAACCAAGGTCTACGACACGCTGGAGCAGGCGGTCGCCGACCTCAATTTCGTCTATGCGACGACGGCGCGTGAGCGTGACGGCTTCAAGCCGGTGCGGTCGCCGGTGGTTGCCGCCGAGACGCTTCGGGCGAGATTCAAGGCAGGCGAGGGGACCGGCATCCTCTTCGGCCGCGAGCGCTGGGGCCTGACCAATGAAGAGGTAGCGCTGGCTGACGAGATCGTCACCTTTCCCGTCAATCCGGCCTTCGCCTCGCTGAATATCGCTCAGGCCGTGCTGCTGATGTCTTATGAGTGGATGAAAACCGGCATGGAGGATCTTGCCGCCGTTCCATTCCAGGCAATGGAGCAGCGGCCTTCGACCAAGGAACAGCTCTTCGGCCTGTTCGACCAGCTCGAAGAGGCATTGGATGCACGCAACTATTTCCATCCCGCCGGGAAAAAGCCGAAAATGGTCGACAATCTGCGCGCGGTCCTCTCGCGCCGGGCGTTTACCGAACAGGAAATCAGCGTCTTGCGCGGCGTGATCTCGTCCCTCGACCGCTTCACGCGAAAATCTCCGCGCGGCAGCGGCTCGCATCCCAGATCCTCTGTCGCACCCAAGGAAACCAAAAACGATGATAGCAGCGCCGAATGAGCTGAAACCCGTCCTCGTCTTCGATTCGGGCATTGGCGGCCTGACCGTATTGCGTGAGGTGAGGGTGCTGATGCCGGAGCGTGGCTTCATCTATGTCGCCGACGATGCCGGTTTTCCTTACGGCGGCTGGGAAGAGCAGGCGTTGCGCGAACGCATTGTCGGCCTCTTTGCCACGCTTCTGGCGGAGTACGATCCGGAAGTTTGCATTATCGCCTGTAACACGGCCTTCACGCTCGCCGGTGCCGATCTGCGCGCCGCCTTCCCGCAAATGACCTTCGTCGGCACCGTGCCGGCCATCAAGCCGGCGGCGGAGCGGACACGCTCCGGTCTCGTCTCGGTCCTGGCGACGCCGGGCACCGTCAAGCGCGCCTATACGCGCGATCTCATTCAGTCGTTTGCGACGCAATGCCATGTCCGGCTCGTCGGTTCGGAAAATCTGGCGCGCATGGCGGAAGCCTATATTCGCGGCGATACCGTTTCCGACGATGCGGTACTCTCCGAAGTCGGCCAATGCTTTGTCGAGATGGACGGCCGCAAGACGGATATCGTCGTGCTCGCCTGCACGCATTATCCTTTCATGGCCAATATCTTCCGCCGGCTTGCGCCTTGGCCGGTCGACTGGCTCGACCCCGCCGAAGCGATCGCGCGCCGCGCCCGCAGCCTGGTGCCGCAGGTGGCCGATGCCGTGCACCCCGACAATTATGATTTCGCCGTCTTCACCTCCGGCACGCCGGATTTTCCGACGCGACGGCTGATGCAGGGCTTTGGGTTGAGGGCATAACGATATGGCTGGCACTGTTTCATTGCGAAAACTCGATCTTGTGGACATGCCGGCGGCGGCCGCAGTTCATCGCGCTGCTTTCAATGAGCGGCTTCCGACGCTGGCGGGGCTCCATACGTCGGAGGAAGATGTCGGCTTCTGGAGCGCGGTGGTCTTCAAGGATTGCCAGATATGGGGCGCGGAGGAGGGTGGCCGGATGGTCGGCGTCATTGCCTTCCTCGAGGATTGGATCGATCAGCTCTATGTCCTGCCCGAGGCGCAGGGGCGTGGTATCGGCACCAGATTGCTGGAGGTCGCGAAAGCGGCCTATCCGTCGCTTTCGCTCTGGACATTTCAACGAAATGTCGCCGCCCGCCGTTTTTACGAGAAACATGGCTTCTTGGTTGTTGACGAGTCGGACGGGGCGGGCAATGAGGAGAAGGAGCCTGACGTGCTCTACAAGTGGGAAGCGCGGTTGCATCGCCTATAGAGCAGTGTGAGAGGGCGATATTGGGGAGGACGATATTTGATGCCTTTTGAGAATCGTTGCAGTTTCGCTGTCGAGGCAAATCATGCGCCTCACTGATTGCTATAATTTCCACGATTTCCGCGCCTTGGCGAAAAGCCGTCTTCCGGGTCCGATCTTCAACTATATCGATGGCGCAGCCGACGACGAAGTGACGCTTCGCCGGAATACGGCGAGCTTCGAAAACTGCGATCTGGTTCCGAATGTCCTGCGCGGCGTCAGCAGCGTGGATATGTCCGTCACGGTGATGGGGCAGAAGCTGGCAACGCCGTTTTACTGCTCGCCGACAGCCCTACAGCGGCTCTTCCATCATCAGGGCGAAAACGCGGTTGCTGCCGCGGCGTCTTCCATGGGCACGATGTTCGGCGTCTCTTCGCTTGGCACGGTCAGCCTCGAAGAGGTGCGCAAGAAGCATCAGGGGCCGCAGGTCTATCAATTCTATTTTCATAAGGATCGTGGGCTCAACCGGGCCATGATGCAGCGAGCCAAGGATGCCGGCGTCAATGTGATGATGTTGACCGTCGACAGCATCACCGGCGGTAACCGCGAGCGCGACCTGCGCACCGGCTTTTCCATTCCCTTCAAGCTCAATCTGGCTGGTCTGACGCAATTTGCCATGAAGCCGGCATGGGGCCTGAACTATGTCACTCACGAGAAATTCCGCCTGCCGCAGCTCGATGAGCATGTTGATATGAGCGGCGGGGCGATGTCGATCGGCAAGTATTTCACCGAAATGCTTGATCCGTCGATGAACTGGGACGATGTGGCCGAGATGGTGCGGCATTGGGGCGGGCAATTCTGCCTCAAGGGCGTGATGTCCGTGGAGGATGCAAAGCGCGCCGTCGAGATCGGATGCACCGGCATCGTGCTCTCCAACCATGGCGGGCGGCAACTGGACGGCTCGCGCTCGGCCTTCGATCAGCTGGCTGAGATCGTCGATGCGGTCGGCGATCGGATCGACGTGATGATGGATGGAGGCATCCAGCGCGGGACGCATGTGCTGAAGGCGCTGTCGCTCGGCGCCAAGGCCGTCGGCGTCGGCCGCTTCTATCTCTATCCGCTGGCGGCTGCGGGCCAGCCGGGTGTTGAGCGGGCGCTCGGCATGCTGCGCACCGAGATCGAACGCGGCATGAAGCTCATGGGCTGCACGACGGTCGATCAACTGTCGCGGGCCAACCTGCGTTTCCGATAGACAGGCGACCGGATTGCATTCGCCTGTGGGTTTCTGAAATCCGTTCGCGAAAGCTGCGGAAATCTTTGATAGACGGGAGCGCCCCGTTTCTGAAAGATGGGCGCTTCCACATCTGAGTCTTGTCAAAGGGGTATTGCATTGCAGGTCGGCATCGACATGGGAACGGCGTCCGGCGGGACCAGCGCCCAACTCGATATCGAGGAACTGCTGGCAACCCGTCTCCTCGTACAGGGCAATTCCGGCTCCGGAAAATCGCATCTGCTGCGGCGTCTGCTGGAGCAGTCGGCGCAATGGGTACAGCAGGTCATCATCGATCCCGAGGGCGATTTCGTCACGCTGGCCGACAAGTTCGGCCATGTGGTGGTCGATGGCGAGCGTACAGAGGCCGAGCTTGCCGGCATCGCCAACCGTATCCGTCAGCATCGCGTTTCCTGCGTCCTGACGCTGGAGGGGCTTGATATCGAGCAGCAGATGCGAGCCGCTGCCGCCTTCCTCAACGGCATGTTCGATGCAGAACGCGAATATTGGTATCCGGTGCTCGTCGTCGTCGACGAGGCGCAGATGTTTGCGCCTTCGGTCGGCGGCGATGTCTCGGAAGATGCGCGCAAGATGTCGCTTGGCGCCATGACCAACTTGATGTGCCGCGGCCGTAAGCGTGGTCTCGCCGGCGTGATTGCCACGCAGCGTCTGGCGAAGCTTGCCAAGAACGTTGCCGCCGAAGCCTCGAATTTTCTGATGGGCCGCACCTTTCTCGATATCGACATGGCGCGTGCCGCCGATCTGCTCGGCATGGATCGCCGGCAGGCGGAAATGTTCCGCGATCTGAAGCGCGGCAATTTCGTAGCGCTCGGCCCGGCTCTATCGCGCCGGCCGCTGCCGATCACCATCGGCAATGTGGAAACCTCGGCGCGCTCCTCCAGCCCCAAGCTGATGCCGCTGCCGGATGCGCCGCAGGATGTCGAGGATCTGATCTTCACGCCGGATCCGGAGGAGTTCTCAAGGCCGGTCGTTCGTCGCACCACGCCCGCGCCGCGCCCGACGACGGATATTCTGGCCGAGCTCTCCCGTTCCACGCCTGCCGCCAGCGCGGCACCTGCCGAACCGAGGGTGAGCCAGCCGGAACTGTCGACGGAAGACCGCGAGGCGCGGGTAGTCGCCGTGCTTTCCGAAATTCTCGACGATCCCGCCTCGGGTTTCCGTACGGATTCAGTGCTCTATCAGGAATTCCTCGTGCGGCTGCGCATGCGCCGCGTACCGGGCGTGCCGATGGCCTTGTCGGAATTCCGCCGCCGCGTGGCGATCGTGCGCTCCGGCGCCGACGAGGCGACCATGGCGACGGAGGCCTGGGCGACGGCCATGTCGCTCTCGGCCGGTGTCACTGACGATCTGCAGGGTGTATTCCTGATGCTCGCCAAGGCGGCCATCTGTGGCGAGCCATGCCCCTCCGACGCCCGCATCGCACGGGCGTACGGCACTCACTCCGCCCGTCGCGCCCGTCGCCTGCTCAGCTATTTCGAAGAGCAGGGCAGTGTCGTCGTCCACACCGATTTCTCAGGCAAGCGCATCGTCGCCTTCCCGGATATTGGCAGCCAGACCGCGCCGGGCGATGCCAATGCGCCTGATGTCGATGGTGGCGAGCAAGCGGCGGCTGAATAGGCATGTTATTGCCTTTCCCGCTGTTGACAATTTCATGACGACCGCCTAAAGACCGCCCCAACGCCGGGCAGAAATGTCCGGTGTTTCACTGACATGTCCCGTGGTCCCTCCGTTCGCTAACGTGAGGAGCCTGTCAGAGCTCGAAAACGGAGTTCAGAGGAGGGCGTGTTTCCTTCGCGGTTTGGCAACAAGCCGCTCAAACACTTTGAAAGGAAATGCGATGAGCAAGCGCGAATCGTCCAAGTACAAAATTGACCGCCGTATGGGCGAGAACATCTGGGGTCGTCCGAAGTCCCCGGTTAACCGTCGCGAATACGGCCCGGGCCAGCACGGCCAGCGCCGCAAGGGCAAGCTTTCGGACTTCGGTGTGCAGTTGCGCGCGAAGCAGAAGCTGAAGGGATATTACGGCGACCTGCGCGAAAAGCAGTTCCGCGCCACCTTCGACGAAGCCAACCGCCGCAAGGGCGATACCTCGGAAAACCTGATCGGCCTGCTCGAATCGCGCCTCGACGCGATCGTCTACCGCGCCAAGTTCGTTCCGACCGTTTTCGCTGCCCGCCAGTTCGTCAACCATGGCCATGTCACGGTGAACGGCGTTCGCGTCAACATCGGTTCCTACCGCTGCAAGGCTGGCGACGTTATCGAAGTGCGCGAAAAGTCGAAGCAGCTCGTCACCGTTCTCGAGTCGATTTCGCTGGCTGAACGCGATGTTCCCGAGTATATCGAAGTCGATCACAACAAGATGGTTGCGACTTTCGCCCGCGTTCCGACCCTCAGCGACGTGCCGTATGCGGTCGTCATGGAACCGCAGTTGGTCGTCGAATTCTATTCGCGTTAATCGGCGGATATCTTTCTTACGAATGGAAAAGCCGCTCCTTCTGGGCGGCTTTTTTCTTTGCGGAGATCACCATGGCGGATTTGCAGGCAGTTCTCGAGAGCATCCATGCCGAGCTTTCGCCGCGTCTCGGCGAAGGCAAGGTCGCAGACTATATTCCCGAGCTGGCCAAGGTCGATCCGAACCAGTTCGGCATGGCGATCGCGACGGTGGACGGCAATGTCCGCAGCGTCGGCCATGCCGATATTCCCTTTTCCATCCAGAGTATTTCCAAGGTTTTCATGCTGACGCTGGCGCTCGGCAAGGTGGGCGAGAACCTGTGGACGCGGGTCGGGCGCGAGCCTTCGGGCACCGCGTTCAATTCCATCGTCCAGCTCGAGCGCGAAGAGGGCATCCCGCGAAACCCCTTCGTCAATGCCGGCGCGATCGCGGTCAGCGACGTCGTGCTGTCGGGCCATGCGCCGCGTGAGGCTATCGGCGAGCTGCTGCGTTTCGTGCGCTATGTCGCCGATGACGAGTCGATCACCATCGACGATCGTGTGGCGCGCTCGGAGACGCAGACCGGCTTCCGCAATTTCGCGCTTGCCAATTTCATGCGCGCCTACGGCAATCTCGACCATCCGGTCGAACATGTGCTCGGTGTTTATTTCCATCAGTGCGCGGTGTCGATGAGTTGTCAGCAGCTTGCCAAGGCGGGGCTTTATCTCGCGGCTCGCGGCACCAATCCGATCACCGGCCATTCCGTCGTTTCGCCGAAGCGGGCGCGGCGCATCAATGCGCTGATGCTGACCTGCGGCCACTATGACGGTTCCGGCGATTTTGCCTATCACGTCGGCCTGCCCGGCAAGAGCGGCGTCGGTGGCGGCATTCTGGCGGTGGCGCCGGGTATCGGCTCGATCGCAGTCTGGTCGCCGGGGCTTAACAAGGTGGGCAATTCACAGCTCGGCGCGGTGGCGCTGGAAATGCTTGCCGCGCGAACCGGATGGTCGGTCTTCGGCGATTGATGCCGTGTCTTTGACCGCGCTTTCTGCTATCAGCGAGACAAGGCCCGAGGGATAACAAGATGAATATCGCAACGACTGTGGCGGACGAGTTCGATATCGACGTGGAAGAAGGCGGCAATGCTGCCCATCCGCTCTTTGCCGACGCGCCGCGATCAGTCTCCTTCAACAAGCTGCGCAAGCGCCTGCTGCGCCAGGTGCGCCAGGCGCTGGACGATTTCCAGATGCTGAAGGGCCAGAAGCGCTGGCTGGTCGGCGTGTCTGGCGGCAAGGATTCCTATGGGCTGCTGTCGATCCTGCTCGATCTCAAATGGCGCGGCCTGCTGCCGGTGGAGCTGATTGCCTGCAATCTCGATCAGGGTCAGCCGAACTTCCCGAAGCATGTCCTGCCGGAATATCTGACGAAGATCGGCGTCGAGCACCGCATCGAATATCGCGACACCTATTCCATCGTGAAGGAAAAGGTGCCGGCCGGTGCGACCTATTGCTCGCTCTGTTCGCGCTTGCGCCGTGGCAACCTCTATCGCATCGCCCGCGAGGAGGGATGCGACGCGCTGGTGCTCGGCCATCACCGCGAGGATATTCTGGAAACCTTCTTCATGAATTTCTTCCATGGCGGCCGGTTGGCCTCGATGCCGGCGAAGCTCCTCAATGACGAGGGCGATCTGATGGTGTTGCGCCCGCTCGCCTATGCCGCCGAGGACGATCTCGCCAAATTTGCCGTCGCCATGCAGTTCCCGATCATCCCTTGCGATCTCTGCGGCTCGCAGGACGGCCTGCAGCGCAATGCGATGAAGGAGATGCTGGCCGATATCGAGCGCCGCATGCCCGGCCGCAAGGATACGATGTTGCGGGCGCTGGCGCATGTGAACCCGTCGCATCTGCTCGACCCGAAGCTCTTTGATTTTGCGGCGCTGATGACGCGGAAGCCTTGAGCCAAGCGCGCCGGATTTAATCGGTTTTGCCACACCGCTGTCATCGAATCGGGCATAAAGGGAGCCATCCTCTTTCTGCAAAGTTCAATGATGACCCTCTCCGATACAGACCTAGACTATCTGATGGCGACCGTGACCGAGGCTGCGGCGCTTGAAATCCTGCCGCGTTTCCGCAATCTCGGTGCAGGCGATATCTCCGAAAAGACCTCGGCCATCGATCTGGTGACGGAGGCCGATCTGCTGACGGAGAGGCAGATCACGGCGGCGCTGAAGATGCGGTTCCCCGGCGCGCTCGTGGTAGGCGAGGAGGCCTATGAGGCGGACAAATCCGTCGTGCCGGCGCTGGCGCATGCCGATCTCGCCTTTGTCATCGATCCCGTCGACGGCACCTTCAATTTCGCATCCGGCCTGCCGGTCTTCGGAACGATCCTCGCCGTCGTTGCCAAGGGTGAGACGATTGCCGGAATCATCCATGATCCTGTGCTCGGCGATACCGTCACCACTGTGAAAGGTGCCGGCACCTATTTGCGGCGGCGCAACGGACAGGTGAGCCGGCTCGCGGTTGCTCCGGCTGCTTCGTTGAACGAGATGATCGGACTGATCTCCTGGGGCCATATGGACGAGCCGGACCGTTCGCGCGTCAGCGCCAACATGGCGAAGGTGCGTATGGTTTTTTCGTTGAACTGCTCGGCCTATGAATATTGGATGGTCGCCTCCGGCAAGATCCATTTCATTGGTCACTCGAAGCTGATGCCCTGGGATCATCTTGCCGGTGTGCTGGCGCATCAAGAAGCCGGCGGCTTCACGGCCAAATTCGACGGCACGCCCTACCGGCCCGGCGAGACGACCGGCGGGATTATTTCGGCGCCGGACGAGGAAAGCTGGCGGATCATCCGCCGCGAGATCGTCGGCGCCTGACAGGAGAGGAACGCACTATGACATCGCCCATCGACGTTACCACCCTTGCCGATCTGCTGCGCCGGGCGGCAAAGGCGGAGATTCTGCCGCGCTTCCGCCGGCTCGGCAGCGATGATGTCCGCGCCAAGAGCGAGGCGACCGATCTTGTGACGGAAGCGGATGAACGGGCCGAGCGGATGATCAAGGCCGAGGTGGCGCGACTTTGGCCCGAGGCGCTGTTCATCGGCGAGGAATCGGTTGCCGCCGATCCTGCGTTGCTTCACGGGTTGCAGGGTGCGGATCTGGCCATCATCGTCGACCCCGTCGACGGCACCTTCAATTTCGCCTCCGGCATTCCCGCATTCGGCGTCATGGCGTCGGTGGTTTCGAAAGGCGAGACCGTCGCGGGCATCATTTTCGACCCGATGGGCGATGATTGGGTGCTGGCGGAAAAGGGCAGCGGTGCATGGCTGCGTCGGCCGGATGGAGAGGTGCTGCGCCTCTCGGTGTCGAAGCCGGCCGCGCTGGAGGATATGGTCGGCATGGCCTCGACCGGTTTCTTGCCGAAGAGCAAACGCGCGGAGGTCATGGGCAATCTCGCCAAGGTGCGCTATTCGACCAATTATCGCTGCGCCGCCCATGAATACCGCACACTTGCGGGCGGACATGTCCATTATCTCATGTACAACAAGCTGATGCCCTGGGATCACCTCGCAGGCGCGCTGATTTCCGGGGAAGCGGGCGCCTATGTCAGGCGCTTCGACGGTTCGCCCTATCTCCCGCATCATATCGATGGCGGCCTGCTGGTTGCGGTGGACAAGCCATCCTGGGAGTTGTTGCGGCGCGAGGTTTTCACTGTTTGAGACATAGGCTCGCTGGGCACTATGCCCATCGGCGTTGCCACTTGGAAAGTCGCGAGCGGAGCGTTATCCTCACTTGAGACTGGCAACCGTCAACCGTCCTTTGGCGGAATTTGCCGCAGGGAACAAGGCCGATGTCCGAGACGAGCCGCAAGCTGACGACCATCTTCTGTGCCGATGTCCAGGATTATTCGCGCTTGATGCGAAAAGACGAGGAAGGCACGCTCGCAACGCTCAAGCGATATCGCGATGCCATGGCGCGGTTGATCGTGGCGCGTGGCGGCCGTGTCGTCAATACCTGGGGCGACGGCGTATTCGCCGAATTCCCCAGTGTTGTCGAGGCATTGCGCGCGGCGGTTGATATTCAGAATGAACTCGCCGGCTACAATGCAAAAAGCGATCCCGATACTCGGATGCTGTTTCGCATCGGCCTCAACCTTGGCGATGTGATCGCCGAAGGCAACGATCTTTATGGCGATGGTGTTAACATAGCCGCCCGGCTGCAGGCTTGCGCGGTCGGCGGCGGTATCGTGATTTCGAACACGGTCTATGACCAGGTTCGCAACAAGGTGGCTGTCGGCTTCGATTTTCTCGGCCAATTGGAGGTCAAGAATATCGATGGCGGCGTGGCGAGCTATGCCGTACGGATCGGCGCGCCGCAGGCTGCCAGTGCCTCACCGGAGCCTCGCAGCATTCGTGAAGAAGCGCGCGCTCCAGCGGCGGCGAATACCGGAGCTGCGGCAGGATTCGACCAGATTTACGGTCCGCTGGCCTTGGCTGCTATTGCCGTATTGGTGGTCAATGCATTCACCTGGCACGGTGAATTCTGGGCGGCATGGTCCTTGCTCGGTCTTGCGTTCGTCGCGGGCCTTCGGTGGGCACGGACGAACACGCAGGTCGATCCTCAGCTTGCCAGTTTCGCCGTGATCGGCGTTGGCCTTATCGGCATCAACCTTTTGTCCTGGCACGGAACGCCGTGGGCGGTATGGCCGCTGCTGGGCCTGGCCATTGTCGCCGGCCGGCGCTGGTTCAGGCGCCCGCGCGGCGACATCTGATTGGCCGCCGCGCCGGAGATCCTCGATCAGACGTGACCCATGCCGGGCTCCAGCGTCGGGCTGTCGCCGGGATGAGTGAAGAGTTTGCCTTTTTCCGCCCATAGCGTCGCGACGACCGTCAGCGCACCGAAAATAGTGAAGCCGGCGATGAGCGGCTGGGCGGTGCCGTCGAACATCTGGCCGACAAGCCCGCCGAGAAGGACGCCGCCGGTGGTGGAGACGGAGCTGGTGATGGAGGCGGCGGTTCCCGCCAGATGTCCCATCGGCTCCAGGCTGATGGCCATGATATTGGTGGTGATGACCGCGAACATCATCAGCATCACCGAGATCAGCAGATAGGTGAACAGGAAGCTCGGCATGCCGGCCATTCCGACGACGTAGCCGAAGGCGCCGAGGAGCGTGAAGATAATCATGGCGGCATGCGAGATGCGCCGCATGCCGAAGCTGCGAACGAAATAGCCGTTGGCGAACTGCGCAACCGCAGTGCCGGCCGCTGTCGCTGCGAAGGCGATCGGGAACCACTCTCCGAGGCCATAGACCTCGCCGAATACCTGCTGAACCGAGACCACATAGGCGCAGATAATGCCTGTGTAGAGCGTCAGGCCGATCATGTAGCCGCAGGTGACGCGGTTGGTCAGCACCGTCTTGAAACCGGACACGACCGAACCGACGGAGAGCGGCAGGCGCTCGTCATCCGGCAACGTCTCCTTCATGCGAAGGAACGCGACAAGAAACAGGCCGGCACTTGCAATGCCCAACGCGATGAAGATCCATTGCCAGTTCGAATAGGCGACGATCAACTGGCCGACGGAGGGCGCGAGCATCGGCATGATCATGAAGACGATGGTGACATAGGACATGACCTGCGCCATTTCGCGGCCACCGAAGCAATCGCGCACGATCGCCAGAGTGGTAATGCGAACGGCGGCGGCACCGACGCCCTGGGTGAAGCGCAACACCAGCAGTACGGTAAGGCTGCCGCTCCAGGCGGCGGCAAACAGCGCCACCGTGTAGAAGGCGAGGCCGCCGAGCAGGATATTGCGCCGGCCATAGGCGTCGGACAAGCTGCCGAAAAACAGCTGGCAGATGCCGAAGCCGAGGAAATAGACGCCAATGATCAACTGCGTATCATTGGGATTGGCGACCGCCAGCGACTGGCCGATATTCGGCAAGGCCGGCAGCATGCTGTCGATACCCATCGAAATACTCGCCGTCATCAGTGCGATGATGATGATGAATTCGACGATGCCGAGGCCGATGCGGGCGGAGCCGGATGGCTCCGCTGATTTTGCTTGGGGCAGGGCCATGTAAAAATGCCTGTCAATGAAGGGCGAGGGATTGATCGGCCGGCGGCGGCGCATTGTGTGGCTGGAAGAGGCGACCCTTTTCAGCAATCAGCACGAAGAGGATGCCGATCAGCGAGACGGTGAAGTAGCCGACGACCATCGGCGTCGCCGTGCCGTCAAAATACTGGCCGATGCCGGCGCCGATCGATGCGCCGCCGACCGTGCTCATGAAGCCGAGCACGGAGGAGGCGGTGCCTGCGACATGGCCGAGGGGTTCCATGGCGAGCGAATTGAAGTTCGAACCGATCCAGCCGAACTGGAACATCGCCAGCGCGAAAAAGATCATGAACAGCGCGAAGGGCATCGGCGCGGGGCCGTAAAGCTGCACCATCAGCCAGAGGAAGGTAACGAGGGAGAAGCCGAGCAGGGCTGCATGCGAGAGCCGCCGCATGCCGAAGCGGCCGACGAGCTGCGAATTGATGAAAGACGAAAGGGCCATGAACAGCGCTACGCCGCCAAAGGCGACGGGCGTGTAGACGCCCAGTCCGTAGATGCCGCTGTAGATCTGCTGTGCCGAATTGATGAAGCCGAACAGCGCTCCGAACAGGAAGGTGCTGGCGAGCGTGTAGCACAGTGCGACGCGGTTCGTGAGAACCATCCGGAAACCGGCAGCGACGGATTTTACGGTGAGGGGGCGGACATTTTCGGGCTTCAGCGTTTCCGGCAGGCGGAAATACATCCAGATACCGACCAGGGTCGCCATGGTGGCGATGAAGACGAAGATCATGTGCCAGGTGCTGACCAGCATGATAATCTGGCCGCTTCCCGGCGCGATGACCGGAACGATCATGAAGACCATCATGATCAACGACATGACCTCGGCCATTTGGCGGCCGCCGAAGATGTCGCGGACGATGGAAATCGTAATGACGCGCGTTGCCGCCGAGCCCAGCCCCTGGATGAAGCGCAGGGCAAGCAGGCCGGCAAAGGACGGGATGAGCGCGATGCCGAAAGCGGAGATGATGAAGACGGTAAGGCCGATCAGCAGCGGCAGGCGGCGG
The DNA here is from genome assembly GCA_036398815.1 of Rhizobium sp. Taxonomy (GTDB): domain Bacteria; phylum Pseudomonadota; class Alphaproteobacteria; order Rhizobiales; family Rhizobiaceae; genus Rhizobium. Next base: position 4,284 of record DASWOH010000152.1, on the reverse strand, counting down.
CCGAAGCGATCCGACAAGGGGCCGTAGAAAAGCTGCGCCGAACCGAAGCCGATCAGATAGGCCGTCACCACATATTGCCGGTGGTTCTCGTTTTCGACGCCGAGGGTGGAGCCGATCTGCTGCAGGGCGGGAAGCATGATGTCGATCGCCAGTGAGTTGATCGCCATCAGGAAAGCCGCGAGCGCTATGAACTCGCGTTTGCCCATGGGCAACTGCCCATGAGACATGGCCTGGGATGTAGTCGTCACGATTTTATTCCCATAAACATATCAAGGCGCCGTCCAGCGACAGCGCCTTATCAATCGAATTGGACTATGGAAACCGGACGAGAGAGAGCCCGGTGACCGGTCACGCGGCGCCGCGAACGCTGATGCCGTGTTCCTGAAGATGCTGTTGCAGCTCACCCGCCTGGAACATTTCGCGCACGATGTCACAGCCCCCGATGAACTCGCCCTTCACGTAGAGCTGGGGAATGGTGGGCCAATTGGAATAGTCCTTGATGCCCTGGCGAATTTCCGCGTCGGCCAGAACATTGATGCCCTTATAGTCTACGCCGATGTAGTCGAGAATCTGGACCACCTGGCCCGAGAAACCACATTGCGGGAACTGCGGGGTGCCCTTCATGAAGAGAACGACGTCGTTGGTCTTCACTTCATTCTCGATGAATTCGTTGATGCCGCTCATATTCCAGTCCTTTCACATGCGGGGTCAAGGTCCGCAGCTCCAAATCTTTTCCTTAAATAGCAAGGAGAAGGTTCGATTTCCAGCCGCAATAACGTGCCCGAATGTTTTTCATCGCATGAATGGGTTTTCGCGCAACATTGATTCCGAATGATGACGCCACTTGGAATTATCACCTTTTTTTGAACAGTGCGTTTCGAAATCGCTTCTTCAACTCGGAAACCGAACAACACACATAAAAAGAAGCAAGGGACGCTTAATATTGCGCTGCTATGTTTTTTAGAGTCGGTGGCGGGAGAGTTTTTGAGGTGCGCCTATAGGGCGGCATGACGGGTACCTGTCCCTTTGTGAGCATTGCATTTTTAGGGAGTGGGTATCATGAGCCATCATCACTATTCTGACGGCCAGGTCGGTGAGGAGCGTGATTTTTACGGTTCCAACGAGACGAGCGAAGGCGAGAGGGAGTATTATGAGCACGTCCGTACTCCAAAAGCATCGATCCTGAACAGCGCCGTCACGGTAAGCGCCATCGTTCTGATTCTCAGCATCGCCTTCGGTTATCGCGCGTCGATCACGGCGGCGCCGCAGGCTCAGCCTCAGCCCCAGGCCGTCCATAGAATCATGACCGCGCCGCCGGCCGATCCCTGCGCCGACTACTCGCCCTATGCAGGCCGGGAGTGCTGACGTAGGATTTCCTTAATCATGCCGTGGGAGCCTTTGTGCCTGTTTTCATGATAGCCCGCCATGAAAAAGCCGGCTAGCCGTGATGTTGGCGGTCTCTCGTATCGATGCGATGCCGTCCGTGTGCCGGGGAACCAGGTAAATTATGAGTAACGTTGAAAAGAGGGTGGTCCTTCACTTCCCCGGCTTCGAGCCATTGGATGCGTCCTCGCACCGGGCGCGTTATGAGCGCTCGGCGAAGCAAAGTGCAGCCGCATGGGATTTTTCGGTGGCCGTCGATGCGTTGCAAAACTTCGGCAGGGCGCCGTATTTCGATGTGAATGCCAAGGGCGCGGATTGGGAGACCCAAAGTCGGGTCCATATCCTCGATCACGACGATCTGGTGGCGAAATTGAACGGCAGGCCGTTTTTCACGCGGCTGGGGCAAGGCTATCTCGCCGCTGCCAGGGTTGCGGCCTCCGGCGGCATGACGGGTTATTTCCGTCATGCCTGGCGCTTCGGTCTCTTTTTTATCTTTCCGTTCCTGTTGATGCTGGTCGGGCTGCTCCTTAGCCTGTCCATCGCGTTTTCCCCGTTTTTCCTCGGGCTTCCGTCCTGGAGCCATATCGGCAGCATCGCCCTGGCGGTGGCCTTCTTCATCTATATCTTCCTGCCCCAGGCCGAGCGGCTGCACACATTGCATCTCTTCGCCGACTGGGAGATGGCCGTCGCCATGGCGGGATTGACCGGCCTCGGCGCCGAGCAATGGATCGAAGCCTGCGCGACCAGCGCTCGCCAGGCAGTCGATGAGCCGGCGGATGAATATGTCATCTCTTCCCACAGCATGGGTTCGAGCGTCGCTGCCCATGTGATCGGCCTGCTGCTCGAACGGGAGCCGGAGCTATTCCAGGGCAAGCGCATCGTCTTCACGACGCTTGGCAGCGCCATCCTGCAATGTGCATTGATGCGGCCGGCCGCAACATTGCGTTCGCGCGTCGGCCTGCTGGCCCGCTGCCAGGATATCGTCTGGCTCGACGTTCACTGTCTGACGGACGCGATCCATTTCTACAAGGCCAAGGTCGCCGCTATTTGCGGGCATGCGGAAGCGCCGCAAGCCATGATCCTGTTCGTTCGCTTCAAGAAAATGCTGACGCCGCAGCACTATGCCAAGATCAAGCGCGATTTCCTGCGCGTACACCGGCAATATGTGCTCGGACCGGATATCCGAGCACCCTTCGATTTCACGCTTCTGACGGCCGGCCCGCTGCCGGCATCCGATTTTGCTGCTTTCACGCAGGCGGATATGCCGGACCTGGCTTTCGGCGCCGGCAGTGACAGCGTCCGGATTTCTTCAGTCGGGCGCTGAGGTCTGCAGCGCCAGGGCGTGCAGCACACCGCCCATATTGCCCTTCAGCGCGTCATAGACAATCTGGTGCTGTTGCACGCGGCTCTTGCCGCGAAAGGCTTCGGCCACGACTTCGGCGGCATAGTGGTCGCCATCCCCGGCCAGGTCGCGAATCGTCACCTTGGCACCGGGAATACCGGCCTTGATCATGTCTTCGATATCGCCGGGATTCATTGGCATCGGTGATTTACCTCAATCTATTCGGCAGCAGCGAGCGCACTGCCATCCATGAAGGCAGGAAACCACGATTCATGCGCGTGACGCAACTGCTGAACGGAAATGGACAGCAGCTCGTCAATGGCAAGAGCGTCGCCGCCGACCGTGCCGAGACGGCGGAAAGGTATACCCGCGCTTTCGGCGTTGATGCAGACGAAATCGGCGACATCGGCAGGAACGGCAATGACATAGCGCGCCTGATCCTCGCCGAAGAGCAGGGCATGCGGCAGTCCTTTGCACTCGGCAAGCTCGATGCGCAGACCCTTGCCCGACGCCATGGCCATTTCGGCAAGCGCGAGTGCGAGGCCACCCGAGGAAATGTCGTGGCAGGCGGTGACCTGGCCATTGCGGATGGCTGAGCGGATGAAATCGCCGTTGCGGCGTTCGGCGAAGAGATCGACCTCCGGGGCCGGGCCGTCTGTCGAGCCGAGGATATCGCGGAGATAGATGGAAGAGCCGAGATGGCTGCCGTCGACGCCGATCATGATGATGCGATCGCCTTCCGTGGCAGAACCGATACGCGCCATCGTCTGCCAGTCCGGCAAGAGGCCGACACCGGCGATCGTCGGCGTGGGCAGGATCGCGACCCCGTTGGTCTCGTTGTAGAGCGATACATTGCCCGAGACGATCGGGAAGTCGAGCGCGCGGCAGGCTTCGCCGATGCCTTTGATGGCGCCGACCAACTGGCCCATGATCTCCGGCTTTTCCGGATTGCCGAAATTCAGGTTGTCGGTCGCGGCCAGCGGCTCGGCGCCCGTCGCGGTGATATTGCGCCAGCATTCGGCAACGGCCTGCTTGCCGCCTTCGAACGGATCGGCCTCGACATAACGCGGCGTGACGTCGGAGGAGAAGGCGAGCGCCTTGGTCGGGTGACCTTCGACGCGGACGACACCGGCGTCGCCGCCCGGAAGCTGCAGGGAATTGCCCTGGATCAGCGTGTCATATTGTTCGTAGACCCAACGGCGGCTGGATTGGTTGGCCGAGCCGACCAGCGACAGGAGTGCCTGGCCGTAATCCTCAGGCGCCGCGACGAGATTGGCGGGCAGGGCGGCGCGCTTGTCGGATTCCCGCCACGGGCGGTCATATTCCGGTGCCTGGTCGCCGAGATCCTTGATCGGCAGGTTGGCAACCTCCTCGCCCTGATGAATGACGCGGAACCTGAGGTCATCCGTCGTCTTGCCGACGATGGCGAAATCCAGGCCCCACTTGACGAAGATCGCCTTGGCCACGGCTTCTTTTTCCGGCTGCAGTACCATGAGCATGCGCTCCTGGCTTTCCGACAGCATCATTTCATAGGCCGTCATCTGCTCTTCGCGCACCGG
>DASWOH010000151.1:0-7690 GCA_036398815.1 Rhizobium sp. | reverse complement strand
CGAGGTGAACATCAACAATCTCGCCGCCGTGCCGTCGATCGTCTACGGCCTGCTCGGCCTTTCGGTTTTCATCAATATCATGGGCCTGCCGCGTTCGGCCTCGCTGGTCGGCGGGCTGGTGCTGAGCCTGATGACGCTGCCGATGATCATCATCGCCACGCGCTCGGCGCTGCGTGCCGTGCCGCCGTCGATCCGCAGTGCCGCCCTCGGTCTTGGCGCCTCGCGCATGCAGGTCGTGTTCCACCATGTCCTGCCGCTTGCCATGCCGGGCATCCTGACGGGCACGATCCTCGGGCTGGCGCATGCGCTCGGCGAAACCGCGCCGCTGCTCTTGATCGGCATGGTCGCCTTCGTCGCCAATTATCCGACGTCGCCGCTCGATCCGTCGACGGCCCTGCCGGTGCAGATCTACATGTGGGCGAGCGAAGCCGAGCGCGCCTTCGTCGAGCGAACCTCCGGGGCCATTATCGTCCTGCTCTTCTTCCTTGTTGCGATGAACATCGGGGCCATCCTGCTGCGCCGTCGCTTCGAGCGGCGCTGGTGAAGGGAGAAGACGGAATGAACATGATGACGGAAGCCGCGAGCGAGAAGGCACTGGCCAGGAAGATGATGACGATCCCCTACAAGATGATCGGCCAGGACGTCTCGGTCTATTATGGCGACAAGCGAGCCCTGTTCGACGTGAATCTGAACATCCGCGTGAATACGGTGACCGCGCTGATCGGCCCTTCCGGCTGCGGCAAGTCCACCTTCCTGCGCTGCCTCAACCGCATGAACGACACGATCGATAGCTGCCGCGTCACCGGCAAGATCACGCTCGACGATCAGGATGTCTACGACAGCGCCATCGATGTCGTGGAACTGCGCGCCCGCGTCGGCATGGTGTTCCAGAAGCCCAATCCCTTTCCGAAGTCGATCTACGAGAACGTGGCCTACGGCCCGCGCATTCATGGGCTGCACCGCTCCAAGGCCGATCTCGACCATATCGTCGAGACCAGCCTGCAGAAGGCCGGCCTCTGGGGCGAGGTGAAGGATCGGCTGAGCGAAGCCGGCACCAGCCTGTCGGGCGGCCAGCAGCAGCGCCTCTGCATCGCACGCGCCGTTGCCGTCAGCCCGGAAGTCATTCTGATGGACGAGCCGTGCTCGGCGCTCGATCCGATCGCTACGGCCAAGGTCGAGGAGTTGATTCACGAGATCAGGGAAAACTTCACGATCGTCATCGTGACGCATTCCATGCAGCAGGCGGCCCGCGTCTCGCAACGCACCGCAATGTTTCACCTCGGCCATTTGGTCGAGGAGAACGATACCGACAAGATGTTCACCAATCCCGACGACTTCCGCACGCAGGATTACATCATGGGCCGTTTTGGTTGATGATGCTCCCCGCACGGCTCCCTTCACACCTTTCACCTTGAGGATAGTAAAAATGGTCTCCACTCACATTCTTTCAGCCTATGACGAAGACCTGAAGTTCCTGACGCGCCGTATTGCGGAAATGGGCGGCCTGGCGGAGCAGATGGTCAGCGACAGCGTCCGCGCACTGGTGCACGGCGACGCCGGCCTTGCGCAGAAGGTTATCTCCGACGACGTTATTCTCGACCACGCCGAACGGGAGGTCGGCGACAAGGCGATCGTCACCATCGCTCGCCGCCAGCCGATGGCTGCCGACCTGCGTGAAATCATGGGCTCGATCCGCATCGCCGCCGACCTGGAGCGCGTCGGCGACCTCGGCAAGAACACCGCCAAGCGCGTCATCGCCGTGCAGGGCACCGGCGTTCCGCGGCGGCTCGCCCGCGGCATCGAACATCTCTCCGAACTGGCGCTCGTCCAGCTCAAGGAAGTGCTCGACGTCTACACGACCCGTTCGCCCGACAAGGCCGTGTCGATCCGTGAGCGCGACGAGGAAATCGACGCGATGTACACCTCGCTCTTCCGCGAGATGCTGACCTACATGATGGAAGATCCGCGCAACATCACCACCTGCACGCATCTTCTTTTCTGCGCCAAGAACATCGAGCGCATCGGCGACCATGCCACCAACATCGCCGAGACGATCTATTACATGGCGACCGGCAGCCAGCCCGAAGGCGAGCGCCCGAAAGACGATACCGCCAACACCGTCGGTGCGGTGACGGAATAACCCAGACGCCAAAGAAGGAGACCAGAGACGCATGGTTCCGAGAGTTGCTGTTGTAGAAGACGAGGAAGCGCTCAGCGTTCTGTTGCGCTACAATCTCGAGGCCGAAGGCTTCGAAGTCGACACCATTCTGAGAGGCGATGAAGCCGAGCTTCGTCTCCAGGAGCGCATCCCCGATCTTCTGATCCTCGATTGGATGCTCCCCGGCGTGTCCGGCATCGAGCTCTGCCGCCGGTTGCGCATGCGGCCGGAGACGGAGCGCCTGCCGATCATCATGCTCACCGCCCGCGGCGAGGAAAGCGAGCGCGTGCGCGGCCTTTCCACCGGCGCGGACGATTATGTCGTCAAGCCGTTCTCGACGCCGGAGCTGATGGCCCGCGTCAAGGCGATGCTGCGCCGCGCCCGTCCGGAGGTTCTCTCCACGGTCCTGCGCTGCGGCGACATCGAGCTGGACCGCGAGACCCATCGCGTTCACCGCAAGAGCCGCGAAGTGCGGTTGGGGCCGACCGAATTCCGCCTGCTGGAATTCCTGATGTCCTCGCCGAGCCGCGTGTTTTCGCGGTCGCAGCTCCTCGACGGTGTCTGGGGGCATGACATCTATGTCGACGAACGCACCGTCGACGTCCATGTCGGACGTCTGCGCAAGGCGCTGAACTTCTCCAATATGCAGGATGTCATCCGTACCGTTCGCGGCGCGGGTTATTCCATGGAGGCCTGAGCGGGAAACCGATCGGTCATTCAACATAGCGGCGGAAACAGAAAACGGGCCTTTCGGCCCGTTTCTTTTATCTTGAGCTACGAGGCATTTCAGCCGCGCGGTTGAGCCGCCGGCCGGCGCCGTTCATGCACTGGCTGGTAGGCCAGGCGCTGATGGTAGCCGCAATAGGGCGACGCATCCGGGCTGTCATTGCCGCAGAAGTGGAAATCATCCTTCAGCGGATCGCCGACCGGCCATTTGCAGGTGCGTTCGGTAAGCTCCGTCAGGCCGAGGCGGCGCGAAATCGGAACGACCACATTGGCGGCCGGACGATATTCGATCTCGTTGACCGTATCGATCTCGACCTCTTCCTTGAGCATCGTCGCGCCCTGCTGACGGGTAACCGTGCGGGTTGCGACGCGCGAGGCGTAATTCGGTGCGCGAGGCGCCGAGGTATTGCGCTTCTGCGCTCGAGCCGCCGTTGCCGTGCCGCCGGCCTTCGCTCGGCCCGGCAGGCTCAGGCGATGCACCTTGCCGATGACGGCGTTACGACTGACACCACCGAGCTGCGCCGCGATCTGGCTGGCGCTCAAACCCTCGGACCACAGCTTCTTCAGCTTCTCGACGCGTTCGTCTGTCCAATTCATGCCCTGTCTCCGCTGTCGCGTTTCCGATGGCAGAATCCTTCACCATTGCCTCAGATGGGGTCGAGGCACGAAACGCTTGAAAATTGTGGTGACTAGTTCCGCCGCATGCAGTCTAGCAATTGGGTTTTAACCTAGTGTGAGGCTGACTCCGTGACAAGAGTCGCATGATTCCTGGGGAATCGATTTCGGGGTTTTCCCCAACTTGCTTGTCCGGGCGTGGCATTTTTGCAATATTAGCGGTTGAGGACATATCCCTCGTCCAAGGGCGCTCTGCCGCACCTGCTAAATCGCCTGTTTTGTTGACATCGCGGTGCAAAACATCAATAGTACCCATGCCGCCGCAAGGCGGCATTTTTGATTTTTCCGGGCCCGTTTCACTTGAAGGAAACGATTGGCCCTGAAGGTTGTGATCGAGGAGATATGGGCCATGGCTGAAACCGCGTCGCTTTACGACACCTATATGCGTGCCCCGCTGCGGTTTGAGCGAGGAGAGGGCGTATGGCTGTTCACGGAGACCGGCGAGCGCTATCTCGATTTCGCCGCCGGCGTCGCTGTGAATTCGCTCGGCCATGCGCATCCCCATCTGGTTGCGGAACTGAAGGCACAGGCCGACAAGGTCTGGCATTTGTCGAATCTCTATGAGGTGCCGGGTCAGGAGAAGTTGTCGAAGCGTCTGACGGAAGCCACTTTCGCCGACAAGGTGTTCTTCACCAACTCCGGCGCCGAGGCGCTGGAATGCGCGATCAAGACGGCGCGGCGTTACCAGTTTTCCAAAGGCCATCCCGAGAAGTTCCATATCATCACTTTCGAAGGTGCCTTCCACGGCCGCACGCTCGCGACGATCGCCGCCGGCGGTCAGGAGAAGTATCTTGAAGGTTTCGGCCCCAAGGCGCCGGGCTTCGATCAGGTGCCCTTCGGCGATCTCGATGCCGTGCGTGCCGCCATCACCGATGCGACGGCGGCGATCCTCATCGAGCCCGTGCAGGGCGAGGGCGGCATCCGGCCTGCGACCAACGAGTTCCTGCGCGGCCTGCGCCAGCTCTGCGACGAGCATGGCCTGCTTCTGGTCCTCGACGAAGTCCAGTCCGGCGTCGGCCGTACCGGCAAGCTCTTTGCCCATGAATGGGCCGGCATCAAGCCTGACATCATGGCCGTGGCCAAGGGCATCGGCGGTGGCTTTCCGCTCGGCGCCTGCCTTGCGACGGCGGAAGCCGCCTCGGGTATGAAGGCCGGAACGCATGGCTCGACCTATGGTGGCAATCCGCTCGCCATGGCAGTCGGCAATGCCGTGCTCGATATCGTGCTGGCAGACGGTTTCCTGCAGCATGTGCGCGATATCGCATTGGTTTTCCGCCAGGGCCTCGCCTCGCTTCAGGATCGTTTCCCCGACATCATCGAGGATATCCGCGGCGAGGGACTGATGCTCGGCATCAAGGCTGCCGTTCCGCAGGCGGAGCTGCTGCAGGCGATCCGCGCCGAGCATCTGCTGGGCGTGCCGGCTGGCGATAACGTCATTCGTCTGCTGCCGCCGCTGGTGGTGACCGCCGAGGAAGCGCGCGAAGGCATCGCCCGCATCGAACGCGCCGCCGAAAGCGTGCGCGCGGCTCGCATCAAGAAGTCGGCTTGAATTCAGCGCCCGCTGTCGGGGCGGATTACTGCGCCGCGCGTCCGAAAGGACGCGCAAAGGACGCAGTAACACTTAGAATGGCGCATAAGCCTTTCCTTAAATCGGGTCCGATTTAAGGGGTTATGCGCGCCCCACGCGGGCGTTGTTGTTTTCTAGAGTACAGGTAGGGACATGGCTTCTCCGAAACACTTTCTCGATCTCTCGGCCGTCGCGGCTGCCGATCTGCGCAGTATCATCGACGATGCCATCGTGCGAAAGCAGGCGCTGAAGGCCGGTACGGCCGACAAGCCGCTTGCCGGCAAGATGCTGGCGATGATCTTCGAGAAGCCGTCCACCCGCACCCGCGTTTCCTTTGACGTCGGTATGCGCCAGCTCGGCGGCGAGACGCTGTTCCTGTCGGGCACCGAGATGCAGCTCGGCCGCGCCGAGACGATCGGCGATACGGCGAAGGTGCTGTCGCGCTATGTCGACGCGATCATGATCCGCACGACCGAGCATTCGCGCCTGCTGGAGCTGGCCGAACACGCGACCGTGCCGGTCATCAACGCGCTGACCGACGACACGCATCCCTGCCAGATCATGGCCGACATCATGACCTTCGAGGAGCATCGTGGCCCGATCAAGGGCAAGACCATCGCCTGGACCGGCGACGGCAACAATGTGCTGCATTCGCTGATCGAGGGAGCCGCACGCTTCGACTATCGCATGAACATGGCCGTACCCCTTGGTTCCGAGCCAAAGGATCACTATTTGAACTGGGCCCGCAACGAGGGCGCCGAAATCATGCTCTCGCATGATGCCGACCGTGCGGTCGCCGGCGTCGATTGCGTGGTAACCGATACCTGGGTTTCCATGAATCAGGAACACCGGGCCCGCGGTCACAACGTCTTCCAGCCCTATCAGGTCAACCAGGCTTTGATGGCACAGGCCGGCAAGGACGCCTTGTTCATGCATTGCCTGCCCGCCCATCGTGGGGAGGAAGTGACGGACGAAGTGATCGATGGTCCGCAATCCGTTGTTTTCGATGAGGCGGAAAACCGCCTTCATGCGCAAAAGTCGATTCTTGCTTGGTGCCTGGGCGCGATCTGAGGATATAGAACCGCGCGTTTGATAGCGCGGGCGCAGTAGGAGTAAAGCAATGGCGGAAAGTGCAGCCTCGCTGGGTCAATTCGATTTTACCGGCGACGATCATGTCGTTCCCTTCCAGGTGGAAGGTCTTGATGTGCGCGGCCGCGCCGTGCAACTCGGGCCTCTGCTGGACGCAATTCTTGCCCGGCACGATTATCCGGCTCCCGTTGCCCGGCTGTTGGCCGAGGCCGTGGTGCTGACCGTATTGCTCGGCACTTCGCTGAAGTTCGAGGGCAAGTTCACCGTGCAAACCAAGGGTGACGGGCCGGTCGATCTTCTGGTCGCCGATTTCGCCACGCCGGAAAATGTCCGCGCCTATGCCCGCTTCGATGAAGAGGCGCTGGCAAAAGCCGTGGCTGCCGGCGAGACCGAGCCGGAACAGTTGCTCGGCAAGGGCGTGCTCGCCTTCACCATCGATCAGGGTCGCTTCAGCCAGCCCTATCAGGGGATCGTGGCGCTTGACGGCGCCTCGCTCGAAGAGATCGCCGGGACCTATTTCCGTCAGTCGGAGCAGATCCCGACCCGCGTTCGTCTGGGTGCCGCCGAACTGTTCGACCGCGATGAGGCCGGCAAGCCGCGCCATCGCTGGCGGGCGGGCGGCCTTGTTGCGCAGTTCCTGCCGGAAGCGCCGGAGCGCATGCGCCAGCCGGATCTCCACGGCGGCGACGGCGACACCAGCCTACGCCATCACGTCGAGGACGACGCCTGGGAAGAAGCCCGGTCATTGGTCGAGACCATCGATGCCGACGAACTGACCGACCCGCAAGTCGGCACGGAACGTTTGCTGTTCCGTCTCTTCCACGAGCGCGGTGTGCGGGTCTATGAGCCAAAAGCGGTCTTCGACCGCTGCACCTGTTCGCGCGACAAGCTGAAGGGCGTTTTGCAGGGCTTCTCCGCCGAGGAAATCGAGGCAAGCCAGGAGAATGGCGAAATCGCCGTCACCTGCGAGTTCTGCTCGACCACCTACCGTTTCGCAGTGTCCGAGGTGACGGAAGCCTGATCTGGCTCAGTTCAGCGTCCGCAGCAGATTGGGCGTATCCAGAGAGAAGGCGGGGATCTTGACGTGAAAGAGCTCCCCGTCGTCCGTTTCCATCTGATAATGGCCGAACATCATGCCCGACGGCGTGTCGAGCGGGCAGCCTGACGAATATTCGTAGGTGTCGCCAGGGCCAAGCCGTGGCTGCTCGCCGACGACGCCAGGCCCGCTCACCTCGTCCACGAGCCCGTTCTGATCGGTGATGTGCCAATAGCGTGTCATCAGCCGGACAGGAACGGCAGAGTGGTTGGAAATGACGATGCGATAACCCCAGACATAGCGGTCGTCTTCCGGATCGGATTGCTCCTCCAGATAAAAGGGTTCGACGACGACTTCGATATCCCGTGTTAGAGCGCGATACATGCCTGACACCTTGGTCATTACTCCGAAACGTCATGGGTTCAAACGAACACACACC
>DASWOH010000150.1:0-3428 GCA_036398815.1 Rhizobium sp. | reverse complement strand
AAAGCTCATCGACAAAGGAATGGACCGCCTCGGTAGAAAACTCCGTCTTTCCGCTCATGCTACTCTGCTCTCCGCTCGACACGGAAATGCAGAATCATCTTTGCCGCCCTACGTCATCTCAGAAATGAGGGGATGCCTGAGGCAAAGGACGACAATTCAACTTCTCGGGCTCTACGCGCCAATTTCAGCACAGACGGGCACCATCCATGAGGCGGAAGGATCGAGCCGGACAGAGGGGGCTCGGTCCGAACGGGGATGTATCTAATTCCCGGTCGGCGCGTCACCGATAACCGCTTCGCACCGGCGCCAGACTGCGGGCGTGATCCCCTCCCAGTTCCGAAAAGCACGATAAAAGGAGCTGGTATCGCTGTAGCCCAACAGGGTGGGAACCTCGTCGATTTGAAAATCGCCTTTCGAGACCAGATTACGGATCGCTTCCTGTCTCGCCTCAGACAACAGGGCGCGGAAGGACGTGCCATCATGTCTGATGCGGCGCTGCAATGTCCGTTCATGCGTGTTGAGGTCGGCCGCGATTTCGGTCACACTCGGTCGCCCGCGCGGGAGCCTCAGTCTGATCGCGCTCTTTACCTGTGCCTTTATGGAACGCTGCACCCTCGGAATCTCGTGGGCGGCATGGATGGCCGGAACAAGCACTTCGAGCAGCTCTGGATTATGGGAACAGAAGGTTCGCCTTGTGTCGTCCGTGCTGAGCACCAGAAGGTCACATGGCGCGTCATATCGGATCGGCGCTCCGAAAAAGTCTTCGTGGGCCTTTGCGGCCCGCCCAGGCCTAGCGAGTTCGACCCGCACAGGCCGGATATCATGGCCAGTCCCGAGTCTTCCCATTTCCACGATCGCTCCGAACGCCAGATCAATGACTACTGCGGGGGTGGGTTCGGTTGCGAAAGGAAGCGAAATCGACATTTGGAGCGTGCCGTCTAACTCGGTTCGTTCGTAGAAAACCGCCATATGACGTCGCTTAAACTCGACCAGGCCGGCGATTGCATCCTGGAAATTTCTGGAATGTTGAGCTGCAACGAAGATCGGCGGCAATATCGTCGAGGCCATCGCACGCGCGATCTCGATGCCAACGGCTGGCGCCGTCGCAAGCGTTTCGACGGCTTTCCAGCATCGAAACATTTCATCTGTCGAAAATAGCACGTCTTGAGAATGTATATAGTGTTGTGGTATTTTCGCGAGTCTAAGAATATCAGACGTTTTTATACCAAAGTTCTCAAATATCCTCCAGAAAGCCGGGGATACCTTCGACTTATCTACCGCAGAGCCGCCCATCCAAACCCCCAAGCACGGAGAGCAAAAAACGCCACCTAGATAAAGATTATGTCATCTGCGCTACAACAATATTCGATAGTGTGACACCTATATATCAACATAACTTATGATCCTGCGATCGGCTGGCCAATAGCGAGCGAAATGGTGTGGCGAACATCCGGCCGGGAGGGATGCCGCTTGTTCGCGGTGACCCCATCATTGCATGGCCGGTCCGAACGTCACTTACGCGCAGCCGACCGGCGAAGGCCGGTAGGGCATGGCCGCTCTCACAGCGTCGATGCCCCACCTTTGTCTGCTACTTGATTTTAGCCGCTAAGGTCACGCCAAACGTACGCGGCGGAGAGACTGCGGTGACATCGCCGGCGGCCACGGCCGAAAGGTATTGGGCTGATTTCGCATTGGTCAGATTCTTACCCCACACGGCTATGGAGAAAGCGCCATTGTCAGGTATCCATTTCAGCTGGCCGCCGACCTGACTGTACGATGGTTGCCGCAACACATTGTCCGGGTTGGCATACCAGCCGTCATTATAATAATAGGTGACATCGGCATTCAGTTTTGAATTGCCGAGATCGACGGTATAGTCCGCCGCCACGCTAAGTGTTAACTTGGGGCTGAGCATGATATCGTTCCCCGACGCTTCTCTGCTTGAGATTGCATTTCCTCCCGTCGACAACGGTGATGCGTAAGGCGAATCCTGGAAAGACTTATACCGAGCGTGCAACCACTCAGCACCGGCAGTAAAACGTAAGCTTTTTGTCACCCGTAGTTCGAGATCCGCATCCACGCCATATATTTTGGCGGCGGCCGCATTCCGCAGGTACTGTACCCCGTCAATGTACTGCGGGATCTGCAGATCCTTATAGTCGTAATAGAAAAACGCGCTATTGGCGCGGAGCCGTCCTCCGAAAAGGGTTGACTTACTGCCGACTTCGTAAGCGTCCAATACCTCTGGTTTGATCGGCGTCGTCGACAGCGAGGAAATATTATAGAGACCGCTCTTAAATCCACGGTTATATGAGGCATATACCATCGTATTCGATACAATTTGCCGGTCGATAGACAGGCGCCAGGTCAGCTTTTCGAACACGTGGTCGGTATCGACACTGCCGATGGGAACGACTGCGTTTTGCGCACCGTAGAGACCATATTGGTCGGCCAGAAAAGTGCGCTTTTCCCGAGTATATCTTAAACCTCCGGTGAGATGGGTCAATGAGTCCAATTTGACCGTCACCTGGCCAAACACGGATTGCGATGACGCCTTTTGCTGTGCGACGAAATCGAGTGAGTTGAAGGGCGCATAAGCGAGGCCGGACAGAACGACAGGGTTGTCTTTACCATCGTTATTGAAAAAATAAGCACCCAGCACCCAGCTAATGGGACTTTGCCGGGCTGAAAGTATTTGGAATTCTTGACTGAATTGCTTTGTTTTAGCGTCGGTGTCGGTGGTCGCGGCAGGAAGCGCCGACATATCTGCGTCGTTGGAAGACTGGAAATGCTCGCGCCGAAGAGCAGTAATGCTGACAAATTTTACGGCACTCGCATCATAGTCGATGCGGAGACTTCCCCCCCACTGCTTCAAGTCCACAAACGGCTGTGTGCTTGAATCGATGTCCTGGAATCCTCCGGTGAAGGCCGGTCCAAACTCGGGTAGCGTTCCATAGACGGGACGGAAAGCGATTCCCTCAGATCCTCGGTTGGAAGAATAATCACCCGACAATGTGATCTTCAGGCCTTCCAACGGCTGGAGGAGCAGTTTTGTTCGAGCAGAGAAATCACGCGACTTGTTGATGTCGTCTCCATTGTAGAGATTGGTGCCGTAACCATCACCTTGATGGTCGTAAGAGACAGCCAGATTCGCCGCGATCGAACTGGACACTCGGCCGCCGAGATATGCCTTCGCAGCGGTGGTATCGTAATTGCCATACCCGACCTCAACATCCGCTTCCGGATCGTGATCTGGACTGCGCGTGTTGATTTGTATCACTCCGCCAGTCGCGTTGCGCCCAAACAGCGTTCCTTGGGGGCCCTTGAGGACGTCGATGGACTGCACATCGGATAGACTCAAAAGCGTTGAGCTGACGCTGCCATAGTAGACGCCATCGACATAGGTGGCGACCGGACTCTCGGCACCC
>DASWOH010000149.1:0-41900 GCA_036398815.1 Rhizobium sp. | reverse complement strand
AGCAACGGCAGGGTGACGTAGCGGAACTTCTGCCAGCCGGTCGCGCCATCGATCTCGGCCGCTTCCAGCACGCTCTTGTCGAGGGATTGCAGGCCGGCGATGAACAGCATCATGTGGAAGCCGAAATATTTCCACACGATCACGCCAAGCACCGCGTACATCGCCAGATCCTTGTCTGCGAGCACATAGGGTGTGGCGGTTCCGAGGAAATGTGCGATGGCGGCAAACAGGCCGTAATCGCCGTCATAGACGAAGCGCCAGATCAGGCCGGCGGCGACTTCCGCCAGCACGTAGGGCAGGAAAAAGATCAGCCGGAAAAGCACGACACCGCGAATACGATGCGCCAGCATCGTCGCCAGCCAAATCGCAAGCGGCACCTGCACGGCGATCGAAACCAGGATGATCAGCGCATTGTTCTTGAGCGAGGTCAGGAACGCGGCATTCTTGAACAGCACCTGGAAATTGCGCAGGCCCACGAATTCCGTCGGCGGTCCGTAGCCGTTCCATCGGTAAAGGCTGTACCAGGCGGCCTCTCCCATCGGCAGAATGACGAAGATGGTGAAAAGCAGAAGCGCCGGCGGCAGGAACAGCAGGATGACGGGCATGCGACCACGGGCGGCGGGCGATTTTCGCTTCGCAGCCGGCCTCGCTCTTGCGACGGAGGGCATGGCGGTCGTGGCGCTGACATCGGTCATTGATGATCTCGACAATTGCAATTCAAAGAAAACCGGCGCCGGCACAAGGGAGCAGCCGGCGCCGGATGCCGCTAGAGCTGGTCCTGCTCGAAAGCGTCCTGGACCTGCTGTGCGCCATCCTTCGGCGCGATCTGGCCGGAGACGATGCCGACCGCCACGTCGTTGACGACACGGCCGACGGAGGGGCCGAGATCCTGGTCGAAGAAGTTCTGGTGCCAGGTGGAATGCGCCAGCTGATCGGCGGCGTCGCGCATCAGCGGCCCCTTGACGCCGTCTTCAGCGCCGATGGCGACCGGAATGAGCATGCCGGCCTCAGCCATCGCGCGTTCATTCTCCGCATTGGTGAGATATGCGAGGAAGTCGAGCGCCTCCGGCGGGGCCGTCTTGGTCACGGCCCAGCCGTTCAGGCCGCCGAGCGTATCGGTCGCGAGACCGGCGCCGCCGGTGACCGCCGGGAAGGCGAAGCGGCCGACATTGTCGTCGGCCAGGCCCTTGCCGTCGCCGGAATTGGTGCGCTGGTTGGCGACGGTGTTTTCGAAGCCGAGGATCATCGCCGCCTTGCCGTCGCCGAAGATACCGAGCGCCTGCGGCCAGGTGGCGCCGAGATAGCCGGGCTGGAACGGGTCGAGCTTGCCGAGCTCCGCCAGCTGCTCGCCGGCCTTGATGATCGCCGGATCGTTGAAGCCGTTGCCCTGGCCGGTCTTGGCCGCGGTGAAGACCGGCTGGCCGCCGTCGCGCATCACCAGATAGCTCCAGTAGAAGTGGATCGGCCACTTCTCGCCGCCGCCGCCGGCGATCGGCGCGATGCCGGCCGCCTTGATCTTCTTGACCGCGGCCAGATAGTCGTCCCAGGTCTTGATGGCAGTCGCATCGACGCCGGCCTTGGCGAAAAGCGCCTTGTTGTAGAAGAAGGAAACCGTGCCGAGCTTGTACGGAACGGCGCTGATCTTGTCGTCGAAGGTCAGGCCCTTGACCGCCGCCTGATTATACGTCTTCAGCCAGGCGCCGTCCTTGGCGTTCATCGCCACGGTCAGGTCCATCAGCGTGCCGGTTTGCTCCTGCTGCTTCAGCACGCCGCCGCCCCAGCTGTAAAAGAAATCCGGTGCGTCGCTCGATTGCAGCAGCGTCGGCAGCTTTGCCTTGAAAGCCTCGTTCGCCAGGAACTGCATCTGGATCTTCACGCCCGGATGCTGAGCTTCATACTGATCGGCGATCTTGCGCCAGGTGGCGACGTAGTTCGGATCGGTTTCGAGATGCAGCCACTTGACGACCGTATCAGCCGCGGCACTTGTCGCGCCGGAAAGCATCGCAAGTCCCGTGGCAGCAGCAACGGCGGCGATACGCACGCCGCGAAGGGCCTTCGCCCCGCGTTCATAAAACATGATTGTCTCCTCCCAAGGGAACAACAGTCTCGATAATTTTTCCCTTATGCGGATTAATTCAACGGAGCTTTGCTGAAATGTCAACCACTATTCCCAATTTTGCGGCAACATGAGGGGGAAGTGGCTTGACATCGGGCTACAAGCATAGGCTATTTAATTCGCATCCCGTCAAAAATACCAGGCCGCAGCCGAGCGGAATCATCATTCGGCAACATCCTTATGAAAACAGCAGATCCCGAGCTTATGCGGGCGATAAACCGCTTCAACGTGCTGGATACGATCCGGCGGGCGGGCTCCATCGCACGTATTGAAATCAGCGAGTACACCCAGCTTTCGACCACCACGGTTTCGGCAATCACCGCTTCGCTGCTCGATGACGGCCTGATCCTGGCCCGCACCGAGGGCGACCTGCGCGAAGCCGCCACCCGTGGCCGGCCACGGGTCATGCTCGAGCTCAATCCGGACGCCGCCCGCGTCGTCGGCGCGAAGATCGCCGCCAACCGCATGGTCTTCGTCGTCGCCGATTTCAGGGGCGAAGTGCTGTCGACGCTGACGCTTGCGCTTCGTGTCGACCGGCAGCCGATCAGCGTCATTGCCGACCTGATCGAGGACGGCGTGCGCCGCTGCGTCGTCGATGCCGACCTGGCGCTGGACGAGATCGATTCGGTCTGCCTCGGCCTGCCCGGCGTCATCGAGCACCGTACCGGCCATGTGCGCTCAAGCCCGATCTTCCGTGAGAGCGGCGTCGATTTCGCCAAGGAAATGTCGGAGCGGCTGGGTGTCCCCACCATTGTCGAGAGCGACGCGCATGCCATCACGCTGGCGCATCACTGGTTCGGCGCGGCGCGGGACCTTGACGACATGGTGCTGGTGTCGCTGGAGCAGACGCTCGGCCTCGGCGTGTTGCATGGCGGCCAGCTCTTCCGCGGCGCCGGCGGCCTGAGCCACAATCTCGGCGACCTTGTGCTCGGCATCGGGCCGCAGGGCACCATCAGGCTTTCAAGCCAGGCAGGCGAGAATGCCATTCTCGGCGACCAGCCGAACGGCCGCTTCGCCGAAGCCATCCGTCTCGGCCGCGGCATGGCGCATGCCAAGACCCTGATTGCCGCCGAAGACAACGCACTGATCGGCGCTGCCATCCGCGCCGGCGAGGCCTGCGGCATGGCGCTCGCCAACATCGTCACGCTGTTCGCGCCGCCGCGCGTCATTCTCGTCGGATCGAGCCTGGCGCTCGGCCAGCCTTTCCTGGACAGCCTCAGGGAAGCCTATTCCCTGGCCATTCCGCCCTCGATCAAGGGCGTGACGGAACTCGTCTTCGAGCAGTCGACGGACGAAACCTGGGCGCAGGGTGCCGCCGTCGTCGCGCTGCGCGAACTCTACGAATCGCCTTGGGGAACGACGGGGCCGGCATCGGCCCTCTGACCTGCAAGGACGGATAAGCATTTCATCTGGAGGAAGTTTTATGGAAAAGGTCGGCATTGGCATTATCGGCTGCGGGAACATTTCCGGCGCCTATCTCAAAGCGATGAAATCGTTTCCCATTCTCGACATCAAAGGGGTCGCCGACCTCAATCGCGAACTGGCAGAAGCCAAGGCCGCCGAATTCGGCCTGAAGGCCGTCGATGTCGCAGCCCTCTTCGCCGATCCCTCGATCGAGATCATCGTCAACCTGACCATTCCCAAAGCACATGTCGCCGTCGGCCTGCAGGCACTCGACGCCGGCAAGCACACCTATTCTGAAAAGCCGCTCGGCATCAATTTCGCCGAGGGCAAGAAGCTCGCGGATGCCGCTGCCGCCAAGGGCCTGCGCATCGGCGCTGCCCCGGATACATTCCTCGGCGGCGGCCACCAGACGGCGCGCGCCATCATCGACGAAGGCGCGATCGGCATTCCGGTCGGCGGCATCGCCACCTTCATGTGCCCCGGCCATGAACGCTGGCATCCGAATCCGGCTTTCTATTATGAAGTCGGCGGCGGCCCGATGCTCGACATGGGTCCCTATTACATCACCGACCTCGTCAACCTGCTCGGCCCGGTCTCCCAGGTCGCCGGCTTTGCCGTGACGCCGCGCAAGGAACGCATCATCACCAGCGAGCCGCGCAACGGCGAGCACATCCCCGTGCATGTGCCGACCCACGTCGCCGGCGTCATGGCCTTTGCCAGCGGCGCCGTCGTGCAGATCGGCATGAGCTTCGACGTCGCCGGCCACAAGCATGTGCCGCTTGAAGTCTACGGCACCGAGGGCACGCTGATCGTGCCCGATCCGAACCATTTCGGCGGCGAGGTCGAGTATCTCAAGAAGGGCGGCCAGTTCGAGGGGCGGGAGCTCACAGCCCCCTATGCCGACGGCAATTATCGCTCGCTCGGCGTCGCCGATCTCGCGCACGCCATTCGCTCCAACCGGCCGCACCGCGCCAATGGCAGCCTGGCGCTACATGTCCTTGAAGTCATGGAAGCCTTCCAGACGGCCTCGGACAGCGGCCGCACGGTCACCATCACCACACAAACGGAACGTCCGGCCCCTCTGTCCCAATCCCTCGTGGACGGAAAAATCGGCCGCTAACCGCGCAATTTCAGGAGGAACATCATGCGTGAAGCACTTATCGTCTGGGGTGGCTGGAGCGGCCACGAACCGCAGGAATGCGCCCATATCATCCGCGACATGCTGGAGGAGGACGGCTTCAAGGTCTATCTCGAAAACAGCACCGAAGCCTTCGCCGACCCGTCGATCCACGATCTCAGCCTGATCGTCCCGATCGTCACCATGTCGAAGATCGAGAAGGAGGAGGTGAAGAACCTCGCAGAAGCCATCGAAAGCGGTGTCGGCATTGCCGGCTATCATGGCGGCGCCGGCGACAGTTTCCGCGAAAGCGTCGAATACCAGTTCATCATCGGCGGCCAGTGGGTCGCCCATCCCGGCAACATCATCGACTACACCGTCAACATTACCCGGCCCGACGACCCGATCATGGAGGGGATCGCCGATTTCCCCTACACGTCGGAGCAATATTACATGCATGTCGACCCGTCGAACGAAGTGCTGGCGACCACCACCTTCACCGGCGATCATGCCTACTGGATCGACGGCGTCGTCATGCCGGTCGCCTGGAAGCGCAAATATGGCAAGGGCCGCGTCTTCTATTCCTCGCTCGGCCACCAGGCCAAGGAATTCAGCGTGCCGCAGATGAAAACCATCTTCCGCCGCGGCGCCAACTGGGCGGCACGTTGAGGGAGAGCTGCCCCGTTCTGATTTCCGAGCAAGGATTGCCCCTCACCCTAGCCCTCTCCCCGCAAGCGGGGAGAGGGGACGATCCCAGTCCCTCGCCTCTCGATAGGCTGGAGAGAAGGCTGCGGGTGCGCCGATCCCCCTCTCCCCGTCCAAACGGGGAGAGGGTGGCCGTCCTTCGACAAGCTCAGAAGGCCGGATGAGGGGCTTTTCCGCACTATCCATCTCAGCTTGCCACTTTGATCCGAACTGGTAAGCTACCCGCCGGCACACCACAAACTCTTGTGCTGCTTGCGCTTTTTGTCGCCATGAGGGTGGGATGGATCAAGGCGCCATGGAAGCATCGGATAGATCGACGGTCAGCTACGGCACCGAACCGGGATTGCGCTTCGCTTCCCTGCTTGACGGACATGGCGGCTGCAAGCAGCTCAGCATGGATCAGGTCGGTTCCTGCAAGCCCGGAGAGGGCGTCACCTGGCTGCATCTCGAGCGCGATCATCCCGCCACCGCCGACTGGATCACCCACAGGAGCGGCCTTGATCCTTTCGTGGTCGAAGCGCTGCTGGAAGAAGAATCCCGTCCGCGTGTCGAACCGGTGGGCGACGGGCTGCTGATCATCCTGCGCGGCGTCTGCGCGACATCGCCGGACGGCGCGACGCAGAAGCCTGACGATATCGACCTCGTGCCCCTGCATCTCTGGGTCGATGGCGACCGCATCGTCTCCTTGCGCGACAGCGGCCACTACATCACGGCGCTGCGCGACATCCGCCTGTCACTGGAGAAGAAGAAGGGTCCGCAGCGTTCCGGCGACCTGCTCGCCCTGATCGGCGACAAGCTGGTGCGCGATCTCGAACCCGTACTCGACGCCATGGACGAAGAGGTGGATGAGCTTGACGAACTGATCTTTCACGGCGAGGCCAGCCAGGTGCGCGAACGCCTGAAGCTTTTGCGCCGGCGCGCCGTGCAGCTTCGCCGTTACCTGGCGCCACAACGCGACGCGCTGAATCGCATCGAGCATGACGACGCGCCCTGGCTTGCCGAACGCGACAAGCTGCGCATGCGCGAGGTCATCGACAAGCTGATGCGCTATATCGAGTATCTCGATGCCATCCGCGACCGCACCAGCATCCTGCATGACGACTTGTCGACCGTCATCAGCGAGCGCATCGCCCGCAACTCCAACCGCCTCGCAGCCCTTGCCGCCCTGCTTCTGCCGCCGAGCGTGGTGGCCGGCCTGTTCGGCATGAATGTCGGCGGCATTCCCGGCGTCAACGACACCTGGGCCTTCGTCGTCATCGTCCTCTTCGTGACGGTCACGTCGATCGCCACTCTCTGGGTGCTGAAGCGCATCAACTGGCTTTAGCGCCCGACCCAGGTCTCGGCCCCACCCGACGCGAAGATCACCGCTTTCGGATACGCGGCCGGCAACCTTGCAAACGGCTTTTCCGCTTCCGGCTTGGATTTCGAGCCATTTCCGATCCCGATCAATTGCTTACCGACCTTGCCGCCACATGCGAAAATATGCGCGATAAATGTACGTACCGGGTGGCAACTGAACCCTACCCAATTTTCGTTTGACATTCCTTTAGCTTCATTTATCGTCATTATAGTTTCGGTTTTGGCGTGAGGAGTGGAAATCGAAACGGGGGGAGGTACAATTGTCCAAAGCAAAAATCGACGAGATGGATGGCATCGATTGCGCCGTGAGCCGCAGTCCTGCCGAGCGCATTTTCGGCATCTTTTCTCAAGGAAAGCGGGCTTCCGTTTCCGACGCTCCGGGCCATGCGCACCATGGTCTATATCGTCGCGAATTTCCCATATCCGGATTGACGCAAAACATTTTCCCAAAACGATCCCGTTGCCTTCGTCCTTTTGAGAAGGCGCGGCATTCGGCGCCCATGTCCGCGCCCGTTCCGACGACAGGCGTCGCTCAGTGAAGGCAGAGACGGACCGGGGAGCGCTCATGTCCCCTGCCGATCGCCATTCAGTAGGCAATAAACAGGCCTTGCGGCCGGCAGTCAGCCGCAGCGTCGACATGCGATGCATGGAAGGAGCCTATCGTGCTTGAACTCAGAAACGTGTCGAAGTCGGTCAGCGGCGAAACGCATATTGCGGAAACGAACCTGACGCTGCAGCGCGGCACGCTGAATGTCCTTCTCGGGCCGACGCTGTCGGGCAAGACGTCGCTGATGCGGCTGATGGCGGGCCTCGACAAGCCGACGACAGGCACGATCCATGTCGACGGTGCCGACGTCACGGGCGTCCCCGTACAACGCCGCAACGTCGCCATGGTCTACCAGCAATTCATCAACTATCCGGCGATGACCGTCTACGACAACATCGCCTCGCCCATGCGCCTTGGCGGCACCGACGCGGCGACCATCGACCGCGAGGTAAAGAAGGCCGCCGATCTCTTGCGGCTTGGCCCCTTCCTCGACCGCCTGCCGCTCAGCCTCTCCGGCGGCCAGCAGCAGCGCACGGCGCTTGCCCGCGCCATCGTCAAGAATGCCGGCCTGGTGCTGCTCGACGAGCCGCTCGCCAATCTCGATTACAAGCTGCGCGAGGAACTGCGCGCCGAGCTGCCGAAAATCTTCGCCGAATCCGGCGCCATCTTCGTCTACGCCACGACCGAGCCTTCCGAGGCGCTGCTTCTGGGCGGCAACACGGCAACCCTGTCGCAGGGCCGCATCACGCAGTTCGGGCCGACGATCGACGTCTTCCGCAGCCCGAAGGACCTGATGACCGCCACCACCTTCGCCGATCCGCCGCTGAACACCATCACACTCGACAAGCGCGGCAACCTCTTCGTGCTGAACGGCACGATCCGCCTCCCCGTACCGCAGGGCCTCGAAGCGCAACCGGACGGCCCCTACACGATCGCATTCCAACCGCACCATCTGGCGCTGAAGCCGCAGACGCCGGAAGCCGTCGCCGCGCCGGCGCGCGTGATGGTGACCGAGATCACCGGTTCGGAAAGCTACATCCACATCGATTTCGCCGACCGGCGCTGGGTGATGCTGACCCAGGGCGTCCAGGACATCGATGTCGACGATGCGATCGACGTCTACATCGACCCGCGCCACATCATGGTGTTCGATACCGATGGCGCCGCCGTTACACCCGCCCTGCAACGGGCAGCCTGAGGAGAGACACGGCCAATGGCACGTATCGACCTGGACCATATCAGACACGCCTACAGCGACCATCCCAAGTCCGATGCGGACTATGCGCTGAAGGAAGTGCATCATAGCTGGGAGGATGGCAGCGCCTATGCGCTGCTCGGACCGTCCGGCTGCGGCAAGACCACGCTGCTCAACATCGTCTCCGGCCTGGTACGCGCCTCGGAAGGCCGCATCCTCTTCGACGGCAAGGACGTGACCCGGCTATCGACCCAGGAGCGCAACATCGCCCAGGTCTTTCAGTTCCCGGTCGTCTACGACACGATGACGGTCTATGAGAACCTCGCCTTCCCCTTGCGCAACCGGCACATTCCGGAAGCCGACGTGAAGCGCAAGGTCGACGAGATCATCGAGATGATCGGCCTCTCCGACAGCGCCCATCGCAAGGCGCGCGGCCTGACGGCCGACGCCAAGCAGAAGATTTCGCTCGGCCGCGGCCTGGTGCGCTCCGACGTCAACGCCATCCTGTTCGACGAGCCGCTGACGGTCATCGACCCGCATATGAAATGGATGCTGCGCTCGCAGCTGAAACAGCTCCACCGCCGCTTCGGCTTCACCATGGTCTATGTCACCCACGACCAGACGGAAGCGCTGACCTTCGCCGACAAGGTGGTGGTGATGTACAATGGCGAGGTGGTGCAGATCGGCACGCCGAACGACCTGTTCGAGCGCCCACGTCATACCTTCGTCGGCTATTTCATCGGTTCGCCCGGCATGAACGTCATGCCGGTCGAGATCGACGGCCGCAATGCGAGGCTCGGCAACCGTACCATCGCCCTGCCCGGCGCGCCGGTCGAACGGCGCGAAGGCCGCTCCGAGCTTGGCATACGCCCGGAATTCGTCCGCCTCGGTCGCGAAGGCATGCCGGCGACGGTCACGCAGGTCGAGGATCTCGGCCGCCGCAAGGTGGTTCGCGCCAAGCTTGACGGACAGGATATCGTCGCCGTTATCGGCGAGGATCAGACAGTGCCGGCCGAACCGCATATCGCTTTCGATCCCGCCGGCATCAATATTTACGCCAACTCCTGGCGCGTCGAGATGGGAGCCTGATCATGGACAAGACCTGGAACAACAAAGCCTGGTTCATGCTCATCCCCGTCCTGCTGCTTGTCGGCTTTTCGGCCGTCATTCCGCTGATGACGGTGGTGAACTATTCGGTGCAGGATACCTTCGGCAACAACGTCTTCTTCTGGGCGGGCACCGACTGGTTCGAGCAGATCCTCCGGTCCGGCCGCTTCTGGGACGCCATGTTCCGCAACCTGATCTTTTCCTTCGTCATTCTGGCGATCGAGGTGCCGCTCGGCATCCTCATCGCCCTCAACATGCCGAAGAAGGGCATCGGCGTGCCGGTCTGCCTGGTGCTGATGGCCCTGCCGCTGCTGATCCCGTGGAATGTCGTCGGCACGATCTGGCAGGTGTTCGGCCGCAGCGACATCGGCCTGTTGGGCTATGTCCTCGTCAACCTCGGCATCGACTATAATTACGTGTCCGACCCGGCCGACGCCTGGGCGACGATCATTCTCATGGATGTCTGGCACTGGACCAGTCTCGTCGTCCTGCTCTGCTATGCCGGCCTCGCCTCCATTCCCGACGCCTTCTACCAGGCCGCCAAGATCGACGGCGCCTCGCGCTGGTCCGTCTTCCGCTACATCCAGCTGCCGAAGATGAACCGGGTGCTGCTGATCGCCGTGCTCCTGCGCTTCATGGACAGCTTCATGATCTATACCGAACCCTTCGTCGTCACCGGCGGCGGCCCCGGCAATTCGACGACCTTCCTGTCGATCGATCTCGTCAAGATGGCACTTGGCCAGTTCGACCTCGGTCCGGCGGCGGCAATGTCGCTCGTCTACTTCCTGATCGTGCTGCTGCTGTCCTGGGTCTTCTACACCGTCATGACCAATTACGATGCGGGAGCGACGCGATGAGCGCCAAACCTCTTTCGGCTTCCGCCGACGACGCGACGATGCACAAGTTGGCCGCCTCAAGCTCCACCACGCACGCCGCGGCTGCGACCGAGACGCACGTCGCCCGCAGACATCGCGAAGAGGGACGCTGGTCCTGGGTGGTGCCGGCGCTCTACATCGTCTTCCTGCTGCTGCCGATCTACTGGCTCATCAACATGAGCTTCAAGACCAACGAGGAGATCGTCAGCGGGCTGACGCTCTATCCGCATGCGCCGACACTGCGCAATTACACGATCATCTTCACCGATCCGTCCTGGTACAAGGGCTATATCAACTCGATCACCTATGTCGTCATGAACATGGTGATCTCGGTTGGCTGCGCCCTTCCGGCGGCCTATGCCTTCTCGCGCTACCGCTTCCTCGGCGACAAGCACGTCTTCTTCTGGCTGCTGACCAACCGCATGGCGCCGCCGGCGGTCTTCGCGCTGCCCTTCTTCCAGCTCTATTCGGCCTTCGGCCTGATCGACACCCTATCGCCGTGGCGCTGGCACACTGCCTGTTCAACGTGCCGCTCGCGGTCTGGATCCTCGAAGGCTTCATGTCCGGCGTGCCGAAGGAGATCGACGAAACGGCCTATATCGACGGCTATTCGTTCCCGCGCTTCTTCATCAAGATCTTCATTCCGCTGATCGCCAGCGGCATCGGCGTCGCCGCCTTCTTCTGCTTCATGTTCTCCTGGGTCGAACTGCTGATCGCCCGCACGCTGACGACGACAGACGCCAAGCCGATCGCTGCCGTCATGACACGCACGGTCTCAGCCTCGGGCATGGATTGGGGCCTGCTTGCCGCCGCCGGCGTGCTGACCTTGGTCCCCGGCGCACTCGTCATTTATTTCGTCCGCAACTACATCGCCAAGGGCTTCGCGCTCGGCCGCGTCTGAAGGGAGACCGTCATGAATACCGATTTTTCCTGGATGGCCTGGACGCTGCCGACCGCGCTGTTCTTCGTGACGATCTTCGCACTTCTGATCGGCATGGCCGTCTGGGAATATGTTTCGCCCGGCGGCAATCCGCGCGTCGGCATCCTGCATTTCGAAACGACGCGCGGCGACCGGCTGTTCGTCTCGCTGCTCGGCGCCGCCTTCATCCATATCGCGTGGCTGGGTCTGATCGGGCCTAGCCTGTGGTGGGCGGTTGCCATTTCCGTGGTCTATGCCATCGGCGTTTTCCGCCTGGTCTAGCCCGGTTTCAAGGAGTTACCGCGCCCCTTGCCCTCTTCGGACATGCGGCGCGGTAAGACAAGTCGATGCAGATGGCCGGGGTATCCGGCCGCCTGACAATGCACTCGCAACCTGTAGGGAGGAACATATGCGACGGCATCTCTTAACAACGACGGCAGTCATACTGCTGGCTCTGGCCGGGTCGGCTCAGGCCGGCATGGACGAAGCCAAGGCATTCCTGGACAAGGAGATCGGCGATGTCTCGACGCTCTCGCGCGCCGACCAGGAAAAGGAAATGCAATGGTTCATCGACGCGGCCAAGCCCTTCCAGGGCATGGAGATCAAGGTCGTCTCGGAAACCCTGACCACCCACCAGTATGAATCGCAGGTCCTGGCGCCGGCCTTCACCGCCATCACCGGCATCAAGGTCACGCATGACGTCATCCAGGAAGGCGACGTCGTCGAAAAGATCCAGACGCAGATGCAGACCGGCCAGAACCTCTATGACGGCTGGGTCAACGATTCGGACCTGATCGGCACCCATTGGCGCTACAAGCAGGTGCGCAACCTGACCGACTGGATGGCCGACGAAGGCAAGGACGTCACCAATCCCGGCCTCGATATCGCCGATTTCATCGGCACCAGCTTCACCACCGCTCCGGACAAGAAGCTCTACCAGCTTCCCGACCAGCAGTTCGCCAACCTCTACTGGTTCCGCTACGACTGGTTCAATGACGAGAAGAACAAGGCCGACTTCAAGGCCAAGTACGGCTACGATCTCGGCGTGCCGGTCAACTGGTCGGCCTACGAGGACATCGCCGAATTCTTCACCGGCCGCGATGTCAACGGCAAGAAGGTCTTCGGCCATATGGACTACGGCAAGAAGGACCCGTCGCTCGGCTGGCGCTTCACCGACGCCTGGCTTTCCATGGCCGGCAACGGCGACAAGGGCCTGCCGAACGGCTTGCCGGTCGACGAATGGGGCATCAAGGTCGACGCCAATTCGCGTCCGGTCGGTTCCTGCGTCGCCCGCGGCGGCGACACCAACGGCCCGGCCGCCGTCTACTCCATCCAGAAATATCTCGATTGGCTGAAAGCCTACGCACCGCCGGAAGCACAGGGCATGACCTTCTCGGAATCCGGTCCGGTTCCGGCGCAGGGCAATGTCGCCCAGCAGGTCTTCTGGTACACGGCCTTCACCGCCGACATGGTCAAACCCGGCCTGCCGGTCATGAACGCCGACGGCACGCCGAAATGGCGCATGGCGCCTTCGCCGCATGGCGTCTACTGGAAGGAAGGCATGAAGCTCGGCTATCAGGACGTCGGTTCCTGGACGCTGATGAAATCGACCCCGGTCGACCGCGCCAAGGCCGCATGGCTCTATGCGCAATTCGTGACGTCGAAGACGGTGGACGTGAAGAAGAGCCATGTCGGCCTCACCTTCATCCGCGAATCCACCATCCGCGACAAGAGCTTCACCAAGCGCGCGCCGGAACTTGGCGGCCTGATCGAGTTCTATCGCTCGCCGGCACGCGTGCAATGGTCTCCGACCGGCACAAACGTTCCCGACTATCCGAAGCTGGCGCAGCTCTGGTGGCAGGCGATCGGCGATGCCGCATCGGGCGCCAAGGATGCACAGGGCGCAATGGATGCCCTGTGCGCCGATCAGGAGCGGGTCATGCAGCGCCTGGAACGCGCCGGCGTCCAGGGCGACATCGGCCCGAAGCTCGCCGAGGAACACGATCTCGCCTACTGGAATGCCGATGCCGTCAAGAACGGCCATCTCGCTCCGCAGCTGAAGATCGAGAACGAGAAGGAAAAGCCGGTTACCGTCAACTATGACGAACTGGTCAAGAGCTGGGCCGACGCGGCGAAATAAGCCGGGTCCATGACGCGATGCGGATGCCGGAGCCTGAAATGGGCTCCGGCATTTTATCGTGATCGCTAAAGACGGAAAAACAGCAAAAACGAACCGCGTAGCAACTGTCACATACTTGACACATTTCTTGCGAGCACGAACTATCCTTATCCGGATCATGGCATCGGCGCATATCAGAAGTCGTTGATATGTTTCGTGGATTTTCAATAGTCTATAAGTATAAGGAGAACAGCGTGAGAAACGGATATTTTGGGCGCCGGGCGCTCGTGACCGCCATCAGCCTTGCCGCCGCCCTGCCGGCTCTGGCCGCCGACCTGCCGGCCGCCATGCCCGACGACAATCTCAACGCGGTTCTCTGGGACCAGACCTCGGTGGAGGCCAAGGCCAATGCACTTGGCGCCTACGCGCTCGGCCGCATCCGGCTCGACGAAGCCCTGGCGGACAAGAGCTGGACCGCGGCCCCGGTCGAACAATCAGGCAATTTCCAGGACCTGCCGCCGGCGATCATCCTCGATGTTGACGATACCGTGCTCAACACCTCGCCCTATCAGGCCCAGAACATCATTGCCGGCACCAGCTTCACGCCGGATAGCTGGACCAAATATGTCGACGCCCAACAGGACTCTCCCATTCCGGGCTCTATCGAGTTCACCCAATATGCGGCATCCAAGGGTGTGAAAGTCTTCTACGTCACCAACCGCACCGCCGACGAGGAAGGCCCGACCGTCGAGGAGATGAAGCGCTTCGGCTTTCCGATGGGCGACAATGTCGACACCTTCCTCAGCGCCAAGGAACAGCCGGACTGGGGCTCCGCCAAGGGCACGCGCCGCGCCTTCATCGCCAAGAACTACCGTATTCTCTTGATGTTCGGCGACAATTTCGGCGACTTCACCGACGACTACAAGGGCACTATCGAGGAGCGCCAGAAGGTCTTCGAAGCCAATGCCGCCCATTTCGGCCACGACTGGATCGCCATCGCCAACCCGACCTACGGCTCGTTCGAAAGCGCCCCCTACAAGGGTGACTACAAGCTGCCGGCGGACCAGCAGCGCCAGATGAAGCAGGATGCGCTGAAGCCCTGGGACGGGAAGTAACGATCCTCGATAGAAGCTTGTCAGGTGGGTTCACGCTTGCCGTAACTCTGTGCCTGGCCCCTCACCCCAACCCTCTCCCCGCATTGCGGGGCGAGGGGGTTCTACAATGCCAAACAGAGCTTCCGATCGAGTAGAGAGGAAGAGGCTGATCGTTTCACGCTGTTGTCCCTTCTCCCCGCAAGCGGGGAGAAGGCTAGGATGAGGGGCCAGGCACGAAGCTTCAGCAAAGCCGAACTCTCCTGACCGTCACCCCCATATAGTCAGCGATCAATCAGCTCTTCCTCTTCAGCTTCGTCGCCCCCTCCTCCACAAGCTTCTGGGCCGCTTCCGCGACCGTGATCTTGCCGAAGGCGAGCTGGTCGGCGACGGGGCGCATGACGTTCTGGTCGAACTCTTGCGAGCCGAGCGGCGCGGGCGAGGGATAGGTGCCGACCTGATCCTTCAGCAGCTCGACATATTTTACCGTCTGCTGCTCGACCGGATTCAGCGTCGGCAGGATGGCGGCGCGCACGGCGGGTGACATCGGCACGCCGCGCTCAACGCCGAGGATCTTGCCGGCATCGGGATCGTTGACGAAGAAATCGATGAACTTCGCTGCCGCTTCGCCGTTCCTGCTGGTGGCGCCGACGCTCCAGATCAGGGCCGGACGATAGTAATGGCCGGAGGGGCCGTCCTTCTTTTCGCGCGGCAGCATCGTGACGGCAAGCTTGCTCTTGACCACGAGCTGATAGCCGACCAGCTGGTTGGAATAGGCCATGCCGATTGCCGATTTGCCGAGCGCCAGGCAATTGCTCTCGATGACGTTCTGGTCGAACGTCTGGACGTCGGCCGAGACCGTGCCGCCGCGCTGGCGCAGGTCCTCCCAATAGGAGTACCATTCCTTGGCATCGTCGACGCCGAAGCCGAGACTGCCCTCGTCCGTGTAAAGGCTCTTGCCGCGCTGGCGCAGCCAGGCATCCAGCACGTAGTTGTAGCGTGCGCCATAGGGGCCGCCCCAATAGCCGCGCTTGCCGGCCGCCTTGGTCATCTCAACAACAAGATCGGCATAGTCGGCCCATGTCGTGGTTGGGCCGGGCGGCGTCAGCCCGGTCTTCTTGAACATCTCCTCGTCGTAGAACATCGCGAAGGAATTGAGCCCGAGGCCGACGCCATAGAGCTTGTTGTCGACCGTCGTCAGCTTCAGCACGTCCTTGCCGAAACTGTCCACATTCAGCGTCGAGGGCACGAATTGGTCGAGCGGCATGCAGGCGCCGCGCTTGGAATAGTCCGAGATCGTGCTCGGCTCGAGCTGGAAGACGTCCGCTATGTTCTGGCTGGCCATGCCGGTCGCGAGCTTGGCCCAATATCCGTCGCCGCTGATGCTTTCGCCGACGACGGAAATATCCGGGTTCCTGGCATGGAATAGTTCGGCGACGGCGATCGTGCGCTTGCCGCGATCAGGCGAGCCCCACCACATCGCCCGCAATTGCGTCGGGTCGGCAAAGGCGGGCATGGCCCCTCCACCGAAAGCGAGACCGGCCGCGGCACCGGCAGTTCCGATCATGAATGAACGGCGATTCAGGCGCATGAGATTCCTCCTTCTCTTGCGTTGCTATCCGCGACGATCTCCCCGACGCCTGCTGCGGATAATTCCGCGGGAGGATATGCAACTTCATTGCGAAATGCAATAAACAATCTTTTTATTGCAAATTTGCATAATTTGCACGATTGTTGCGCTATGAACGAGCTTCGATCCAAACGCATCACCCAGGCCGATATTGCCAGCAGGGCCGGCGTCTCCGTCTCGACGGTGTCGCGAGTGCTGACCAATGAGCCCGGCATCAGCGGCACCATCCGCCAGCAGATCTTCAAAGTGGCGAGCGATCTCGGCTACCCGCTGAAGGCCGCCGCCGATACCATGCCGGGAGGGCTGGCGCTGATCGCCAGCGACAGCGCCACGGGCGGCCTCAGCGTTTTTTACGAAGGCATTCTCGAGGGTTTGCGCGCCGGCGCCGCCGAGCGCGGCATGCCCTTCGACATCCGCCTTGTCCGCGAGGCGAGGACCTCGCCGGAGCACATCCAGGAGCAGCTTCAGGCAGCAAGCGCCGAGGGACTGTTCCTCGTCGGCATCGACCCGCCCGACGACCTGCGCCCCTGGCTGGAGGAGAGCGGCACGCCGACCGTACTCGTCAACGGCACCGACCCGAAGCTGCGCTTCGACGGCGTCTCGCCCTCGAACTTCTTCGGCGCTTACGCCGCGACCCGCCGGCTGCTCGATGCCGGTCATCGCCGTATCCTGCATTTTACCGGTTCCCACCGCCAGACGATCCGCGAACGCGTCCGCGGCTTCGAGGCGGCGATCGCCTCGGTGGAAGGCGCCGAAGGCCGGCTCGTGCCGATGACGTTCCGAGGCAGTTCCAGCCATGAGGCCCATGATACCACCGCCGCGATCCTTGCCGAGGATGGCGGCTTCACGGCCGCCTTCTGCATGAACGATTTCATCGCTGTCGGCGTGCTCGATGCCGTGACGGAAGCCGGTCTGCGCGTGCCCGACGATTTCGCCATCGTCGGCTTCGACGACCTGCCGTGCGCCCTGATGACCAATCCGCGCCTCGCCACCATGCGCGTTGACCGCGCCGCGCTGGGGCGTGAGGCGGTGAGCCTGATGATTGCCCGCTTCCGCGACCGCGACGCGCCCGCCCGCCAAGTCTGCCATGCCGTCACACCCGTCCCCGGCGGCACCCTTCCGCCCGAAACCTGAAGCGCGTCTCCTGAGGAGGCGGCCAGAGAAGAGCCGAACCGATGATCTACGATCCCGTCAGCACCAATCCGCTCGCCGGCAACCCGCTGGTAAACCGTGCCGATATGCGCCGCGCGCTGACCGACCTGTTCGACCCGCTGCTGCCCTATTTCTCCAAGGGCAATGCCCGCGTCCGCATCGACGCCACCGGCGCGCATTTCGACCGTGCCGCTGCCGATCTCGAAGGTTTTGCCCGCCCGCTCTGGGGCCTTGCGCCGCTCGGCGCCGGCGGCGGCGATTTCGCCCATTGGGATCGCTTTGCCGAGGGGATCGCCAATGGCGTCGACCCAAGCCATCCGGAATATTGGGGCACGGTCAACAGCCGCGACCAGCGCATGGTCGAGCTTGCCGCCCTGGGCTTCGCGCTGGCGCTGGTGCCGGAGAAGATCTGGGAGCCGCTGGACGCCCGCGCCCGCGGCAACCTCATCGCCTATCTCAAACATGCCCGCACCTTCGACTATGCCGACAACAACTGGCGTTTCTTCCGTGTCCTGGTCGACATC
Organism: Rhizobium sp.; assembly: GCA_036398815.1. Classification (GTDB taxonomy): domain Bacteria; phylum Pseudomonadota; class Alphaproteobacteria; order Rhizobiales; family Rhizobiaceae; genus Rhizobium. The sequence continues at coordinate 24,040 of DASWOH010000149.1, read as the reverse complement.
GCGCTGGATCGGCTCGGCGCCACCTTCGACCGCAGTCTGACGGAGGAATACCTCAAGGAATTGGACGGCTTCTACGTCGCCGACGGCTGGTATCGCGACGGCAATATCCGGCGCATCGACCATTACGTTCCCTTTGCCATGCATTTCTACGGGCTGATCTATTCCAAGCTCGTCAATGACGACCGCGCCGAGCGCTATCGCGAGCGCGCCGTGCTGTTTGCCAGGGATTTCCGCCACTGGTTCGCGCCGGATGGCGCCACCATCCCTTTCGGCCGCAGCCTGACTTACCGTTTCGCCTGTGCCGGCTTCTGGTCGGCACTCGCCTTTGCCGATGTCGAGGCGCTGCCCTGGGGCGAGATCAAGGGGCTTTGCCTCCGGCACCTGCGCTGGTGGGCCGACAAGCCGATTGCCAATCGCGACGGCACGCTACCGATCGGCTACGGCTATCCTAATCTGCTGATGTCGGAAAACTACAATTCCGCCGGCTCTCCGTATTGGGCCTTCAAGGCCTTCCTGCCGCTGGCGCTCCCCGAAACGCATCCCTTCTGGACATCGGAAGAAAAGCCGGGAAGTACTGAGCCAGCTATCGTGCCGCTCAAGCATCCCGGCATGGTGATGATGCGCAGCAACGCTGATGTCGTGGCGCTGTCCTCGGGCCAGGAAAACCAGCAGATGCGCTTCGGGGCGGAAAAATATGCCAAATTCGCCTATTCCGCCCGCTATGCCTTCAGCATCGAAAGCGACGAACGCGCCTTCACCGGCGCTGTCTTCGACAGCATGCTCGCCTTCAGCGATGACGGCCTGCACTACCGCGTCCGCGAGACCAATCAGGAGGCGAAGCTCGCCGGCGATACGCTCTATGCCAAATGGTCGCCCTTGCCGGAGGTGAGCGTCGAGACCTGGCTGATCCCCGCCGCCCCCTGGCATATTCGCCTGCACAAGATCGTCACCCCTCGACCGCTGCAAACCGCCGAAGGCGGCTTTGCCATCGCCAGGCGCGATTTCGAGGCCGACACGCTCTCATCCGGCAAAGGTGTGGCCTATGCCATCGGCGAGGAGGATTTCAGCGGCATCATCGATCTCGGCTCGACCATCGCCCGCGACGGCGTGGCGCAGAAGGCGCCGCCGAATACCAACCTGATCGTCGCCAAGACGCTGGTGCCGCAATTGCGCGGCACGATCCCGGCGGGTGAAACCATTCTCATCTCCGCCATTCTCGCCGAGCACGATCCCTCGGCTGTCTCCGGCGCATGGACGAAGCCGCCCGCAAAGCCCGACATCGACGCCCTGCGCGTCCTGATCACTGAGAAAGGCGTCACCGTCAGCGCCATCGAAGCGCCGGGACGCTTGCCATGACGTCATCCACTTCCCGCCCGGCCATCGCCTTCGCCATGCAGCCGTCGCGCACGCAGCATGTACTGCCGCCTGCCTTGATCCAGCGTCTCGACACGGTCGCCCGCGTCCTCGACGCCACGCCGATGGTGCGCTTCGACGACGACAGGGCGCGCGAGTTGCTCGGCGAAACGGAAATCCTGATCACCGGCTGGGGCTCGCCACACATCAACGAGGCCGTGCTGGCGCAAGCGCCGAACTTAAAGCTGGTGGCGCATGCGGCAGGCACCGTGAAGGGCCTGATCGAGGACGGCCTGTTCGATAGAAACATTGTAGTCAGCCATGCGGCGCAGGCCAATGCCGTGCCGGTCGCCGAATTCACCCTTGCGGCGATCATCTTTGCCGGCAAGCAGGTCTTCCGCTTTCGTGACCTCTATGTCGCCGACCGCAACCGCCACCGCACCCAGCCGATCCAGGCCGAAGCTATCGGCAATTACAGCCGCACGGTCGGCATCATCGGCGCATCGCGCATCGGCCGGCGGGTAATCGAACTGCTCGCACCCTTCGATTACAGGATCCTGCTTTATGATCCGATGGTCGACGAGACGGAAGCAGCCCGTCTCGGCGTTGAGAAGACCGAACTCGATGCCCTGATGGCAAGCGCCGATATCGTCTCGCTGCACGCGCCTTCACTGCCGGCGACCCGGCATATGATCGACGCCCGCCGCCTGTCGCTGATGAAACCATGTGCCACCTTCATCAACACGGCGCGCGGGGCGCTGGTCGACGAAGCCGCCCTGCTCGCCACCCTGAAAACCGGCCGCATCGACGCGATCATCGACGTCACCGATCCCGAAATCCCGGAGGCAAGCTCAGCGTTCTACGACCTTCCGAATGTCTTCCTGACGCCGCATATCGCCGGCGCCGTCGGGCTCGAACGCACCCGCCTCGGCGAGATGGCAGTGGACGAGGCCTTCCGTTTCATCGAGGGCAAACCGCTGCTCTATGAAATCCGCCGCGAGGATCTGGCGCGCATGGCATGACGCGGCGCGGCAATTTCATGAAAACACCCTGAAACCGCCCCATTTCGACACAGGCGGAAAACCCGTTTTTAATCATTCCGCGCTAGCAATCTCTTTAGCGAAGAGGTTCTAGTCATGCGTACCCGCGTTCTTTCGATTCTGGCTGTCTTGCTGCTCGGCGTGCTGGCGAGCTGCGCCACCGCGCCCAGCCGTACCCGCAATGTCTGCGCGATCTTCGATCAGCGCGACGGCTGGTTCAACAACTGGCAACGGGCGGCCGAGCGCACCGAGCGCAAATACGGCGTTCCCGTGCCGATCCTGATGGCGACGATCTACACCGAATCCGGCTTCCGGCCGCGCGCCCGTCCGCCCAGGAGATACCTGCTCGGCTTCATTCCCTGGAAGCGCCCGTCGACCGCCTACGGTTATTCGCAGGCGCTGGACGGCACATGGGACAAGTATAAGCGTGAGACAGGCAACTGGGGCGCAAGCCGCACCAGCTTCTCCGACGCGATCGATTTCGTCGGCTGGTATCACTACCAGACCCATCTGCAGACCGGCATCGCACTCAACGACTCCTACGATCTCTATCTGGCCTATTATTCCGGCAGCAAAGGCTATCTACAGGGGTCCTGGCGCGGCAATGCGACCGCATTGGCCGGTGCAAAACGCTTCAACGGCATGACCAGGCTCTACGCACAACAATTGCCGAACTGCAGTTAAGGACGGCGCGTGCCTTTACGGCCGCTCCTCCAGCAGGTTCAAGCCTCCGTCCTCGCCCCAGATATTGGCAATCGAGACCTGCTGGCCGCTGCGGCTGCTTTCCAGCGCCGCGATGCCACAGAGAACCGACATTGCGCCCGCGCGTGAACCGGCACGCTGTCTGAGTTCATCGTTCGGCCCCGAGCGTAACAGCATGTTACGCAGCCGGTCGTCGCCGCCATAGTGGCCGCCGGAGGAATGCGGCACCCAGATGCGCTCGACCTCGCCGAAATTCTTCATGACGACAATTTCGTCCGCCGGCGGCGTCGTCCATTTCTGCTTCTCATATTGCCGCATCTCGATACGGCCCTTGTGACCGTTGAAGGCGATGTGGTGGCCTTCGATCGGCATGTAGGTGTTCAGCGAATAGGAGACGTTGACGCCGTTGCGATAGCGGATCGAGGAGACCATCGTATCGGGAATGTCGATATCCTCGCGGAAAACGCAGGCGTCGCGGACATAGCCATCGACCGTCGACGGATCCTCATAGAGACTTTCGAGCAGCGGCGTAGCGCTGATATCGAGATAGTAATCGCACTCGTCCTTGTACCGACAGCTACGACAGCGCTCGCCGCGGAAAGGGCCTTTGCGGCCGTAATGCTTGAGATCGGCGAAGGCGGAGACCGTTTCCGGATCGGAATCCAGATACCAGTTCAGAAGATCGAAGTGATGCGTCGCCTTATGCACGAAGAGACTGCCGGAATTCTCGACGAAGGCATGCCAGCGGCGGAAATAATCGGCGCCATGGCTGGTATCGAGATACCAGTGAAAATCGACGGAGGTGACATCGCCGATAACGCCGGAATTGATCAGCTCCTTGATCTTTGCCGCCGTCGGCGCGAAGCGGTAGTTGAAGGAGACGTCGAGCCGCTTGCCGGTTCGCGCCTCGGCATCGAGAATGCGCTTGATCTTGTCGACCGTCGTCGTCATCGGCTTTTCGCTGATGACATTGGCGCCGGCCTCCATCGCCTTGACGATCAGGTCGTCATGGGAGGAATCACGCGTACAGACGATGACGAGATCCGGCTTCTCGACCCGCAACAGCTCGTCGAAATCGGTATAGACCGGCACCTCGACGCCGATATAGTCCAAAGCGCGCCTGGCCCGCATCGCGTTGAGATCGCAGACGGCGACAAGCTCGACCTCGTTGCCCCAGCGCTCGACCAGATCCTTGCCCCACATGGTAGCGCCGCGATTGCCGGTTCCGACCAGGGCATAGCGCTTCTTCGATGACGACGGCATGTTCTTCCTCCAGAAACAGTTCTCCTTCTCCCCACCGGGAAGAAGGTGATTACGACCTCTCCATCGCGCTCCAGTCGGGCGCGATGGACGAACCGAGACCGATGGCGCCGATGACCGAGCCGATGGCGATCCTTCCGCCTTCGATCCTCAGCCGCGTCCGCCCGTCGCGAACGGCGTAGAGATCATCATGCGCCCGCGCGAAAGCCGCCTGCTCGGCCTCGGGGGCGCCGGCCATGCCGTCAACATAATGGTGACCGTTGCGCTCGATATGCGTCATGCCGATCAGCGAGGCGAGCGCCAGATCCTGCTGCACGGCAAGACCGCCCTGCGTCGTCAGGTCTTCCGCCGACATGAAATAGGGGATGCCGTCGTCAGCGCTCCATTTGGCGACACGCGCCCGGTTCAATAGCGAGCGATAGAAACCCTTGCAGGATTTGGAGGAGATGCCGGTATAGCCAAGCCGCCTCGCCGTGACGAAAGCATTGATATCGGCATCGGATTCATCGATTTCGACGGGCTTGAAGGCCGCAAGCGCCGTCACCGGCTTTTCGAAGGCATAGGCGCGGGCGATCGGCTGCTCGACGAACAGGATCGAGGCCGCGAACCGCGCCAGCCTCGGCTCCGCCCGGATGCGCGCCAGCAGATCGGCCACCGCCTCGGCGGACGAAAATTGTTCGTTGCCATCGAGCGTTACCGAATAGGCCGGCACCTTGGCGTCGATCACAGCGGCAATCCGGCAGAGCCGATCGATATCGGCATCGAGAACACCCGACACCTTCACCTTGAAGAAGGTCAGGCCATAGGCATCGATCGCCTCTTCGAAGCTCTCCGGCAGCCCGTCATTGAGGCGCTCGCCCTCTGCAATATCGCGCGTCTCGATGGCATCGACGAGGCCGACAGTGTGGCGGGCGGCGAGGTTCCGGGCCGGCGCCAATGTCGAAAGGAAGCCCGAGAGATCGAAACCTTCCAGATCCGGCGTAGTCGACGCATCGATACCGGGGCGGTTGGCCTTGATCGCCTGCGCCACCGTCAACCCCTCCAGCCGGCAGAGAGCATCGAGCACCGCCCTGTTGGCGAGCGCCAGGCCGAAAGAGGCGACCAGACCGTTCAGCCTCTCGGCTGCGGCGCGCGCATGATGGGCCGCTTCGACAGCCGCATGCAGCGTGAAAGCCGTTCCCAGCCCCGCCCCTTGCAGGGCGTCGAGCGCCAGAGCCAGCGAGCGGCGAAGCTGGTTTTCATTGTCGGCATTGGACAGTTCGGGCGATTTGTCGAACCATTTCGGCACCATCAGCTCTGCCGCCATTCCGCTTGCCGAGCGGCCGTGAGCATCCTCAATCCGGATCCGCAGAAAAATCTGCCGCGCCTCCCGAAGCGTCGCGGCTCCGAAGCGGAAGGGAAGCCGCAGCTTGACGGGGCGCTCGAAAGCCTCCGCCTCGACAAGTTTGATTTTCAATGGCTCTGTCATGGTTTTAGGCGGCTCCCGTGATCGTCAGGCAAGTCTGCCTATGCCGCATCCGCGTGCATGGCCCCTCACCCCAGCCCTCTCCCCGCAAGCGGGGCGAGGGAGCTCTATCCTGCCAGATGCGGCCTCCTAGGAAAGACGCCAGCAGTTGTTTCACTCGGTTGCCCCCTCTCCCCGTACAAACGGGGAGAGGGCTGGGGTGAGGGGCCAGGAACAAAGTTGCGCCAACGGCACCCCACCCTGACCATCCCGAGGCCAAAAGAGCCAACATCCCTCAAATCTCCAGCGGCTCGACATCCAGCCAGCGGCGCTCGGCCCAGCTTTTCAGGCCGAGGGAGGCGAGCTGCACGCCCTTGGCGCCTTCCGTCAGCGTGTAGCGCCAGGGCGCGTCCTCGAGCACATGGCGCAGGAACATTTCCCACTGGATCTTGAAGCCGTTGTCATAGACCTGATTGTCCGGCACCTCGTCCCAGGTATCGAAGAAATCGATCGTCTGCGGCTGATCGGGGTTCCAGACCGGCTTCGGCGTATTGACGCGATGCTGTGTGAAGCAGCGGGTCAAGCCCGCCACCGCCGAGCCATGCGTACCGTCCACCTGGAAGGTGACGAGATCGTCGCGGCGGACGCGCACGGCCCAGGAGGAATTGATATGGGCGACAATGCCGCCTTCAAGCTCGAAGGTGGCATAGGCCGCATCGTCGGCATCGGCGACATAGCGCCGGCTGGCCTCGTCGACGCGTTCGGGGATGTGGGTGGCGCCGAGGCAGCTGATCGCCTTCACCGGCCCGAAGAGATTGTCGAGCACATAGCGCCAATGGCAGAGCATATCGAGAATGATGCCGCCACCATCCGCCTTGCGGTAGTTCCACGACGGTCGCTGCGCCGTCTGCCAGTCACCCTCGAACACCCAATAGCCGAACTCGCCGCGCACCGAGAGGATCTTGCCGAAGAAACCGCTGTCGCGCAGCATGGCGATCTTGCGAAGGCCGGGCAGGAACAGCTTGTCCTGCACCACGCCGTTTTTCAGACCGGACGCCTTGGCCTTGCGGGCAAGCGCCACGGCCGTGTCGAGATCGTCCGAAATCGGCTTTTCGCAATAGATATGCTTGCCGGCGTCCAGAGCCTTGGAGACCAGTTCGGCGCGCATCTGCGTCGTTGCAGCATCGAAGAAGATCGCATCGTCGGGATCGGCAAGCGCGCCGTCGATATCTGTGGTCCAGCGCTCAATGCTGTATTTGCGCGCCAGCTCCTCCAACCGCGCCGCATTGCGGCCGACAAGGACCGGATCGGGCATGACGCGTTCGCCGTTCGACAGCAGCACGCCGCCCTCGGCGCGCAGCGCCACGATCGATCGGATGAGATGCTGGTTCAGCCCCATGCGTCCCGTGACGCCGTGCATGATGATCCCGATGCGTTTCATGATCCCTCCCGATCGTTTGATCCGACTCCCTCCCGAGTCAGGAAAAGCAAAGGTTTGGCCGCGCAGCCAATGTAACTATATAGTTACACGATGGCGCGATCCATCCGGGCTTGTCAATCGCCTTTCGAAAATTTCTCTAGGCCTTGATCGAGGCGAGCGTCACCGAGACGATATGCTCGCCCCAGGCCTTCAGCGCATCAGGCGCCGTCAGCTTGCGGGCAAAAATCGTCGACAGCGTATGGCGGTTGGACAGATAGAAGAAACCGAGTGCTGCGACGGTCAGGTAGACGGATACCGGATCGACCGCCGGCCGGAAGATGCCGGCTGCTTCACCACGTCGCAGCACATCGGCCAGCTCGGCGATGAAATGCGAATGCATCGCCAGGATCTTGTCGGAGCGCTTGAGATAACGCGCCTCGTGCAGGTTTTCGGTGACGAGCAGGCTTAGGAACTCTGGATGCTCGAGAAAGTGATGCCAGGTGAACAGCGCCAGTTCCCGCATCCCCTCCTCGGGATTGCGGTTGGCGAGATCCAGATGTTTCTCGGCGCTGCGGATCTCCGCATAGGTCGCCTCCAGCACGGCGACATAAAGCCCCTCCTTGTCGCCGAAGTAATGATAGAGCATGCGCTTGTTGGTCTGCGCCCGCGCTGCGATCGCATCCACCCTGGCGCCGCCGAAACCATGGGCGGAAAATTCCGCCGTCGCCGCGTCCAGGATCATGGCATGGGTGCGCTGCGGATTGCGCGGCACCTTCTTCGGCTTGGCGATCGCATCGCCATCCGCACCGGTCTTTGAGGATTTTTCAGGTCCTTGCTCCGCCTTTGTCTCCATTGGCATTTCTCCTCCCCGATCCATCTCTCTTACGACGGACACTTCAAGCTTCAGCGCGCGCCGTTTTGATTGTGATACGATTGACGCTTGACAGCGGTCGCGTTTCTATCCAACTTGTAACCAAATAGTTATATCTTGCAAAGCAGTTCGTAGATCATCGGTTAACTGGGGAGGAGACCAGGATGACTTTAACGATCGACCGCCGGCAATTGCTTGCCGGCATGGTGGCAACGCTTGCTTTCGGCAGTATCGGACTTGGCCGCGCCAATGCGGCAACCGCGATGCGGCTTCTTTGGTGGGGGTCCAAGGAACGCGCCGACCGCACATTCGCAGCCGTGAAGGCCTACCAAGCCAAGAACCCGGACATTTCCATCGCTGGCGAGTCCTTCGGCTGGGACAGCTACTGGACGCGCCTCGCCACGCAGACCGCCGGCGGCAATGCGCCCGACCTCATCCAGATGGACTATCGCTACATCTTCGAATATGCGCGCCGCGGCACGCTGCTCGACATGACACCCTATCTCGGCAAGAGCCTTGCAATCGAGGATTTCGGCGCCCCGAACATCGATTCCGGCAGAGTCGACGGCAAGATCTATGGTGTCAATCTTGGGGTCAATTCCTCGATGGTCGTCATCAATGCCGCCGCCTGGAAGGAAGCCGGCGTCGAGCCACTGCATGACGGCATCACCTGGGAGCAACTCGGAGATGCCTGCGCCAAGGTGACGGCCGCCAAGAAACGCCGTGGCTTCTACGGCACCGGGGATGAGAGCGGCGGAGAACCCGCCTTCGAATGCTGGCTGCGCCAGCACGGCAAGGCGCTCTATACCAATGACGGCAAGCTGGGTTTCGAGGCCAAGGACGCCGCCGAATGGTTCGCCTTCTGGGGCCAACTGCGCAAAAGCGGCGCCTGCGTGCCGGCCGACGTGCAGGCGCTCGACCAGCAGACCCTCGAGACCAACATGATCGTGCAAAAGAAGGCGGCTGTCAGCTACGCACACTCCAACCAGTTCGTCGCCATCCAGGGCCTCGTCAAGGAAGAGCTTAACCTGATCGCCTATCCGACCGGCAGCCCGGACAGCAAACCCGGCCAATATCTGAAGCCGTCGATGCTGATGTCGGTTTCGGCAAGCTCCGCCAACAAGGACGCCGCCGTCGCCTTCATCAACTATCTGGTCGAAAATCCGGATGGTGCCAAGACGCTCGGCGTCGAGCGCGGCGTTCCCGCCTCGCCGAAGATCCGCGATCTTTTGACGCCCGATCTCGATGCAACGAGCAAGCAGGTCGTCGACTATATCGGCCGCCTGACGCCGCATGTCGGAGCATTGCCGCCGTCTCCGCCGAACGGCGCCGGCGAAAATGCGTTCCTCTTGAAGAAAATCGCCGAGGAAGTCGCCTTCGGCAAAAGCAGCGCGCAGGACGGCGCAACGAAATTCGTCGAACAGGCAGCAGCAAACGTAACACGAGGCTGATACCGTGGGCACAAACAGCAACAGCGTTGCCGGTGGCCTGGCCATCGGCGCGAACGCGCGAGCGCGCACAGAGACCATTTACAAGGCGCCGAGCGCGTTCTCGCGCAATGCGCCGGGCTACCTCTTTCTCCTGCCTTGGCTGATCGGCTTCTTCGGCCTGACGCTGGGGCCGGCGATCGTGTCGCTCTATCTGTCCTTCACCGACTACAACCTGCTGCAAGCGCCGGATTGGGTCGGGATAGACAACTATGTCCGCATAGCCACCGCCGACGACAAATTCATCTCGTCGATGAAGGTGACGCTGTTCTACGTGGTCTGTTCCGTGCCGCTGAAGCTTACCTTCGCGCTGTTGGTGGCGCTGTTGCTCAACCGCGGCATTCGCGGCCTGCCGGTCTATCGCGCCATCTTCTACCTGCCGTCGCTGCTCGGCTCCAGCGTCGCCATCGCCGTGCTCTGGCGGCAGATCTTCGATGCCGACGGCGTCGTCAACACGCTGCTCTGGTACCTGTTCGGCATCAACGGCCCGAGCTGGATCTCCAATCCGGACTATTCGCTCTACACACTCGTCATCCTCGCCGTCTGGCAATTCGGCTCGCCGATGATCATCTTCCTCGCCGGCCTCAGGCAGATCCCGACCGATCTCTATGAGGCCGCCAGCCTCGACGGCGCATCCAAGGTGCGGATCTTCTTCAAGATCACCCTGCCGCTTTTGACGCCGGTGATCTTCTTCAACGCCGTCGTACAGACCATCGACGCCTTCAAAGCCTTCACGCCGGCCTATGTGATTTCCTCGGGCACCGGCGGGCCGATCGACTCGACGCTGTTCTACACGCTCTACCTCTACCAGGAAGCCTTCGGCTATTTCCGCATGGGCTATGCCTCGGCGCTCGCCTGGATCCTGGTGATCATCATCGCGATCTTCACCGCCTTCTCCTTCCTCTCCGCTCGTTATTGGGTCCACTACGATGACTGACGCGAAGCTCACCCACTTTCCCGAAGACCTGAGCCCGCCGCGCGAGCGTCCCTGGTTCTTCTCCATCCTCATCCACATCGCGCTGATCGGGGCGTCGATCGTGATGCTTTATCCGCTGCTGTGGATGCTCTCCGGTTCGATCAAGGACCAGAACGAGATCTTCGGCACGGCATCGCTGATCCCGTCGCATTTCGACTTCAGCTCGTTTCCGCGCGGCTGGTTCGGCGGGCAGGTGAACTTCGGCTCTTTCGTCTGGAACTCCGTCGTCATCGCCGTGCTCTCGGTCATCGGCAACGTCATCTCCTGCTCGCTGGCGGCCTATGCCTTCGCGCGGCTGAACTTCTGGGGCAAGAACTTCTGGTTCGCGCTGATGCTCGGCACGCTGATGCTGCCCTATCATGTGACGCTGATCCCGCAATATATCCTCTTCCTCAAGCTCGGCTGGGTGAAGACCATGCTGCCGCTGGTCGTGCCGAAGTTCCTTGCGGTCGACGCCTTCTTCATCTTCCTGATGGTGCAGTTCTTCCGCGGCATCCCGCGCGAACTGGACGAAGCGGCGATGATGGACGGGTGCAGCCCCTGGCGCATCTACTGGCGCATCATGCTGCCGCTGTCGCTGCCGGTTCTCGCGACCGCTGCCATCTTCTCCTTCATCTGGACCTGGGACGATTTCTTCGGTCCGCTGATCTATCTCTCGGATATCAATACCTACACGGTGCAGCTTGGTCTGCGCTCCTTCGTGGACTCGACCGGAAGCTCCGACTGGAGCAGCCTGTTCGCCATGTCGAGCCTGTCGCTGATCCCCGTCTTCCTGATCTTCCTGTTCTTCCAGAGGCTGCTGATCGACGGCATCGCCACGGCCGGCCTCAAACGCTGAAAATGAAAACGCGATCCCAGGAGCCTGAAAGCAATTGGGATCGCATCGCCAAATCCACTGAAAGGAATATCGCATGAGCGCCCTGCGCTTCGCAGCCATCGGTATCAACCACGATCACATCTACGGTCAGGTCAACGTCATGCTGCGGGCAGGCGCGGAACTGGTCGCCTTTCACGCCATCGAGGACGACCTTGCCGCCGTCTTCGCGGAGCGCTTTCCGCAGGCAAAGCGCGTTGCCGATAAAAGAGAGATCCTGGAGGATCGCTCCATCGCGCTGATCGTCAGCGCCGCGATTTCCAGCGAGCGCGCCGGCCTTGCGATCGAGGCCATGCGTCACGGCAAGGACGTGATGCTCGACAAGCCGGGCATGGTGACGCTGGATCAGCTCGCCGAGGTCCGCCGGGTGCAGGCCGAGACCAAGCGCATCGTCTCCATCCTCTATTCCGAGCATTTCGAGACCGCCTCCACCGTCAAGGCCGGCGAGTTGGTCAAGGTCGGCGCCATCGGCAAGGTCATCCACACCACCGGTCTCGGGCCGCACCGGCTGCGCAAGCCGACCCGGCCGGAGTGGTTCTTCGACCGCAAGCGCTATGGCGGCATCATCGCCGACATCGCCTCGCATCAATGCGAGCAATTCCTGTTCTTCGCCGGCTCGCTGGAAGCCGAAATCCTGTCGGCAACGGTCTCCAACCGCGCCAATCCCGAGACACCCGGCCTGCAGGACTATGGCGATTTCCATGTGAGAGCGCCTGATGTCACCGGCTATGTCCGCGTCGACTGGTTCACCCCCGACGGCCTCTCCACCTGGGGCGACGGCCGCCTGTTCATCGTCGGCACCGAAGGCACGATCGAGCTCAGAAAATATATCGACGTCGCCGGCCGGCCCGGCACGGACCATCTTTTCCTCACCGACCGCAAGGGCATGCAGCATATCGATTGCAGCGGAGTCGACCTGCCCTTTGGCCGACAACTGGCCGCCGATATCCGCGACCGTACCGAAACCGCGATGGGGCAGGACCATTGCTTCAAGGCCATGGAGCTGGCGCTGAAGGCGCAGGCTCTGGCCGAAGCGACATCACTCAACAGCTTGCAGAGGTAATCTGGACATGTCCGACATCAAGAAAGTCGCGGTCATCGGTCTCGGCATCGGCCGCTCCCATATTGTCGAGGGCTACCTGCCGCATTCCGACCGCTTCGAGGTCGCCGTGCTTTGCGATCTCAACGAGGAACGCCTGAACGCTGTCGGTGACGAATTCGGCATCGCCCGGCGCCTCAAGGATTTCGTCGAGGTGCTGAACATGCCGGATATCGACATCATCGATATCTGCACGCCGCCCGGATCGCATTTCGAAATGATCCTGCAGGCGCTCGCCGCCGGCAAAAGCGTCGTCTGCGAAAAGCCGCTGGTCGGCTCGCTCGCCGATATCGATGCGGTGATCGCCGCGGAGAAGACGGCAAAGGGCCGGCTGATGCCGATCTTCCAGTATCGTTATGGCGACGGCATCCAGAAGGCCAAGCGCATCATTGAGGCCGGTATTGCCGGCAAAGCCTATGTCGCCACTTCAGAGACCCATTGGGTGCGTGGCGCCGACTATTATGCGGTCCCCTGGCGCGGCAAATGGGCGACGGAACTCGGCGGCGTGCTGATGACGCATTCGATCCACCTGCACGACATGCTGACCTATCTGATGGGGCCGATCGCTGGCCTCTTCGGCCGCGTCGCCACCCGCGTCAACGATATCGAGGTGGAAGATTGCGCCAGCGCCAGCCTGCTGATGGAAAACGGTGCGCTTGCGACTATCAGCGCCACGCTCGGCTCGCAGGAGCAGATCAGCCGCCTGCGCCTCTGCTTCGAAAACGTGATGATAGAGAGCAACCACGAACCCTATAGCCCCGGCCAGGATCCGTGGAAAATCATCCCCGCCAATGACGAGATCGCGGAGAAGATCGATGCGCTGCTGGCCGACTGGCAGCCGGTGCCGATCCGCTTCAACACGCAGATGAAGCTGTTCCACGAGTCGCTGGTGTCCGGCGGCCCGCTGCCGGTGACCACCGTCGATGCCCGCCAGGCGCTGGAACTGGTGACCGCCTTCTACGAATCGTCGGAAACCCGCACCGAAGTCCGCTTTCCGGTCGGGCCTGAAAGCACGAAATACAAGAGCTGGAGGCCGGCATGAACGTTGCCCCGCGAACCATCAGGAACAAGGAGGACGGACCCATGGCGACCAGCGTCTCGCTGCAGAAGATCATCAAGCGCTATGGCGAACTTCAGGTCGTCCACGGCATTGACCTCGAGATCGAACCGGGGGAATTCACCGTCTTCGTCGGCCCGTCCGGCTGCGGCAAGTCCACGCTGCTGCGCATGATCGCAGGCCTGGAACCGATTTCCGGCGGCGCGCTCTATTTGGACGGCACCCGCATGAACGATGTCCCCGCCTCCAAGCGCGGCATCGCCATAGTGTTCCAATCCTATGCGCTTTATCCGCATATGTCGGTCTACAAGAACCTCGCCTTCGGCCTGGAGACGGCCGGCATGAAGAAGCAGGACATCCACCCGCGCGTCGAAAAGGCGGCCGAGGTCCTGCAGATCACACAGCTCCTGCAACGCAAGCCGAAGCAGCTTTCCGGCGGCCAGCGCCAGCGCGTCGCCATTGGCCGCGCCATCGTGCGCGAGCCCAATATCTTCCTCTTCGACGAGCCGCTCTCCAACCTCGACGCGGAGTTGCGCGTGCAGATGCGCGTCGAGATCGCCCGCCTGCACCAGCGGCTCGGCAACACGATGATTTACGTCACCCACGACCAGACCGAGGCCATGACCATGGCCGACAAGATCGTCGTGCTCAACGGCGGCAAAATCGAACAGGTCGGCGCGCCGCTCGATCTCTACAACAAGCCGAAGAACAAGTTCGTCGCCGGCTTTATCGGTTCGCCGAAGATGAACTTCCTCGGGGCGAAGATCGTCGCCTCGGACGACGGCTCCGCCGTCATCGACCTAAATGGCCAGACCGTCCGCCTGCCGCGCCGGCTGGGCGGCATCCAGCCCGGCGACACCGTGACGCTCGGTGCGCGGCCGGAACATCTGAATGTCGGCGATCGTGGCCTGGCGCTCGGCAGCGCCCATGTCGATCTGGTCGAGCATCTCGGCGGCCAGACCATTCTCTATGCCACCTTGCACGGAGGCCAGTCACTGACCATCGCGCTGGAAGACCAGCAGGCGATCCGCGCCGGCGAAACGGTGAATATCCGCATCGATCCCGAGCGCTGTCATTTGTTCGGACCGGATGGGATAACCTTATAGGAGAGCGGGCGTGCGGCCTATCTCGCCCGCCCCTTCGACAAGCTCAGGAGGGCGATATAGGCTCCAGCATTTGCCGCACCTTCATCACACTTCGATTATTCGCCGGCTACCTATGACCTTGATCTGACCTGTCGGAACAGTCTCAACCACAATTCCGGCTCTCGGACGCAGCCTCACCCGCCTGGTCACGCCGGGCGACAGATGAAACCAGTCATCCTCCACCCGATAGGCTTCGAAATCGATCTGGACCGACTGCGCCAGCCGATCGCTGTGCAGATCGAGGAACCAGTGGTCATCCTGCTGTGAAACGGATGCCGCGATTTCCGCCTCGTGGAAGGCTTTCGTCCTGCCCAGAGGAAAATGGAAAGCCTCGGCGATCAGAACGCCCGTATCGCGTGCCGTAAGCTGCGCCACCGTGACATCATGCGACGGCGGACCGAAGCGGAAGGCATAGGTGGTGTCGAAGAAGGCGCCGAAGAGGTCGGTACAGGCGATCTTGTGTCTGGCGCGGGCCTCAATCGACAACTCCCGCTTCCCGCCTACCACCCTCTGCCGACCGTCACGCAGGCAGCTAACCTCGAGATCGAGGCCAAGCGCAACCTCGCTCTCGTTGACGACATGCACATCCAGCCCGTTCGTACCCTCATCAGTGAGCAGCACCTGCACCGGCCGGAAGGCCCGGCGCAGCGCATACCAGATGGGCTTCGGCTCCCCGGTCGAATCGATCACGCCCCAGCCGGGGCCGGGCAGCAGATCCTGCAGCGTCCAGACCAGCGCGCCGTTGCAGCCCGAACCCTGCCGGCGCCATTCCGCATAGGTCTCTTCCGCGACCTCGCCGGTGACGGCCCGTGACAAAGCGAGATAGAGCTCGGGGTCCTCCCGCCGCAGCCGGTCCGGCTCGAAGCCGTAGAGTTCCTTAAGATAGTAATCGCGCACATCTTCGAAATCCCAGGATACGCCGCGGTCGCGCGGCACGCGCTCTTTCCATAGCGGGCTATGGACAGCCGGAACCGGCAGATGTCGCGACAGCGTCCGGGCCTGCGGCACATGCGCGAAAGCCAGGCTTTCCGCCGCGAAACGGACATCGGCGCGGCGCGCATCGTCGAGCGGCCGCATATAGGCCCCGACGCCGTAATAATGCGTCACCCCTTCATTCGAGGAAAAAGGCATGGCACCGCCGGAGGGCGAGTTGACGACATAGGGCACATCGGGCCGCAGCGACCGCACGACCGCCGGGATGATCTCCTCCACGATCGGACTTGCCCAGAAGCGCTCCGGCAGGCCGAGCATCGCCGCCTGCTGATGCATCTCGCTGCCGCCACAAAGCACAGCGAGCGATGGAGAGAGGCGCGTACGGCCAAGAAACTGCGCCACTTCCGCCTCGACATGGGTGTTGAAACCCTTGTCGCCCTTCGGATAGTCGAAATTGGCGAACATGAAGTCCTGCCAGACCAGCAGGCCGAGTTCGTCGCAGAGCTTGAAGAACTCCGGCGTCTCATAGGCCATGGTGCCGCCGATGCGGATCATGTTCATGCCCGCTTCCGCCGCCAGCCGCAGCCACGGTTCGTAATCCTCACGGCCTCCGGGCAGCCTTACGATATCGGCGGTGGTCCAGACCGCGCCACGGCAGAAGATGCGCTCGCCATTGACGATCAGGCCGAAATCCCGACCGTCGGCGCCGCGATCAATGGCCAGCCGCCGAAAACCGGTGCGCCCGAGCGGATGCTCGACGCCATCAATGACCAGCGTGACGTCATGGAGATGCGGTGTGCCACGCGTGCGCGGCCACCATGGCGTCACACGGGGGATTTTCAGGATCGCCGTGCAGCGGCCATGGCTGTCTCGCTCGAAAGCCTGCTCGACCTCGCCACAGCGAAGCGTGACGTCGCTCACATGTCCTTCGATCGACAACGAGGCATAGAGCCGACCCTCGCCATCCTCCAGCAAATCTGGGCGCAGCGAAAGGTCGCGAATAACAGGCTTCTGCGGACGCAGCAGCGACACCGGCCGCCATGGCCCGACGGCATGGATTTCCGGGCACCAGCCGGGCATATGGCCGAGCAGCGTCGTGCGCACCAGCCGCAACCCCTGCGGCGTGATCATCTGCGGCCGCCAGCGCGCGCGCGGGCCGGGTTCGGCAAGGCGCGGCTCCAGCGCACGGAAACACAGCGCCAGTTCATCGCCGCCCTGCAGGTGAACGGCTAGATCATGCGCTTCGAACATGCTTTCGGAGACGAGAATTTTCCGCCCGTTCAGGAAAACGTCGCAGAGCGTCGCCAATCCCTCGAACCGCAGCACAGCATTGCCGGCCTCGGCATCGACCAGCCGGCAGAGATACCAGGCATCCCGGTCGTTGAGCGGATACGGATGTTCCCGGTCGAAAAGCCCGACCCTTTCCAGTGCCTCGGCCACGGTGCCCGGCACCGGCGCCGGGATGAGACCGGCCGAAACCGACAGGTCCGAAGGCGAAGCGCAGGCGCCCGCATCCGTCAGAACCAGATTCCACCCTTCGCTCAGCAGCGTCTTGCCGCTGATATCAGCCAAACGCCCGTGCATTGGATCCCTAAAGCTTTTGTTCCAGCAGCCCCATCATGGAATCCCATGCATCCGCCGCCGGATCAAGCGCCGTCTGCAACGGCTCGAATTTCTTGCGCGTTATGGCGCGGGCAAGCTGGAACTGCACCGATTTCGCCACTTCCGAAATCCGCTGTGCCTGCGTGGCAGCCTCAGCGAAATCGGATGCCAGCCAATCGAGATGGCTGCCCGCCAGCTCGAAATTGGCGCCGAGCTGACGCAGCGTGTTGAAGGCATATTTATGGAAGAAGCCAAAGGGCCGCTCGGCCAAGGCTTCCACCTGCGCCGGAAAGACCGCCGCGAAGGCGCGGATAGGATTGGCGACGGGACGGCGGCGGAAATGGAAGGCCAGAAGCTGCCGCGACGTCTGCCGGATAGCCGCCTCGCCGGGCTTGATCTCCGGAAGTTTCGCGAATTCCGTATAGGGCAGGAAGGGCAGGTCTTCGTCCGTCAGATGCAGCTGAAAGAGCCCATCGAAATCCTCACCCGACAGCTGAAAGAAGCCGCCATTGTGGAAATAATCGAGCTCACGACCCGCCAAATCCAGCCGGTTGATGGCGACGGTCGTCTTGCCGTGCTCACGGCGATAGCCGACGCCCTGGGTGTCGGGCATATAGAAGGAATCCATCTCCACCAGGCAGAGCCGGCCGCGTCCGATCTGCTCGGCGACGTGGCGCTCGACCTTGTCGTAGATCGCCAGTTCCGTGCAGCGGATGCCGTAGAGCGCTTCCAGATCCTCAAGCGGCACCTTGAAGAAGGTGA
Organism: Rhizobium sp.; assembly: GCA_036398815.1. Classification (GTDB taxonomy): domain Bacteria; phylum Pseudomonadota; class Alphaproteobacteria; order Rhizobiales; family Rhizobiaceae; genus Rhizobium. The sequence continues at coordinate 6,015 of DASWOH010000149.1, read as the reverse complement.
ACTGATCGCCCTCGAAATCTTGGCCCATGGTGAAGCCGAGCATGGCTTCCGGCGGTAGCTTCAAGCTCGCCAGCACCTCGATCCAGAGATCGATGTAGCAGTTGGTTTCCGGCCACATGCGCTCGCTGTCATGCAGCGCATGCGGTCGATAGGCGGCAAGGTCCAGGCCCGCAAAGATTGAAGCCACGATCAGCCCCACAGCGCCTTGCGCACGCTCTCGGGCCATTCCTTGGTATCGAGACCGTGATGATGGAACAGCGCCAGCGCGATGCGCTCCAGGCCGAACCCGACGCAGGCCGTATGCGCGACGCTGCCGTCGGCAAAGTTCAGGCCCCATTTCGCACCGAAGGCGTCCTGGTGATAGTTGAAGCTCATGCAGGCGGTCGGATTGGCGGACGAGGTAATCGGGATCAAGAGCTCGAACTTCAGATTCTGGTCGCGCTGATTGTTGGCGAGCATCTTGCCGGCGCGGCCGAAGAACGGATCGTTGGCGACGTCGATGACCACGTCGAGGCCGACGGCCTTCATCATTTCGATACCGCGATCCATCCAGCTCTGGCGGAAATCGGTGACATGCTTGTCCGTGCCCATGCAGACATATTCGCGCATGCGGAACAGCTGCTGGCGGGCCGGATCCTTGGAAGGCTCATGGCGGAAGCAATAGGATTGCAGGTCGAAGAGCGCGCCGGCTTCCGGCAATGCGCCGCGCTTGGCGACCGTCGGATAGAGCGGATAGCAGGCCGCCGGCGTCAGCACGATATCGGTCGCCTCCTGGTCTTTCGTCCAGTCTTCGCCGACTTCCATGCACTTCAAGAGGCTCATATGGTCGAGCTCGTTGCCGCAGAAGCTGTGCACCGTGCCGGCAAGCTGCGGAAAGCTTTTCATATAACCGCTGGTTTCGAAGAAGGCGCGGTTCATGCCCGGCGGAAAGCGGATGGCTTCGGCGCCGTCGGCGCCGCCGAACCTGTCGATCAGCCGCTCGAAAGCAGCGATGACATCTTCGAACTGGCCGCTGCGGCCATAAAGACCGTCAACGCCGGTGTCGATCAGAAGACCGGATTCGAAAAGGCGGTCGAGAAACGATGTTTGCATATCCATGACGATTACCCCAACAGGCTGGTATCTTGTTTGTGGACGAGCAGCATGGTCGACGTATTGCCGAGAATGCGGTCATTCGAGATCATCAATTGAGCGGAATGCGCGTCGCGCAGATGGCGCCCGAGGCTATAGGGCGTGCCGTTCTTGTAGCCCATGATGCCGCAGATCAGCATGGCGTGGTTGATGATCGGCAGGATCATCTCCGACGACGCGATCTTGACGTTGTTCATCGCGACGGCAAAGGCCATCGAGGAGAGACGATCAGCGTCGGCCTTCGCCTCTTCATAGGTTTTCAGCCCGGCGACGACGTTGGATTTCACCATTTGCAACAGGCCGGAGACTTCCGCCAGCCGCAACGCGCCGGGCGGTTGAGTGCCGGGCGATTTGCGGGCGGCGGCGCGCACGAAAGCCTGGGCGCGGGCGACGGCATCGGCGGCGATGCCATACCAGACACCGCTCCAGAGCAAATGTGAGCTTGCCAGCATCGACTGCGCCGCGATCTCGGCAAACGGTTTCGGCAGGATCTGCCCAGCGGGCGCTTCGCCCTTGAAGAGGAAACCATCGGAGCAGGTGCCGCGCATGCCGAGCGTGTTCCACTCGACGGTGCGCTCAAGCGTATATTGACCCTTGAGGAAAACGGTCAGCACCTGGTCGGACGGGGCCGCCTCGGCATGACTGCGCGAGGTGATCAGGATCGCATCGGCATGGACGCCATAGGAAATGACGGTCGCGTCCTTCTCCAGAAAACAGCTGTCACCCTCGACCTTGATGGCGCAGATGCTGTTGCGCAGATTGCCGCCGATGCCGCCTTCCGTGGTCGCCGAAGCCAGCAGAAGCTGTTCCCTGGCGATGCGGCGCATGAAGTCGCGGTGCCAGTCGCTGCCGGCGCCGTGTTCGACCAGGCTCGACAGCTTGATCTGATGCATGGCGAAAACCATGGCGCTGGCGGCACAGGCCTGACCGAGGAGGGAGCAAAGCTCGGCGATTTCGGTGATCGACGCCCCTTCGCCGCCGAGATCGGCGGGAATCTGGATCGACAGCAGCTTCTCGGCCCGCATCGCCTCCACCGCCTCGCGCGGGAAGCGGCCTTCGGCATCGACTGCATCGGCATGCTTGCCCGCAACCGCCGCGACACGCGCGGCCCGCGCCGTCATCTTGCCGCCGGCTCCGGCTTCAACCAAAGCGACCGCCACGTTCATCAGGCGACCTTTCGGCTGTCCAGGATCATGCCGACCGTCTTTTCGATGGCAACGATGCTGGCAAAGGATTTGCGGTTGAGCAGATTGTCGGGAAACTCGATGTCGAAGGCCTCCTCGATACCGAGCATGAGCTGCACCGACGCAAAGGAAGACAGCCCCGCTGCATAGAGATCGGCATCGTCGGCAATCTGATCCACAGTAACGGGAAGCGCGCCGAACTTGGCCAGCAAATCGCGAATCGTCTCATTCATCCGTAGTCCCTCCAGGCAATCGTAAACACGACCACAGTAATGCGGTCTTATCTTCGCCTGAGAAGTAACAGGCAAAATAGAACATTCCACTAAGCGATGTGGTAAATATAATGGGGCTATACTTAGCAAGAATATCTTAAATATAAGACTTATCTAAATAAAGTTTACGATATTTAAGCCATTCAACCTGCCGTTAAGAGCGCAATATTTTACGGTTCTAAAATTTATCAACGATGACGTGAGGAAAAACGATACGTGGCCACAGGGTTAATGCTGCCAGATTTCCACGCGAGTTCCTATAAAATTTGGAGTTGCAGACATCGCAAGACAGCAAAGAAACGGAAAGCCGTTTCACTGTCCCTCCGGCGGATAGGCATGCTCGCCGCCGCGATAATCCGAGATGGAATAGCAGCCTTCGCCGACTTCGCGAACCGCGCTTTTGCCGATATCCGCCTTGCCGTGACCGCCGGGGATATCGAGGATATAGGTGGGCTGGCAAAGGCCGGAAATGCGGCCACGCAGCGCCGCAACGATTGCCTGACCTTCAGCGATCGTCAGCCGGAAATGGCTGGTGCCGGGCGCTAGATCTGGGTGGTGCAGGTAATAGGGCTTGATCCGCGTTTCGACGAAAGCCTTCATCAATGAAGCCAGCACGTCCGGATCGTCGTTGACGCCCTTCAGCAGCACCGATTGGCTGACAAGGACAATGCCGGCATCCACCAGCCGGGCGCAGGCGGCGCGCGCCTCCGCCGTCAATTCGCGCGGATGATTGGCATGCAGTGCCACATAGACGGTCTTGCCGCTCGCCTTCAGCGCCGCGATCAACGCCCCGTCGATCTTCAGCGGATCGACCACGGGCACGCGGCTATGGAAACGGACGATCTTCACATGCTCGATATCCGCGAGCTGCCTCAAGATCTCTTCCAGCCGGCGGGGCGACAGCACCAGCGGATCGCCGCCGGTGAGGATGACCTCCCAGATCTCCTTGTGATCGCGGATATAGGCAAAGGCGGCATCGAGCGCCGCCGCGTCCAGCGTCCCGAGTCCCTGCGGCCCGACCATCTCGCGGCGGAAACAGAAACGGCAGTAGACCGGGCAGACATGCACGGCTTTCAGCAGCACACGGTCGGGATAGCGATGCACGATGCCCTCGACCGGGCTATGGGCATGATCGCCAATCGGATCGGCCCGCTCTTCCGGCGTGACGACGAGCTCGGCCATATCGGGCACGAATTGCCGGGCGATGGGATCGGCGGGGTCGCCGCGGTCGATCAGCCTTGCCACGGTCGGCGTCAGGGCGATGGCATAGCGCTCCGCCACCGCTTCCAGCGAAAGCGCCTCGGCGCTATCGATCAAGCCGGCCTGCTCGAGATCGTCGACAGTTCTGATGGGGCGCATCACATTCATGAGCCGAACTCCGATACCGGCGCCCAAAGCACCTGTTCGATCCGCGAGGCGCCGGTTGCCAGCATCACCAGCCGATCGAAACCGAGCGCAATGCCGCTCGCTTCCGGCATGACGGCAAGGGCTTGAAGAAAATCCTCGTCCAGCGGATAGGTCTCGCCGTAGACGCGCTCCTTCTCGGCCATCTCGATCTTGAACCGCCGCCGCTGCTCGTCGGCATCGGTGAGCTCACCGAAAGCATTGGCAAGCTCGACGCCGCAGGCATAGAGTTCGAAGCGTTCGGCGACGCGATGATCCCCGGCCGAAGGCCGGGCAAGGGCGGCCTCCGAGACCGGATATTCATCGAGGATCGTCGCCCGGCCGAAGCCGAGATAGGGCTCGACCTTCTCGACCAGCACGCGGCTGAAAAGATCGGGCCAATGGTCGTCGGCGGCAACCCGCATGCCGACGCGCCGCAACTCGGCCGCCAGATGCTCGCGATCCGTGGAACCGTCAGGGCCGACCGATCCGAGCAGATCGATCCCGGCATGACGTTCGAAGGCGGCGGCAACGCTGATACGCTCCGGCGTCAAGAACGGATCGGTCTCCGCGCCGCGATAGGTAAGCTTCTTTGCCCCAACGGTCTCGGCGGCCAGCGCCAGCAGCGCGGCGCAATCGGTCATCAGCGCCTCATAGGTCTCGCCGGCCCGATACCATTCCAGCATGGTGAATTCCGGATGGTGCAGCGGTCCGCGCTCGCGATTGCGATAGACATGGGCGAAACAGGCAATGCGCTCCTCGCCGGCGGCGAGCAACTTCTTGCAGGCGAATTCCGGCGAGGTATGCAGATAGAAGGGCGCCTTCTGGCCGTCCGTCGTCAGCGCCTCCGTGACGAAGGCGTGCAGATGCGCCTCGTTGCCCGGCGAGACCTGCAGCGTCGCCGTATCGACCTCGATGAAGTCATGGCGCGCGAAGAAACCACGCAGCGACGCCTGGATGGCGTTGCGGCCAAGGAGGAAAGGCCGCCGGTCCGCATGGACGCTGCGGGTCCACCAGGGGGACGCTTTGCTGCTCGTTGGCTCCATCGATGCTTTCTTCTTTAGACCACCGGGGTTGGGGGGTGGCTATTTCCGCTGATTTAGGGTAGTTGCGCCCCCAAGCAAACAATAGCTGCGTCTCGGGGTATACTTCGACAGTCCTCTACGACGCGGCAAGCAGAGTTACAAGGAAGTCTTATGGTCAAGGTCATCGCCTCTTCGGTCCGCAAGGGCAACGTTCTCGACGTCGACGGCAAGCTCTACGTCGTTCTCACCGCCGCGAACTTTCATCCGGGCAAGGGTACGCCGGTCACGCAGGTCGACATGCGCCGCATCGTCGACGGCGTAAAGGTGTCCGAACGCTGGCGCACCACCGAGCAGGTCGAGCGCGCCTTCGTCGAAGACGTGAACTTCCAGTATCTCTACGAAGACGGCGAAGGCTTCCACTTCATGAACCCGGCGACCTACGACCAGGTTGTCGTCGATGTCGAAACCATGGGCGACCAGAAGGCCTTCCTGCAGGAAGGCATGACCTGCGTCCTGTCGATCCATGAAGGCATTCCGCTGGCCATCCAGTTGCCGCGTCACGTCACGCTGGAAATCGCCGAGACGGAACCGGTCGTCAAGGGCCAGACGGCCTCCTCCTCCTACAAGCCTGCGATCCTGTCGAACGGCGTCCGCACCCTGGTGCCGCCGCACATCAACGCCGGCACCCGCGTCGTCATCGCCACGGAAGACAATTCCTACGTCGAACGCGCCAAGGACTGAGCGATCGGTTCTGTGGTTTTATGAAAAACGCCCTGTCTTGATCGACGGGGCGTTTTTTTTACTTTTAAGTCAATATCCAAGCAGAAGATCGTTTACCGCGACGGCGCATTCGCCTTCTTCGCATCGGCTTTCGTTGCCGCGGCCGGTGCCGCCGGTGCGGTTGCGGCGGCGACCTCTCCCTCATGCGGCACCAGCGCCTGCAGATGCAGCACGCGCGGCGACATCGCCTGGAGATAGGCGTCGGAGCGGCCGATATAGATCACGGTCGCGTCGGTAAAT